>DEWC01000054.1:4865-5418 GCA_002363095.1 Ruminococcaceae bacterium UBA3220 | reverse complement strand
ACTACAAATTCGAGGGCAACAACACATCGGGAAGCCACAAATTAAACTCGGCCATTGCTCAGGCTTATTACGCTAAAAAGCAGGGACTTAAAGGCGTTACAACCGAAACGGGAGCCGGTCAATGGGGTACAGCCCTTTCGATGGCATGCTCATATTTCGGTCTTGACTGCAAGGTATTTATGGTTAAATGCTCATATGAGCAAAAACCGTTCAGACGCGAGGTTATGCGCACCTACGGAGCATCGGTTACCCCTTCTCCGAGCGAGACCACAAATATAGGCAAAAAGATTTTGGCGGAGCACCCCGGCACGACGGGAAGTCTCGGATGCGCAATTTCCGAAGCGGTTGAGGTTGCCGTAGGAAGCGAAGGTTATCGCTATGTACTCGGAAGCGTTCTCAATCAGGTACTTTTGCATCAATCGGTTATAGGCCTTGAAACAAAGGCGGCTCTCGATAAATACGGCATCAAGCCCGATATGATTATCGGTTGTGCCGGCGGCGGTTCAAATCTCGGCGGTCTTATCGCTCCGTTTATGGGCGAAAAACTCCGCGG
>DEWC01000054.1:0-4732 GCA_002363095.1 Ruminococcaceae bacterium UBA3220 | reverse complement strand
CTGCGATACCGGTATGGTATGTCCGCTCGCAAAGATGTATACTTTGGGAAGCGACTTTATCCCCTCGCCTAACCACGCAGGCGGGCTTCGTTACCACGGTATGAGTTCCACCCTTTCAGAACTCTACGACCAGAAGCTTATGGAGGCAAGAAGCGTTACACAAACCAAAGTGTTTGAGGCTGCCGAATACTTTGCGCGGGTTGAGGGTATTCTCCCCGCCCCCGAAAGTTCCCACGCCATTCGCGTTGCGATTGACGAAGCGCTTAAATGCAAGGAAACCGGTGAAGAAAAGACAATAGTGTTCGGTCTTACCGGAACGGGATATTTCGATATGGTAGCATACGAAAAATTCCACGACGGCAAAATGAGCGACTATATTCCGACCGATGAGGAACTTGAAGCCGCAAGAGCAAAACTGCCGAAGGTTGAATAATAGAATATAAAAGTTTCAGCCCCCTCCCGAAACGGAGGGGGCTGATATTTATATAGGCTAATCAAAAAATCAATTTTTGTCGCTCCAAACGACTTCATCTTCTGTATATCCGTTCTTTTTCATTCTATTCACAAATATCTTGGCGATGAATCCGCTTGCGAACACAAGAACGGTTACAACCCAACCGGCAACGATCTGCGCCCAAATCGGATAACCGCCATAGGAACCTGCGTTATCGTGGAAGAGCGAATAGATATTCCATACAAACAACGCGCTTAAAAGCAGCGGCGCAATAAACTTAACCGATGATACAAACCAAAAATAAGGCATCCGGAACTTTTTGGTATTGAGGTTGATTTCACTCAGAACCTTGCGCAGGCTGAAGCACCAGCCTACAGCGATACATTCAAGTACTCCGATTATTATGAGGTTATAGTTGTTAGCCCAGTTATCGACAATATCAAGCCATGCAAGTCCTGCTTCGGTTACGAATAAAACGGAAATAATGCCGGCAATTGCGCATATTGAGATTGTTACGGTTTTAGGCTTAAGGTGGAACTTGTCGGCAAGCGCTGCCGAAACACCCTCAACGATTGAAAATGCAGAGTCAATGGCAAGGGTTATAAGCATAAGATAGAATATCGCGCCGAATACTGCGTTAAACCACCCGATACTCGTAAGATTAACGATAGCCTGCGGATAAACGATAAATGCCGTACCGATACCGCTTGCGGTAATATTACCGAGCATGCCCGTTCCGCCCATTGTCGAGAACATAACTATTGCCGAAAGAACGCTTACTGCCATATCAGAGAACGCTATTATAACGGCGTCAATGGCTATATTGGCGTCATCACCGAGATATGAGCCATAAGCGAACATTATAGCCATCATTATTGAAAGGCTATAGAAAACCTGACCTATTGCGTCTACCCAAAGGGTCGGGTCATTGAGCGCAGACAGTTTCGGCACAAACAGCATTGCGAGTCCCTCGCCGGCTCCCGGCATGGTGCAACCCTTTATTGCCATAATAAGCAAAAGGATTACAGGTGCAAATACCGTGTATTTAACAACCTTACCTACTGAGTTTGCACCGTTTCTGATGCAATAGAAAATAAGCGCCCATGCAGCAAGCAGACAAACGAAAACAACGCCGGGAATTGATGTTCCCTTGATTGCTCCTGTTGTCTTTGTAAGTTCAAAGAACAAGCCCGATGCTTTTGCGGAATCTCCGGTCATGCCGGCAAATTTCCACGAAAATACGAACATAAGGATTACCCACGCAAAAACAACCGCATAATAACAAACGATAACAAATGCGTTTGAGGTTGCAGCCCAGCCTACGGGCTCAAGTCCTTTTTTGATGCCTCTCATTGATTCGATGGCACCTTTGCGGAAATTACGCGCAAGCGCTATTTCCATCATAAGAAGCGGAATACCCATTACAAGCATTGCCAAAAGATAGACAAACAAGAATGTTCCTCCGCCGTGTTTTGCCGCAAGTCCCGGGAATCTCCATGCGTTTCCAAGACCTACCGCAGACCCGATCGCCGCAAGAATAAAGGTGAATCGGGAACTCCATTTTGCTCTTTCTCCCATTTAGATTACTCCCTTTTAAAAATTATTTTTTCGCAAATTTTACATCAAGCATAATGTAAAATCCGCGATTATTACTATATCATTTGATATGACCCTTTTCAAAGAAAGCGGTTACATATCCTAAACCATTTTTTTCAAAACCAATTCAAATACATCGATATAAATCGAATACGAGCAGGCAGCGAAAACCACAGTATTAACAACGGCTCTGTGTTTTTCAAAGAATGTGATATGTTTTTTGAAACTCCCCAGCGTATAACAAACCGGGAATATAATAGGAATCAGGTAACGCGGTTGACAACCGCCGACAGACGAGGAACCGACAGGAGTGAAGTCAACATACAATGCCGTAGCAATCATTGCCGCCGTCCCGATAAATAACAATACAGCAATAATTTTTTGATATAATTTCGCCGTTTCGGCGTCATATTTGTTTTTATCAATTATTCCGAGGATAATTATCGACCAGATAAATATGTTCGCATGAGTGCCCAATCCGAGATACGCCAAATTGGAAATATAATGCGGCATGGTTTTTACAGACAAATAGCCCTTTAAAAAATTAAACAATACTTTAGAATATCCAAAGGGATTTGCAATAATTCCCGAAAGTTGAGCGGATGAATTTATTTCATCGCCGCCACGCATATCTCCGCCGCCGGACACACTTAATTTTGCCTTTACAACGAACATAAGCAACAGTAAAACTATTGAAACTAAAAAAGCGGAATAGTATCTTCGCTTTTTAATAATCTTTTTAGGCGGCATAAATAACGGAATTAGCAAGAGTGTCAGATATATCGCTTTCGGTAAAGACGCCAAAAACAGCGAACCGAACATAATAAAAGTGTCCTTATCGCTGATTGGTTTCAAGGGTTGTTGAATTTCCGAATAATAAAAAGCCAGCCCTAAAAACGAAAACGCAATAACCCAATAATCATAAGAATAGTTTGTCGCCAGCAAAAGCGATGTCGGGAAAAGCGCAATAACCGACAAAAGCATTTTTCCGGAGTTTAGTTTCTTTATGGCAAAATAACAAACAAAGGCGTAAGTCAGTAGAATAGGAATTTTACCCGCCATATAAGCCAAAACAAAAGAAAAGCCCAAAAATCTGGCGAGTTTTACCGCAACACCGGAACCGAAATGCGCAATATTCGGCTCGAAAGCAGTAGCACCGCCAATCTGATTATCTTTGATGTTAAGTGTAATATTAAGGGCGATATTATCTTCAGGGCGTGCGGATGGCAGTGTCATCGGTGCATTTGTAATAATGAGACTGTCGGAAACACTGTATTGTGTATTGGGGGCAGTAGTTGAAAGCGCATATCGATAATGCGTTCCGGTATCCCAGGAAACATGCCCGATTGGTGTAATGATTATCATCATCATTCCGATCGTAAGACATATCGCCAAAAAAACATTTTCGGTTTTTTTGCCCGCCGTCTTGCGGAAAAAAATAATTTCAAAAACAACCGCTACCGCTGAAAAGAGGAAAAAAAAGGCATAAAGGCTATTTTGACTTTTTGTCCCAAATGTTACATATGTTAAAACGACTCCTATAATAGCCGAAGAAAGAATTCCGACAATAAAAACAAGTATGCGTTTTGCATTCTTTTTGATTGCCGAAACAATCTTTAAAACCGCTTTTGTTTTTGCCTCAATGATTGTCAACACAGCAGAAATAATAAGACTTATGACAACAATTATCGGCGGGTATAACGCATTTATCGGTACGGACTCATGCAGTATTATACAATCATCATAAAAATCAATTTCTTTGGGTTTTAATTTGCCTTGAAAGTCAAATCTCACCTGTTTTAAAGTTTTATTCTCATATGCAAAATCAAGACCGGTATCCTCTTCGGGTTTGAACGGAACCTTATTATCCTCATTAAAACCCGTACCGATATCAAAATACAAAACAACAACATCATCGGTGCTGTCAACTACAAAATTTGCCGAAATGGCTTCAATCGAATAATCAGAGCAGTCATAAACAACGTACGGGTCATTACCTTTTGCGACAAAAACACCGTTTTCAAATTTACAGTCGTTTAAAATCTGAGGATTTTGCGTTGTTACGGTTTTTACCGGTTTCGAAGCGAAAGAATCAATTTTCGATACCTTTCCCATTGGAGTAACCATGGAAAAACCTACAATCATACTTATCACAAAATACAAAGGAGCTAAATAAATGGAATATTTTTTAAAAACAGTTTTATCCAAAACACCACCGCCCCTACAATAATAATGGTATTTTACCATATTTTACTTTTTTCGTCAACTTAAAGTTTATAATGCAAAACTCAAAAAGGCGCCGATGTCGGCGCCGGATAAATGACGGTTTTCGGTTTATGCTCTGAAAAATCCCGGATTTGCAATTTTAAGACGGATTTTATCGGCAATCATAGCGATAAATTCACTGTTTGTAGGCTTCCCGCGGTCATTTTGAACGGTGTATCCGAAATACGAATTCAATGTGTCGAGGTCTCCCCTGTCCCACGCAACCTCAATTGCGTGGCGTATGGCTCTCTCGACTCTTGAAGATGTTGTATCGTTGTTTTTGGCAATTGTCGGATAAAGGAGTTTTGTTACGGCGTTTATCATTTCGTTGTCCTTGACCGAAAGGATTATCGCCTCACGCAGATAATTATAGCCTTTGATGTGCGCGGGAACGCCGATTTGATGAATTATTTCGGT
>DEWC01000035.1:6051-9178 GCA_002363095.1 Ruminococcaceae bacterium UBA3220 | reverse complement strand
TTTTTAACAAGGGAAAAGGCGTCAAACGGCAATAAAAGGTTCGCCATATCCTTAATGCAAATTACATCGGCGCCCATATTTTCAAGTTGCTTTGCGAGATTTACAAAGTAATCCTCGTTGTGAACGGGCGATTTTGTATACGAAATGGCTGTTTCGCAAATTCCGCCGAATTTTTTGCAGGATTTAACCGATTGTTCAAGGTTTCTTGTATCGTTAAGGGCGTCGAAAATGCGGATAACATCAATTCCGTTTTCGATAGACTTTTCAACGAACGCCTCAACAACATCGTCGGCATAATGCTTGTAGCCTAAAATGTTCTGACCGCGGAAAAGCATTTGAAGTTTTGTGTTGGGCATATGCTTTTTTATTGCGCGAAGTCTCTCCCAGGGGTCTTCGTTCAAAAAACGCATACAAACATCGAAGGTTGCTCCGCCCCAGCACTCAACCGACCAGTAGCCGATTTTGTCGAGCTTTTCAAGGGCGGGGAGCATATCCTCAAGCCTCATCCGCGTCGCCGCCTGCGACTGGTGAGCGTCCCTTAAAATCGTATCGGTAATAAGAAGCGGTTTATTTTCCATAAATATTTACCTCATTAACGCAAATTAACTTAAAATCGAAATAAGAACGCCGGCGGCGATAGCCGAGCCGATAACTCCGGCAACATTCGGGCCCATGGCGTGCATAAGAAGGAAGTTTGAGGGATTTTCCCTCTGACCTTCGCTTTGCGAAACACGAGCCGCCATCGGAACCGCCGAAACGCCTGCCGAGCCGATAAGCGGATTTACCTTGTTTTTGGCGAACAAATTCATAAACTTAGCAAGCAAAACGCCCGAAGCGGTGCCTATTCCGAAAGCGATGATTCCCATCGCGAGAATTTTCAACGTTTCGATATTCAAAAATGCCTGCGCCGTGGCGGTTGCGCCGACCGAAATGCCGAGGAAAACCGTAACGATATTCATAAGTTCATTCTGTGCCGTTTTGCATAGTCTTTCACAAACACCCGATTCTTTCCAGAGGTTGCCGAGCATAAGGCAACCGATAAGCGGTGTTGCCGAGGGAACAAGAAGCGAAACGATTATCGTAACGGCGATAGGGAAGATTATCTTTTCGGTTTTCGAGACCTCGCGAAGCGGTTTCATAACAATGGCGCGCTCTTTTTTGGTTGTAAGAAGCCTCATAATGGGCGGCTGAATAACAGGAACGAGCGCCATATATGAATATGCCGCAACGGCGATGGGCCCTAAAAGTTCAGGATACAACTTTGATGTTGTATATATTGCGGTAGGTCCGTCGGCACCGCCGATAATACCTATGGAAGCGGCGGCTTTCTGCACAAAACCGAAATTAACGCAACCGATAAAGGTTACAAATATACCCACCTGCGCGGCGGCGCCCAAAAGAAGCGATTTCGGGTTGGAAATAAGCGGACCGAAATCGGTCATAGCGCCGATACCTACGAATATAAGGCAGGGGTAAATGCAGGTTTTAACACCTATGTAAAGAATATCCAAAAATCCGCCGTCGTGAAGGATTTGAGCATATCCCGCCTTGCCTGCCATAAAATCCTGCCAAAGCGCGGTATGGTACATTGCCTCGCCCGTAAAGGCGGTAAGATTTGTAAGAAGCATACCGAAGGCAATGCCTACAAGCAGGAGCGGCTCAAACTTTTTCTTTATGCCTAAATATAAAAGGAAAAGTGAAATAAGTATCATAACAAGAGATTTCCATTCGGTGCCGAAATGCCCGAAAAGCTGGTAAGCCCCCGTTGTTTTCAAAAATCCAACAATTTGTTTTGCCATAGTCCTTTACCTCTGTTAACCGATAACGCAAAGAACGGTGCCGGTTTCAACGGCGGTTCCCTTTGAAACGCCGAGCGACTTTACCGTTCCGTCGGCAGGCGAGGTTATCTCGTTTTCCATCTTCATTGCTTCAAGTATCATAAGAACATCGCCTTTTTTAACCGACGACCCTTCGGACACTTTAACCGACAAAATGTTGCCGGGCATCGGCGATGTAACGCTTTCGCCCTCACCTGATGCTGCGGTTGCAGTCGTAGAAGCGGCGCTTTCGGTTTTAACATCGCCTGCGTTAATCTCTTCAAGTGTTATTTCATAAGCGGTTCCGTTTACTGTTACTTTATACTTTTTCATAAATCTATATACCTCTTTTTATAATTTCTTAAATGATACGACCCTGAGGGCGGAAACATCGGTTCCCATATCCTCGGCGCACGCTGCCGTTACCGCGGCGATGATTTCCTCCCGCTTTTTAGGAGAAATGTCGCCGTCTGTTCTTATGATTTCGGGTTTTTTAACGGTTTCGGGTTTAATCAGAATTTTGCAGAAAAAACTTACGATTTTACAGGTAATTATAATCAAAATGAGTCCCACAAAAACCGTTACTATTCCCATACAAACAACAAAAGTATCGCTCAAAATACAAGCACCTCCAAATGCATTTCAAGGCGTAAGCGCGGTTACAACACCGTTAGCCCAATCATATACATTATATACCAGAATATTCCTGCGGTCAAGGAAAAAATACCCATATATTGTATTTCTGTCGCAAACAAATCCGCCGTCGGCAAATGTAAAAAAATAATCCGTTGTTTTGAAATACAAATCGGCAACATTGCAAATTGTAAAAATTACATTGCAAAAGATAAGTTATTTGTCATTTTGACCAAAAATCGACTTGACACATTAAATTTATTGTTGTATTGTAACTATGAAAATATGTTTTTGTCCGAAGAGAATGAGCAAAACGGATAATGCGCTTATAAGGTGCGCAAACAACTCTTTACATTTTGCTCGATTTTCTCGTAAATTCGAGCTTTTTTGTTAGCCGTTTATAATATTCTCGGCAAAACCGTAAATTCGCGTAAAACGGATAAGCACCGTTTTATATATCTTGGCAGTTCAAGGCTGCGGGCTTTGAAGCTTTAAGCCTCAAAAAACAAAATATTCCCTGTTTTTGCCTTTTTCAAGAAAAATGATAGTTGCTTTTTTGCGATGTCGCCAAAGAATCATTGCCGAAAAGACAAGAGCAGTTTTGGGATGTGGGCAGATTTTGTTTTTGAGCGCGCGAACCCGAAAAACCCGGAACCTTAATTAATGAATAACGAATA
>DEWC01000035.1:0-5941 GCA_002363095.1 Ruminococcaceae bacterium UBA3220 | reverse complement strand
TTTGGCATCGTTGTTCAAAAAAATAATTTTATGAGGTGAATTTTGTGAAAGCTATGAAACTTCTTGCAGTAGTGCTTACAATTTGTATGGCATTCTCCTGCATCGCCGTAATTCCGTTTACGGCGGCAACTGTTGCTTCGGCTGATGCTACTCCTATCGGCGTTACTACCAACGCCATTTATGTAGGACCTTCTCAAAGGGGCTATTCCCAGGTTCCTTCCGGAGTAATTTTCCCGCTCGTCTACGATGGATCATACGGACCCAATTCGGTTATCAAATTAACATTTGATGTTAAAATGTTGGCCGGAACAAAGCCGTATGTTGAAATCTTCAACTACACAAAAAATAGAAATGCAGGAAGCGGGTCTTCTGCATATGTTACCAACTGCGCTACTTACATAGGTATGTGCAATAACGCTTCAAGTTCCATTACCAATGGCGTTTACACTACTACCATCAATGTAGGATCAAACTTGGATACGAACAAACTTTGGTACTATGACACAGAAGATGGTCAAAAACAGGTTCGTATATCAACAGCAGCGGCTGCTGCTACCTCTGCTCCTGCCGCTAACCAGGTTCCTGTTTGGGGCGTTATCAGAATCGGCAATGTTAACTACGGTGATGAAGGCGAACCGTATTATTCCGACGGTAACTCGGCTGCCGGCTTTAACAGCGAGTTTTTGATTAAAAATGTTAAAATGCAGCTTACAACCGTTGCAAACGGAAACGGCACAAAATCAAACGGCGATTATATCTCGGTTCCGGCGGTTTCGTCCTTTGATTCGGGCAAGGTTTACGGCGTAACCGGTACCTATGCCGAGGGCGGGCTTAACAACTCGAAAAACCATCCCGCAAATGCAAAGAAAAATATGTGGAGCATTTGTTCTCCCGATGAAGATACCGTTCGTCTTGTAACCGTTCCGAACGACGCTTTCTCGTCTGCAAGCCACAGTTACACCTACCACGCTGAAACCGATTATGAATACGGTTATTACACCTGTGCTGATTTCGGTGATGTTAAATTTGATAAGGTAGGCAATTGTTACTTTAAGAGCGAAACTAAAAAGCAGTCGGTCATCATTAAGGACCGTGCCGGCGATGTTACCGCTATTACCGACAGAAACACCGATGCCGACATCGTTTATTCGAACATCTTCATTCCGGTAAACACTCATAAATGGTTCTCGGCTTACGGTCAAAACGGAGCCGCGTCAAACAGAATAAAGGAATCTTCCAGTATTGTAAGAATGAGGGTTACCTTTACAGCCAAGCGTTTATCGGGAAGCGGCCAGCCGATAATCGGCAGAATGTATTCCAACGCCGGCGGCGGTTCACTTGACGCCGCAAATATGAGTGGTAACGATATTAAAACCGGTGCGCCTATGTCTAACCCCGTCAGAGCGTGGAACAACAATACGGGTATCGCCGAGACGGATAAGAACCCCGCTCAGGCAGGTTATCTTGCTTCATCCTACAACGCTTCAACCGGCGCCTTCACTGCGGATATCGGCGTTGGAACCGGCGACTACAACTATTTGACCAGAACCGGTATTAACACATACATCACCATAGGAATCGCGGAGCACGGCTATGGAGCAAAACGCTTTGACTCCTACTGTGCCGATGGATCCTTTATCATCAGTGATATCAAGATGTATGTTTATACAATAGGCGACGATAATACAATGATGTTCGGCGGCGCCGATGTTGCTCCTAAGATGATAAAGAGCAATTTCGATACGACTACACCTTATATGTATTTTGGTGATAATGCCACCAACGAATATCTTAACTCGACTAAAAACTCCAGAAACTGCGGTATGCGCCACGCTCCGTTAGGCAAATATTCTGCAGAGGGTTGTATCCAGAACATAACTTTGACCGATAAGAAGATTTGCACCGTAAGCAACTGCTCGCTTACACATCATGCCTCTACCGATACAACCTGCGAATACTGGTCATGCTCTACCCACGGCAAGTATTTTGACGATAAATATGCTTCCAACGAAATCGATAATATTTCGGCGAACAAAAAGATGATCGTTGTAAAGCAGAGCGGAAGCAATATTACCGGTACTGTAATACCGTTTGACAACGACGGTTGGAACGGTAGCGCCAAGACCTTTATCTTTAAGTGCAAAATGAAGGTATTCGGTGATAACATTCCGAATATCACGCGTTTCCAGGGCTCATATTACGGCGGTATCGGCGGTATGGTTACAGACGGTGCTACCGATAATACCAAAACCAAAGACGGCTCAAACACCCTTTGGATAGATTATGACCCCGAAACCTGCATATACACCGCGGCGTTTACTATGTTCCGTCCCAATTTTGCAGGCGGTGGTGCCAACGATAAAAACTATTTCCGATATGTTGACTCCAATACCGGCGCTCATACCGCGATCATGCTTGGTAACTCCAAGCCGTTAGGTGCGGGTACGCAGGATATGAAGAATTCTATGGGCTTTGCGTTCTCCGATCCTCAGGTTTATGAGGCGGTAGACGCTGCGGCAGGCACCTACACAGGTTCTAACCTCTGCCCGCAGATAAACGATAAGACCCTTAACTTCTCAAACAATTATCCGTATTCTAACTTCACCACGATAAACGGCGAGGCGGCGGCGCGCGGCGACAATTCTCCGATGGCGGCTCCGCTTAACAAGTGGTCTAAATACGGTGGCGCACCTTCCTACATCACTTCAAGCGACATTCCTGCCGGATTCTTCTCGAACGATAACACCTCGAGAATGCTTTCCGTTTCCGGAAGGACAACCGCCACAAACACATTTGGTAATAACACGGTTGAGGCTTATGATGCAATTTCAAAACAGCTTTTCATTGCCGCTTCTACAACCTATAAGTTTGAGTTTGATTACCGTGCATACGGCGGTCAGCTTCATTTAAGACCCCAGTGGAAAAACAACTCCGGCAGCTATACTACCATTACTCCTCTTGAAGAGGCAGAAGAGGGCGAACCGCACTTTGCTGCAGACCATGTTGACGGTGCTCACTATTCGATAATCTTCACAACACCTGACGACCTCCCGACAACGGGCGACGGCAACTTCCGTTTCTATATCGGTCAGCAGGTTGACTATCATACCAAGAAATCGGCTTCGATTTATCTTTCAAACTTCAATCTCGTTGCTATTGACGACGGCGGAGATAAGATTGATAACTCGCATAACGCGTTTATGAACGGCGGTTTCTATTTCGGAAATGCAAATACGGAAATTACCGAAGCCAACATAGGCACAAACCTCTTCGGCTGGGATTTGGAATACGCTACGAGCACAAGCAAACCTGCCATCCTTTCCTTCTATTCTAAGCAGTTGCTCGATATTACCGATAACTTCTTCGATGAAGATTACTACGGTTACACCGCAGACGGCCAGGGTGACGACGATTTGGCGTACTGGTTCCCGGGCGGTCAGCATCAAAACATCCGTTTCGACTTCAACCTCCCGACCGAAAATGCCAATTATGAACTTTCATGGAACTATCGTTGCGAAGACGATGATGTTGAAGGCGTTTCGCTTCAGGGTACCGGCGGTGCTACACTTACACCGGAAGTAACAACCGTTGAAAACGGTAAATTCAGAAGAAGATATACAATCAGCACCACAACCGATCATACTCAGTGGACAAACGACGCAAACACAAGAATTCTTATAAACATCGGTAGTTATTCTCAAGGCAGAGGATACTATATTGCTAATCTGTCACTTCGCAAGAAGGCTGGCAGTACCCTTGTAGGTCCTAACCTTATTGCCGATGCCAACCCGATTTTTGACAGTTCGTATTATCCGGTTACAACAAACAACTTCACTATTCCTGCGGATAATAACGAAACTACCGGTGCAATATTAGGTCATCGCTGGTCCGCTGCCCGTGAAGAGGTACAGGGTTCGATCTGTGCGGTTAAGAAGGTTTCCAATACATTCTTTAACCATTATACAACCTCCGAGCGTCTAACCTATATGACCAACCTTCTTCTTAATAAGAGCGTTGGCTACAACCCGTACGAAGACAACCAGAATCCTTACTATGCTCCGATTAACGGCTCAAGTATGACAATTCTTGACCTTATTAAGATTAAGAAGGACGCTTGCACAGCCGATGATGAAGGCGGTGCCGGTGTTGAGGCAAACGCACTTCTTAACGCTATCAACAAGGAAACCAACAAGTTTGAAGCGACCGGTTCTACCGTTACCATCACAAGTTCTACAACCAGTGTTGCTTCTGCCGTAAACGGTAAGGATACCATTTACATCGATAAAACTACTTCGGGCGCAAATGTTCTTAATGCCATAAACAACGCTAAGGGCGGCGCTACCATCCTCTTGCAGCGTGGCGGCGAATGGAGAGTTCCGAAGAACGTTTCAACTGCTGCCGCAATCACGTTGAAGAACAATCAGAAGTTAGGTACCTATGGCACCGGACCTAAGCCGGTAATCCTCGGCTCCGGAGATAACTACGGCGGTTCATCCCACACTAGTTACTGGACAGAAGTATCCACCAACATCTGGAAGGTTAAGGTTCACGGCGGTGCTGAAGCAAACACCTATATGATGCCCGGCCTTGTATACTTCTTCACCGATTACAACGGTGAGCCTGCTTTCGCCGGTAACCACGATAAGAATGCTAAGGATGCCGGCATAAACGCGATGAACTTTAACGCGTTCAGCGAGCTTACCGAGGAAGGCGATGTTTACTTCCCGGCTTCTTCAGCCGACTTTAAGGCGTCAAACGGAAACAACGGTTATCTCTATGTTTACTGCTCGCAGAACCCGGCTACCAAGTATCCGAGAATTGAAATCGGACTTAAGCGTACGGTTATCGATGTGGCGTCCGGTTGCTCGATTGACGGCATTGGAATTAAGTATGCAGGCGGTCTCGGAATGGGCGCCAGCGCAAAGACAAATGTCTCCATAACCAACTGTGAAATCGGTTATATAGGCGGTTCGCCGAACTCGAGCGGTACCAACACGGAATACTGCTTCGGTAACGGTATCCAGTTCGGTCAGGGCGGTTCCAACCTCACGATTGACCACTGCTATGTATACCACTGCTTCGACGCAGGTATCACATTCCAGTCTTATAACGGTGTTGATACAACATTTGACGGAGTTAACTTTACCAACAACCTCCTCGTTAATAACTTCTATAACATCGAATTCTTCACAACGGGAGACTCGGCTCATAAGTCGTCAGGTTCCTCAAGCGAACCAAACGGCAATATCAGAAATGTTCTCATAAAAGGTAATATTATGCGTTTCGCGGGTGAAACCTATTCATGGAATCAGAGAGCTGACATCTACAGATGCGGAAATATCGCCGCTACACAGGATGCATGGTATGTAAATACCTCCAACCTCGTTATCCGTGATAACATCTTCGACTGCACAATGGTTTCACAGTTTATGTGGACATGGGGCGGAATAGACGCGTCTATTACAGGCGGCGCCGCCTCGCATGTAGGAACTACAATTACCAATAACTCATACTTCCAGAAGGCAGGCTCTCTGACAGGCTATGTCGGACACTTCGGTAATATTTCAGGCAGTACATACGACTTTGCAGGCGGTACTACAAAGCTTGAACAGGCTGTTGCCAATATCGAGGCTAACCCTGCCCGTGTAAGATGGGTTAACAGAGCCGATAAATACTAATTCGGATATCGGATGACAGAATAATAACTGTCAGATGATTAAATGAACAAAATCCCCCCCGGGAGGTTTCCCGGGGGGGGATTTGAGCTTGTCGAAAAAGTCGACAAGCTCTTGGACGGGAATGCCGTTCGCAGAAAATCAGAGATTTTCTGACTGCACTCTACTCCCGCCAATACCACCCACGCACCCTTGAAAACCGCTCTGCGAGGCGGTTTTCGCCTATAAGGAGTTTTTCCGCCGCACCTGTCGCCGGAAAAACAAAA
>DEWC01000023.1:10268-13189 GCA_002363095.1 Ruminococcaceae bacterium UBA3220 | reverse complement strand
AACATAGTCCGTTATACCGTTTTCGAAGCGTATTTCGGTGTTTATAAACCTTGCGCCCTGTTGCTCCTTAAAGACAAACAGCAACCCGTCGTTAACGATAGCCTGACGCTTTAAGACATCCAAAAAGTATTCCTTCGGGATATTTATATCGGTGAAAACATCAAGGTCGGGTTTCCATTTGATTTTTGTGCCGGTATCCTTTCCCTCATAGGGTTCCTTTTTAAGTCCGCCGACATTAAATCCCTTTTCAAAATGAAGGTTATACTTTGTTCCGTCGCGCTTAATCTCAACATCCATATACTCGGCGGAATACTGAGTTGCGCAAAGCCCGAGTCCGTTAAGTCCGACAGAGTATTCATAGTTATCTCCGTCGTTGGTATTATATTTACCTCCGGCATAAAGCTCGCAAAAAACAAGTTCCCAGTTATAGCATTTTTCCTTTTCGTTATAGTCAACCGGGCAGCCCCTTCCGAAGTCCTGAACCTCAACCGAGCCGTCGGTATAAAGGGTAACGAAAATCTTCTTTCCGTAGCCCTCCCTCGCCTCGTCTATAGAATTGGATATGATTTCAAAAACCGAATGCTCGCAACCGTCAAGCCCGTCCGAACCGAAAATAACGGCCGGGCGCTTCCGCACCCTGTCGGGACCGTCGAGTTTTTTTATGCTTTCGTTACCGTATTCGACCGTCTTTTTAGCCAAAACATCTGTTCCTTTCGCTGATTTATTCAAAAATTATTATACACCACATATAGTGTTATAGTCAAGAAAAACAACAAAATAAACCGAAGTTTCAGTCAAATCCGGGCGTTTTCAAGGCGTTAATGTGCATATTTGAAGAGCCTTGTTTCTTTTTTCGTTTTTTTATCGGTAAAATCTTGAAAAAAAGTATTTTTTGTGGTAATATATTATGAATTCTTATAATAATAATATTGAATAACCGTTAAAGGTGGTGTTAACTTATGTCTGATTTGCGACCGATCGGCGTTTTTGATTCGGGACTTGGAGGTTTAACCGTCGCAAAGGAGATTATAAGATTATTGCCCTGCGAAGATATAGTATATTTCGGGGACACCGGTCGTGTTCCTTACGGCACAAAGGGACCCGAAACGATAAAGAGATACGCCCGCGAAGACGAAAAATTTTTGCTTTCAAAGGGTGTTAAAATGATTGTTGCCGCCTGCGGTACGGTATCCTCGGTAGCGCCGGATACCGCCGCCGATTTGCCGGTGCCGTTTGTTGAGGTTATATCCCATTCGGTAAAGGAGGCAATAGAAAAAACCGTTTCAAAAAAAATCGGCATTCTTGCCACCGCCGCCACCATAAAGAGCGGCGCGCACAGACGGTTGATTCTTGAAAGCCTTCCCGACGCCGAGGTTACCGAGGTTAGCGGTTCGCTTCTTGTCGGACTTGTGGAGGAAGGCTTTACCAACAAAAACGACCCTCTTACGATCGAAGCGGTCAGGCGGTATGTTCAACCGTTTATTGACCGTAAAATAGACACACTTATTCTCGGTTGCACACACTTCCCCCTTTTAGCCGACGCCGTGACTTCGGTTTTGGGCGAAGGGGTAACCCTCATCAATATGGGAACGGCTTCGGCGGCAGCCGTAAAGCGAATGCTCACCGAAAAGCATATGCTGAACCCCACGGGCGGAAGCCACCGCTTCTTTGTAAGCGATAAAGGGGCGGAATTCCAAAAAACCGCTTCCGTACTCTTAGGCGAGGATATTAACAAGGAAAATGTCGAAACGGCGGTAATTGACTCTATATGAAGGTTTTTAATATAAAAACGGTTGCCGTTCAGGGAATAGACGACCAAATGCAGGAAATCAAATCAAGCGACCGCGGAACCTTTAAGAAAATTTCCGAAGGCTATCTTATAAGATACACCGAAAACATTTTCAAAAATGCTCCGCAGGTCTTTACCGAGATTTCGGTATCGCCCCCGAAAACCGTTACCGTTACAAAGGACGGAGGCGTTCGTTCGAGGCTTATAATCGAGGAAGGCAAGGAGAACACCTGCCTTTATTCCACCCCGGCAGGAGCGATTGAACTTACCATATTCGGCGAAAGAGTCAACTACCTCTTAACCGAGTCCGGCGGTGAGATTTTTCTCTGCTATATTATAAGGCAAAACGGCGCCGATATAAGCAAAAACAGCGTTACAATCAAGATAAAAGAGGTTTAAAAATGTCATTAATCGTAAATCACGCCAAAAATCAAATTGAGAAATTGATAAACGACGCGGTCAAAAGTGCCTGCGAAAAAGGCGAGTTTGAGAAAACGGGCGAGCTTTCAAGGTTCAGTATCGAGGTCCCCGCTAACAGGGAACACGGCGACTATGCCGTAAACGCCGCGCTTGTTTGGGCAAAGGCATTAAGGCTTCCGCCGAGGGCGATTGCCGAAAAGATACTCGCAAACGCCCAAACCGACGGCACCTACATCGAGCGTATGGAAATAGCCGGTCCCGGCTTCATTAATTTCTATTTAAACGACGAATACTTAGCAGACATTCTGTTGGATGTTGTGAAAAAGGGCGCCTCGTACGGCAGGAGTAACTTCGGCGAAGGCAAAAGAGTTTTGGTTGAATTCGTTTCCGCCAACCCTACGGGTCCTATGCATATCGGAAACGCGAGAGGCGGAGCGCTCGGCGACTGCCTTGCCGCCGTTTTAGAGGCGGCGGGTTACTATACCGAACGGGAATTCTACATAAACGACGCCGGAAATCAGATAAACAAATTCGCCCTTTCGCTTGATATAAGATACCGCCAAATTTTCGGAGACCCGGAAGAAATGCCGGAAGATTCGTATCACGGTGAGGATATTATAAATCACGCAAAGGCGTTTGCCGAAAAATACGGCGATTCTTTCATCGGCAGGGACGAGTCGGCAAGAAAAAAAGCGCTTGTTGATTTTGCATT
>DEWC01000023.1:0-10124 GCA_002363095.1 Ruminococcaceae bacterium UBA3220 | reverse complement strand
GAAACCGACAGGATAATCGACCTTCTTAAAAAGAGCGGTTACACCTATGAGCAGGAAGGCGCCTTATGGTTTAAGGCAACCGATTTCGGCTGCGACAAGGACTTCGTTCTCGTAAGAGCGAACGGATTTCCCACCTATGTCGTCCCCGATATCGCGTACCACTACAACAAACTTGAAGTCCGCAAATTCGACAAGGCGATTGATATTTTGGGCGCCGACCATCACGGATATGTTCCGCGCCTTAAAGCGGCTCTTAAAGCGCTCGGCATTGACGATACACGGCTTGACGCTGTGCTTATGCAGATGGTACGCCTTGTGCGCGACGGTGAGGTTATAAAGGCTTCGAAACGCTCGGGTAAGGCAATAACACTTGTAACACTGCTTGACGAGGTGCCCATAGACGCCGCAAGATTTTTCTTTAACCTCCGCGAACCGAACAGCCATTTTGATTTTGATTTGGACCTTGCGGTAAGCGAATCGAGCAACAACCCCGTTTATTATGTTCAGTATGCCTACGCGAGAATATGCAGCATTATGCGAAACTTAGCCGAAGAAGGAATTTCATGCGAGAACGCCTCCAAAGACCAACTCAAACTCCTTAAAGCGCCCGAGGAAAAGGAACTTATCCTTCATATTGCCTCCTTCACCGACGAGATAATTCAATCGGCAAAATCCTATGACCCGGCAAGAATTACCCACTATGTTTTGGAACTTGCCACACTATTCCATAAATTCTACTCGGCTTGCAGGGTAAAGGATGCCGACAAAGACCTCTCGCGTGCGAGAATAACCCTTTGTAACGACACTGCGACGGTCATAAAAAATGTTCTCGATATGCTGAAAATAACAACCCCCGAAAAAATGTAAAAGACTAATATGAAAAGGTGAGAATTATGAAAAAAATTATTTGTTTATTTATCGGTTTAATTATGGTACTCTCTTTTGCAGGTTGCAAAAACAACAAGACCGAAGAAACCAAAAAACCGACGCTCGAAACCGATGCTTCCGGCGTTGACATAGTAAAATATGTTAAAGCAGGCGAAATGCCCGAGGCTTCGTATCCCGTCGGGTATGATGTTAACAAAATCGAGCAGGAACTTGCCGAAAAAGAAGACTCCTCTTTTGAAAAAAACGAGGGCGAAACCTACACCACCTTTATGGTCATAAAAGATGTTGACGATTCACCTGAAAATATTCAGTATATTTACGAAACCGACCACCCCGAAAGCGGAATTAAGTATATCGTGTCCTTCACAAAATCCTACGGTTTTGAAAACGATATGGACCCGAACACCGTAAGCGAAACCATGGCAAGCAAGGGTCAAACGGCGAGCCTTAAAGCCATTCCGAACGATCTTATCCAATTTGTACCGGCAAGCCGGGATTGCGATTGTTTAACCTACAACATTTCGGGATACTCGCTCAATTTTATTTTTGACTCCAACTATCTTGCCGCAACCATACTCTATAAAAAAGGATAAATTCAAAAATGCCGATAATTTCAGATAATACCGCAACAAAAAACTATCCCGTTTTACCGCTTCGGGGGCTTGTCGCCTTTCCGAAGATGATTTTAACGGTCGATGTCGGAAGAACAAAGTCGTTGAAGGCGGTAAACTTTTGTGTTGATACCGATTCCCCCATTTATGTTGTTACCCAAAAGAACATCGCCGAGGATGCTCCTTCGGTAAAGAGCGTCTATTCGGTGGGCTGCCTATGCAGAATAAAACAGGTTTTTAAGATGAACAACGAGTTAAAGGTTGTCTTAGAAGGCATTTGCCGGGCAAAACACAATTCGTTATTTGATAACGGAAATCACTATGTGTCGAATGTTGAAAGACTTGAAGACCTTGAAATAACCAACCGCCCGATTTACATCGAGTCGTTAAACCGACGCCTTCATAACGAGTTTTTATACTACGCCGATGTTGCAAACGGACTTCCCACCGAAATAATCGCCACCGTAGCGTCAAGTGATAAGATTGATTTTTTATCGGATTTTATCGCTTTCAGTATTAACGCGCCGTTCGATGACAAACAGTATGTCCTTGAACAGTTATCCCCCGTCAAAAGGACTAAAATCGTAATTGAACTTTTATCCAAGGAACGGGAAATTTGCAAAATAGATAATGCAATCGCGAGGCAGACCCGTCAAAACATTGACGAAAATCAAAAGGAATATTACCTCAAAGAGCAGATGAAGGTAATAAGCGACGAACTTTACGGAGACGACGGTTTTGACGAGATAGACAATTTCTTCGAATCGGTTTCAAAGCTTAATTGCTCAGATGAGATAAAAACTAAAATAAACAGCGAAATAATAAAGCTTTCCAAAATGCCTCAGGGCTCCCATGAGGGAACGGTTGTCAGGGGCTTTATAGAGTTATGTCTTGAACTGCCGTGGGGCAAGTATACCAAATCGGCGGTTGATATAAACCGCGCCGAAAAGATTCTCGACCGCGACTTCTACGGTATGGAAAAGGTTAAGGAGAGAATTCTTGAAATGCTTTCGGTTTACGCCCTGGCGCCCGATATTACGGGTCAGATTATCTGCCTTGTAGGTCCTCCCGGCGTCGGCAAAACCTCTATCGGCAAAACCATAGCCGAGTGTATGGGACGGAAGTTTTCAAGAATATCACTTGGCGGTATGCACGACGAAGCCGAGATAAGAGGGCACCGGAAAACTTATATCGGCGCCATGCCGGGAAGAATAATAAACGCCGTAAAGCAGGCAAAAACCTCAAACCCGCTTATTCTGCTTGACGAGATAGACAAACTTGCGAGCGATTATAAGGGCGACCCGGCTTCGGCACTGCTTGAAGTCCTCGACCCCGAGCAAAACAGTAATTTCTGCGATAATTTTCTCGAAATCCCTTATGACCTTTCAAAGGTTGTATTTATAACAACGGCAAATTCCGCCGACACAATTCCCGAACCGCTTCTTGACCGTATGGAGGTCATTGAACTTGAAGGCTATACAAGGGAAGAAAAATTCAATATTGCAAAAAAACACCTTGTTAAAAAGGAACTCGCAAGCCATGCTCTTACCCCGAAAATGCTTAAAATCACCGACGGCGCTCTGTACGGACTAATCGATTTTTACACAAGGGAGGCCGGGGTCAGAAAGCTCGGTCGCGCCATTGCTTCGCTCTGCGCAAAAGCCGCAAAGATAATCGCTTCGGGGCAGTCGGATAAGGTTACCGTAAAGGAAAGCGACCTAATCCCCCTCCTGGGCAAGCATAAGTACAAGCCGGAGGTTATTCTTGAAGACGATGAAACAGGCATTATAAACGGACTTGCCTGGACAAGAGTCGGCGGCGAGATTATGCAGATGGAGGTTGCCGTTCTCGACGGCTCGGGAAAGGTTGAACTTACGGGAAATCTCGGCAATATTATGAAGGAATCGGCGACCGCGGCGGTAACATATGTCCGCGCAAACGCCGCCGCATACGGAATAGACCCCGATTTTTATAAAACAAAAGATATACATATCCACGCTACCGAATCAGCCGTTCCTAAGGACGGTCCTTCGGCGGGCGTTACCATAACCTGCGGTCTTGTTTCGGCTCTTACCGGGCGTAAAATACGCCGTGATGTTGCCATGACGGGTGAAATCACGATAAGAGGGCGCGTTCTTCCGATAGGCGGACTCAAAGAAAAGTCAATGGCGGCATATACAGGCGGAGTAAAAACCGTTTTTATACCGAAGGATAATTTAGCCGACCTTGACGAGGTTGACAAGACGGTTCGCGACAATATAACCTTTATCCCCGTTTCAAAGGTCGAAGATATAATTTCGAGCGCCCTTAAAGAGGACGGCGCCGTTAAAACCGAAGCGCCGACCTATAATACGCAACAAAGAGATGTCAGGGTCGAGAGGTTGTGCAGATGAACACCAACAACGCTATGTTTGAAGCCGCCTTCGGTACTGCCGGGCAGTTACCTCCTTCCGATTTGCCGGAATACTGTTTTTCGGGACGGTCGAATGTCGGAAAATCATCACTAATCAATAAAATTCTCAATCGCAAAAACTTCGCACGGGTAAGTTCTACCCCCGGCAAGACGGCGACGGTTAATTTTTATAAGGTTGATAATATTCGTCTCGTCGATTTGCCGGGATACGGTTACGCGAAGGTAAACCGCGGCGAAAAACAGCGATGGGCGGAGCTTATGGAAAGTTATTTTACGACAAATCGCAATATCGTACTCGTTTTTCAGCTTATTGATATGCGCCACGACCCCGCCGAATTTGATGTTTCAATGCTAAGGTTTTTAAAAGAATACGGCGTACCCTATGCCGTTATTCTTACCAAAAGCGACAAGCTTAACAAAGCCGAATTTCAAAGGCAACTTGATAGAATCACCGCCATATTGGACGATTTGGCGAAGGATGTTAAAATCATTCCGTTTTCGGCGCTTAAAGGCACCGGCGCGGAAGAGATAAGGGAACTTATAGAGTAGACACACCTTTATGAAAAGACTTACGACGCTTAGTATGAGCCTTTGTTTGCTGCTGCTTGTCGGCTGCAATGAGGCGAAGAGTGTAAAATCAACAAGATTTTTGCTTAATACGGTAGTCACGCTCGATGTCGAGTGCGATAAAGAAGCCCTTAACGAGGCTTTTTCGTTATGCGAAGATTATGAAAACCTTTTAAGCAAAACAAGGCGCGAAAGTGATGTCGCGAAGATTAATTCTTCCGGCGGATATGTTAAGGTTTCAAAACCGACAAAGGAAATAATCGAGCGCGCGATATACTACGGGGACCTCTCGGGCGGAAAATTTGATATAACACTCTGCCCTGTTATAAATCTCTGGGATTTTGAGGGGACGGCACTTCCCGACCGAAGCGAAATAGCCGAGGCACTTAAAAATGTCGATTATCATTCGGTAGAAATTGACGGTGAAAAGGTAAGCGCCGGCGGTAAGCAAATCGACTTAGGCGGTATCGCAAAAGGATATATCGCAGACCGTCTTTTGGAGTTTTTCAAGAACAAAAAGGCGAAAAGCGGAATTATCAATTTAGGCGGAAATGTAATTGTATTCGGCGACAAGGCATTTGATGTAGGCATCAAAAAGCCGTTTAGTGATAACAAAATTTCAGCCACTTTAAGGGTAAAAAACAAATCGGTCGTAACCTCGGGCGTTTATGAGCGTTACATAAAGGACGGCGATAAGGTTTATCATCACATCTTAGACCCTAAAACAGGTTTTTCCGCCGAAACCGACCTTTTTTCCGCTACCGTTATAGGCGACTCCTCGCTCGACGGCGACGCGCTTGCAACGGTTTGCATACTTTTAGGCAGGGACGGTGCGGCAAGGCTTATCGAAAACACCGAAAACACCGAAGCCGTTTTTATCGACCACAATAATAATCTGACCTATACCTCCGGGCTTAAAAAAAAGGACGGAGCGTTGATACTTAAATAACGAAAGGAAATTAACATGGGTTTATTTAAAGCAATTTTCGGAAGTTACAGCGAAAGAGAATTAAAAAGGATAAAGCCGAAACTTGAAAAGGTTTTATCCTATGAAGATGAATACAGGAAATTAAGCGACGCCGAACTCAGGGCAAAAACCGAAGAATTTAAAGAAAGATATAATGGCGGCGAAAGTCTTGACGACCTTCTGCCCGAGGCGTTTGCCGCCTGCCGTGAAGCCGGCGACCGCGTACTTGGTATGCGCCACTTCCCCGTTCAGATACTCGGCGGTATCGTTCTGCATCAGGGACGAATAAGCGAAATGAAGACCGGTGAAGGTAAAACACTGGTTGCCACCCTTCCGGCGTATCTTAACGCCATTTCGGGCAAGGGCGTTCATATCGTTACGGTAAACGACTATCTCGCCAAGCGCGACTCGGAGTGGATGGGAAAACTCTACCGATTTATGGGACTTACCGTCGGGCTTATTATCCACGGTATGGACAGCGACGAAAAGCGTGAGGCATACAATGCCGATATAACCTACTGCACCAACAATGAACTCGGATTTGATTATCTTCGCGACAATATGGTAACCTACAAGGAGCAAAAGGTTCAGCGCGAACATAATTTTGCCATCGTCGACGAGGTCGACTCAATTCTCATAGACGAGGCGAGGACTCCGCTTATCATTTCGGGTCAGGGAAGCGAATCTACCGAACTGTATTCAAAGGCGAACGCCTTTGCCCTTACCCTTAAAATGGTAAAGGTCAAGGAGATGGACGACAAAGCCACCGACGAAACCGCGAACTATGACGGCGACTATGTTGTTGACGAAAAAGCGAGAACTGCTACACTCACCCCGAGCGGTGTCGAAAAGGCGGAAAAATACTTCGGTCTTGAAAACCTTAACGATACCGAAAATATCGAGATATCTCACCATATCTCGCAGGCAATCCGCGCCCACGGAATTATGAAGCGTGATGTTGACTATGTTGTGAAAGACGGCGAGGTAATCATTGTTGACGAGTTTACCGGACGCCTTATGTTCGGTCGCCGCTACAATGAAGGTTTGCATCAGGCTATCGAAGCCAAAGAAGGCGTTAAGGTAGCAAAGGAATCCAAAACGCTCGCAACAATTACATTCCAGAACTTCTTCCGCCTTTATAACAAACTTTCGGGTATGACCGGTACCGCCCTGACAGAAGAGGCGGAATTCCGCGAGATTTACAAACTCGATGTTATCGAAATACCCACCAACAAACCGCTTATAAGGATTGATGAAAACGACGCTATATATAAAACGGAGGCTGCCAAATTCAAGGCGGTCATCAACCGTATCGTCGAGTGTAACGCCAAGGGTCAACCTGTTCTTGTAGGTACGATAACCATCGAAAAGTCCGAACTTTTATCAAAGATGTTGGGTGCCAAGGGCATAAAGCATAATGTCCTCAACGCAAAGCACCACGAAAAGGAAGCTGAGATAATCGCCCAGGCAGGTAAGCCTTATGCCGTTACGATTGCCACCAATATGGCGGGGCGCGGTACCGATATTATGTTGGGCGGTAACGCCGAATACCTTGCAAAAGCACAGCTTCGCCACGACGGTTTAAGCGATGAAATGATTCTTGAAGCCACAGGCTTCGGCGAAACCGATGATGCGGATATAATAAAAGCCAGAGAAGACTTTAAAAGATATTATGACCAATTTAAAAAGGAAATCGAGCCCGAAGCCGAATTTGTAAGAGAGGCGGGCGGACTTTGTATCATAGGCACCGAGCGCCACGATTCAAGACGAATTGACAACCAGTTACGAGGCCGTTCCGGCCGTCAGGGCGACCCCGGTAACACCAAATTCTTTATATCGCTTGAGGACGACCTTATGCGGCTTTACGGCGGAGAAAGAATTGCCTCGCTTATGGACACCCTTAAGGTTGACGAAAATCAGCCTCTTGAAGCAGGAATGCTTTCAAGAACCATAGAAAACGCCCAGAAACGCAAAGAGGGTATGAACTTTGCCGCCCGTAAGAGTGTTCTTGAATACGACGATGTTATGAACAAACAGCGTGAACTTATCTACGAACAGAGAAACAAGGTTCTCTACGGCGAGGATATCAAGGAAACAGTTGTTAAGATGATTGACGACACAATTGACTCTTACTGCAAAATCTATCTTGCCGACGACGAGGTTCACGATAACTGGGATGTCAGCGGTCTTAAAGATTTCTTTGAACCGTGGATTCCCGGCACTAATGAAATTTCGCTTAAAACACCCGAAGAACTTGAAAGCACCACCTGCGAAGAGGTCGCAGATATAATTAAGGAAAAAGCACATTCCGTTTACGCCCGAAGAGAAGAGGAATTCGGCGAGGATGTTATGCGCCAGATAGAGCGTGCGATGTTGCTTAGAAGCGTAGATACAAACTGGATGGACCATATCGACAATATGGATGACCTTCGTCAGGGTATCGGGCTTCGCGCATACGGTCAGCACGACCCGATAGTCGCTTACCGAAACGAAAGTTATGATATGTTCTCGGCTATGACCGACGCCATAAGAGAACAAACGGCGAAACTTGTTATGACGGTGCGCGTCCGCAAAGACGAAGAGGTAAAACGCGAGCGCGTAGCAAAGGAAACCGGAACCGGCGAAAAACCGCTCACCGTAAGAGGTAAAGGCGTTGTCAGCAAAAATGCCCCCTGCCCATGCGGAAGCGGAAAAAAATATAAACGCTGCTGCGGGAAAGATATTGAGGATTAAATGAAAACTGTCAAATTCACAAAAATGCAGGGAATCGGGAACGATTATATTTATATTAACTGCTTTAAAGAGAAAATTGATGACCCTGTGTCCCTTGCAAAAGAGATGTCTCCGAGAAGATTTTCGGTAGGCGCCGACGGGCTTATACTTATCTGCCCATCAAAGGTTGCCGACGCGAAAATGCGTATGTTCAACCTTGACGGAAGCGAAGGAAAGATGTGCGGAAACGGCATACGGTGCGTCGCAAAGTATGTTTACGATAAAATTCTCAAAAAAAATCCGCTTAATATTGAAACCCTCAGCGGTATAAAACAGATAGAGGTTTTTGAAAGCGGCGGCAAAGCCGAAACCCTTTCGGTAAATATGGGAATGCCTGAACTGACGCCCCAAAAGATACCCTGCAAATTTACCGGTAAAAGGATGATAAACGAGCCGGTCGAGGTTAACGGAAAAACTTATAATATGACCGCCGTTTCGATGGGCAATCCTCACGCAGTTATCTTTCTTGATGAGATAGATGAGCTTGAACTTGAAAAAATCGGTAAACCTTTTGAGAACAATCCCCTTTTCCCCGAAAAGGTCAACACCGAATTCGTAAAAATAATGGATGCCAAAACCCTTAAAATGCGGGTTTTCGAGCGCGGAAGCGGTGAAACCTTTGCCTGCGGGACAGGGGCTTGCGCCGTTGTTGTGGCGGCGGTTCTTAACGGCATCTGCGAAAAAGATACCGAAATTACCGTAAAACTTTTGGGCGGAGACCTTTTTATAACCTATAAATCTGACAATTCCGTTATTATGCGAGGTCCCGCGAAAGAAGTTTACAGCGGCGAATATTATTTAGATAACCTTTAAGGAGAAAAAAGATGAAGACCCTTCCCTTTTCAAAAGACGATGTCCTTAACTGGACAAAAAAATATCCCACTCCGTTTTATGTTTATGACGAAGCAGGGCTCAGAAAATGCGTTACCGATTTATATAAGGCGTTCTCGTGGAACAAAGGCTTTTGCGAATACTTTGCCGTAAAAGCACTCCCGAACCCCTCAATTTTAAGGCTTTTAAAAGAGTTGGGCTGCGGAACCGACTGCGCTTCGGAGCCGGAGATAATCCTTTCCGAAAAAAGCGGAATTTCAGGCAAAAAGATAATGTTCAGTTCTAACGAAACCACCGTCAGGGAATATGAAGCGGCGTTAAAAAGCGGCGCCATAATAAACCTTGACGATATAACGCACATTGAGTTTTTGGAGAAAATCGCCCCCCTGCCCGACACAATTTGCTGTCGCTATAACCCCGGCAAATTCAGAAACACAAACGATATTATGGGGCATCTTTACGATTCAAAGTTCGGTATGACCTACGACCAGATAAAGCTTGCATTTAAAACTCTTAAAGAAAAGGGCGTTAAGCATTTCGGCATTCACGCCATGCTTGCAAGTTGTTGTCTTGAAGAGGATTATTACCCACGCCTTGCCGAGGAAATTTTCGGTTTGGCGCTTGAAATGAAAAAGGATTTTGATATAAATGTCGAATTCGTTGACCTTTCGGGCGGTATCGGTATCCCCTATAAGCCGGGCGAGGAAGCGGTAGATATATTTAAGATTGGCGACGAGGTAAGAAAGGTCTACGAGAGAATGGTCGAGGCAAACGGACTTGAAATTTCGATTTTTACCGAGATGGGGCGTTATATAACGGGACCCTACGGTTACCTTGTCACAAAGGCAATTCATTATAAGCATATCTACAAGGAGTATATCGGCGTTGACGCGAGTTGCTGCGACCTTATGCGCCCCGCAATGTACGGCTCCTATCACCATATCACCGTTTTGGGCAAGGAAAACGCACCGGCTGTCGGCAAGTTTGATGTTGTCGGTTCGCTTTGTGAAAACAATGATAAATTCGCAGTTGACCGCAAATTACCAAAGGTTGAAATCGGTGATTATCTTGTTAT
>DEWC01000040.1:652-10076 GCA_002363095.1 Ruminococcaceae bacterium UBA3220 | reverse complement strand
AGAAACTTAAAACCTCAAGAAGAGTCGCTTCGGTCTGGGTCGTTATCTCAATGGCGGTTGCGATACTTATCGGCGTTGTCGGTTACTCCCTTATGACAAAGGGTATCGTAGGACCCTATGCGGACGGTTCCGCCGCCGAGACAATAATTGTGGATATATCAAAATACATCGGCAAATTCGGCTACATTCCCGCATTTGTCGGCGGTGTTATACTTGCAGGTATACTCGCTTCAACAATGTCAACCGCTGATTCTCAGCTTCTTGCCGCCGCTTCAAGCGTTTCGGAGAATATAGTTAAAGAAACCTTCGGCATTAAAATGTCGCAAAAGGCTTCTATGATTTTAGCCCGTCTTTCGGTTATTGCCATTTCGGTAGTAGCGGTCATTCTCGCCCTCGATAAAAACAGTTCGGTATTCAGAATCGTATCCTTCGCTTGGGCAGGCTTCGGCGCAACCTTCGGACCGGTTATGCTCTGCTCACTTTTCTGGAAACGCACCAACAAATACGGCGCCATCGCCGGTATGCTTTCGGGCGGTATTATGATTTTCGTATGGAAATTCATCGTAAGGGTTAAATTCGAAAATACAGTTCTTAATATTTACGAATTATTGCCCGCGTTCATCATAGCACTTATCGCCATCGTTGTAGTAAGCCTTTTCACAAAGGCTCCCGAACAGGAAATAACAGAAGTATATGACAGTATAAATGTAAAAGAATAAGAAATTCTTTTGCGTTTTGCTGAAATCGCCGCCTCAAAAATGAACTGCCCCAATTTGTGCAGACCGTACAAGTTGGGGTTCTTTTTTATTGAAAAAATATTTTATATCTGTTATATTTAAAGTATAAATTCTAAAAAGGAACAGACAATGAAACTTAATTTTGATGTTGAAGGTAAATCTCAAGCCGACCCGTTTATTTTTGCCGACGGCGAAAACTACTATTTGTATGTTACCGGCAAAAAAGGGGTAGAAATGTATAAAACCGACGATATTTTCGGTGTATGGAAATATAAAGGTATCGTATGCTCGATTGACGGCGGATATGACTATTGGGCGCCCTCGGTTATAAAAGCAGAAGGGAAATACTATATGTATTTTTCTTTTGTGGGCAAGGCGGGATTTGAAAGGCTCCATGTCGCCTCATCCTCTTGCCCGGAAGGACCCTTTGAAGACCCGAAACAGTTATATGACGAATTTTCCATCGATTCACATATGGTTAAAACAAAAAGCGGGCTTTTTCTTTTTTATGCGAAAAACAATGTTAGTTCCGATTTAAAGGGTACGAGAGTTTATATCGATAAATTTTCAGACCCCTACACCCCCGAAAATAACCCTAAAGAGATAATCATACCGAGCTTTGCCGAGGAAAGATACGCTCCGAACTGCAAGCCGGGCAACGACTGGTACACGATAGAGGGTCCGTTTTGGTTTTGCGCAGACGGTTTCCAATATATTATGTATAGCGGCGGATGTTATTTAGACGACACCTATCATATAGGCTATTCTTACGCAAAGACGGATAAAACCGACCTTAAAACGGTCGATTTCATAAAGCATACAGACAAAGGTAAATTCGCTCCCGTTTTAACAAAAAACGCCTTTGAGGAAGGCACGGGGCATAACAGCGTTGTATACTTAGACGGCAAATATTACGCCGTCTACCACGCGAGGGATTATAACCGCGACGGCACCCGAAACCCCGATAACCCCCGCACCGCGAGAATTTGCGAACTAAATGTAAAAAACGGGATAATAAAAACCATAATTTAAGTCAAAAACCATAACTGTCTTAATAATCTGACAGTTATGGTTTTTTATACCGTTTAATTCTTTTGATATTTGAAATCCCGGTCAGCGGATTATCAAAGATGAGAAGTAACTTCTTTTTTGTGCATCAAATGTATTCCGATATGTCCGACGGCGAGGATTAGTCCTGCCGCAAACAAAAGCAAATTTTTCCCGTATGCCGAGATAAAAAGCACCGCCAAAACCGGCAAGGTGGCGCCGGCAACGGGAATGCCGAAAAAACTGCGGTAAAAGTTTTTCATCTCTTTTTCGCTTTTAAAGTATCCAATCCAATAAACCTCATAAAGAAGCATAAGAGCAAAAGCCGAAATGCATAAATTTCCCTTCCTAAAAAGTTTATTTTATAGCCTTAAATCCTTGCTTTTTATTCTTCTTATCAACGAGTTCAAAACTAAGATTTATCAGTTGCTCTGTTTGGGCACTGTCCGCATTTTCGCCGAGCAAAACCGTTATCCAGTTTTGTTTGTTCATGTGATAGGCGGGGAAATACCCCTCCATTTTAACGAGCGAGCCGATAAAAATCGGGTCGCACTTAACATTTATTATATCGGCTTGCCCCTCTTCTTTTATGCCGAGTTTTGATTTTTCGACCCTCATCATAATGGCGAACCATTTTTTGTTTCTTTTGTTTCGGAAAACGGCATATTCGGGAGCGTCCGCCCAAAGGTATTCCGCGATTACACCGAATTGCGCTTCAATATAGTCAATAATATCCTGTCGTTCCATTTTTCCCTCTCAAATAATCGTTGTATCTAATATATCACAGAAGAGACTTTATTTCAACCGTTGGATTTTTGCTCCACAACAGACGAATCGTTTTTATTTGACATTCACACGCCGAAATGGTAAAATGTATAAGTATTATTATATAATGTGTTACTGTAACAAGTATTTATCATCACGGAGATTTTTTATGGAGAATAACAGAAGTTCGTATATTTCACCCCTTTCTACCCGCTATGCAAGCAAAGAGATGCAATATATTTTTTCAAACGATTTCAAGTTTAAAACCTGGAGAAAACTCTGGATAGCCCTTGCGAAGGCCGAAAAGGAATTGGGACTTCCCATAACCGACGAACAGATTTCCGAAATGGAAACAAACAAGGACGATATAAACTATGATATTGCAGAGGCAAGAGAAAAAGAAGTCCGTCACGATGTTATGAGCCACATTTACGCTTTCGGGATTCAATGCCCGAAGGCGAAGCCTATCATACACTTAGGCGCCACAAGTTGCTATGTCGGGGACAACGCCGATATCATAGCAATGAAAAAAGGGCTTGAAATAGTCCTTGAAAAAACGGCGGCGGTTATAAATAATCTTGCCGGTTTCGCCGAAAAATACAAGGCGCTTCCCTGTCTTGCCTATACCCATTTACAGCCGGCTCAGCTTACTACGGTAGGCAAGCGCGCAACACTTTGGATAAACGAACTTTTAGGCGATGTCAATAATCTCGAATATCAGATGAAATCCCTTAAACTCTTAGGTTCAAAGGGAACTACGGGAACGCAGGCGAGTTTTATGGAGCTTTTTGACGGCGACGGCGAAAAGGTTAAAAAACTCGACTTACTCATCGCAAAATATATGGATTTCGAGGCTTGCGTACCCGTTTCGGGGCAGACATATTCACGAAAAACCGATTATTATGTTCTTTCTGTCCTTTCGGGAATTGCGCAAAGCGCATACAAATTTTCGAATGATTTGAGAATTTTGCAATCGTTTGAGGAAATGGAAGAACCGTTCGGAAAAGCACAAATCGGTTCATCGGCAATGCCCTACAAAAGAAATCCCATGAGAAGCGAACGCATTTCGGCGCTTTCGAGATATGTGATATGCGACCTTCAAAACGCGGCATTCACCTCCTCAACGCAATGGTTCGAGAGAACGCTTGACGACAGCGCGAACAAGCGAATTGCCGTTTCGGAGGCATTTTTGGCGGTCGACGCAATCCTCAACATCTATATGGATATAACCTCCGATATGGTGGTCTATGAAAAGGTTATCGAGCGCCGCGTGCTTGAAAAACTGCCCTTTATGGCGACCGAAAACATAATGATGGAATCGGTGCGTCGCGGAGGCGACCGTCAACAGCTGCACGAAACAATAAGGGTGCATTCTCACGCCGCCGCAAAGCGGGTGAAGGTTGACGGGAAGGAAAACAACCTTATTAAGCTTTTGGCTGACGATGAAACCATTCCGCTTTCAAAAGAGGAAATAGAAAAAACCCTTAAACCCGAAAATTATATCGGCAGAAGCGCCTGCCAGGTTGACGAATTTCTTGAAGAATATGTAAATCCCGTCCTGAAAAGGCTGTATAATCCGGATGTTAAATCCGAACTTAATGTTTGAGGTGATTAAGCAATGATTTGGCATAGCACATCATCCGAAGAGGTTTTGGAAAAACTTGAAGTTTCAAAAGATTTGGGACTTTCAAGCGGCATTGCCGTGGCAAGGCTTGAAAAATACGGCGAAAACACCATAAAGAATGTTGAAAAACCGTCTGTTAAAAAGCAGTTTCTCGTTCAGTTAAAGGATAAATACGCCTTTATTCTCTTTGCCATTGCAATTATCACCTCGGCGGTATGTCTTATTAACGGCGAGAAGTTTTTGCCGCCTCTGCTTATAATTCTTATTGTAGTAATAAACGCTTTGATTAGCGCCATTCAGATGTATAAAAGCCAGGTGGCGCTTAACCGTCTTCGCAGCATTGCCAGCCCTACGGCAACCGTTATCCGCGACGGCAACGAACGGCAGATACCGGCGCAAGAACTGGTCCCCGGCGATATAATCATTATAAAAGCGGGCGATGTTATCCCTGCCGATGCGCGTCTTGTAGAAACAACCAACTTTTCCTGCAACGAGGCAATTCTTACCGGAAGCGATGTTCCGGTAAACAAAAATGCCGATTTGATTTTTGAGGATATCTGTGAGGTTTCCGAGCGTAATAATATGGCGTTTTCCGGGACAGTAGCAACATTAGGCGTCGCAAAGGCGGTCGTTGTAGAAACAGGTCTTTATACCGAACTCGGCAGGTCTTCGTCTATCGACCAGCAAACCGGGGAATACACCTTGCCGATACAGTCCCGACTTAATTTAACGGGAAAAATCGTAAACATTTCGATTTTTATCGCCTGCATTCTTGTTTTTATCATAAATGTTATAATCAATTTCAGAAACGGTAATTTTGCCGTTATGACGACAAGATCACTTCTTGACGCCATGGCGCTCGCGGTTGCGGCAATTCCAGAGGGGCTTCCCGCTATTTCCGTTCTCGCCGTAGCCCTCGGAATTGAGAGAATCATAAAAGACGATATCATTATAAAAAAGGTCAGCGCGCTTGAAGTTTTAGGAAAAACCACCGTTATTTGTGCCGACAAAACCGGTATTATAACAAAAAATAAAATGTCGGTTGACAGGATTTTTGACGGCAAGGACACCTTAAAACTTGACGGCGAAATCCCGAACAGGATAAAAAGTATTCTTCAGTATGCCGTCGCCTGCTCGACTCTCGAAAATGATTCCACCGAGAATTCCATTGAAGCGGCTTGCAGGCAATACACGGGGATTGACTCAAAAGAACTCGGAAATCTCTTCCCGAGGGTGGCGATTATTCCGTTCGACCCGGCAAGAAAGACAATGACAAGCATAAACATGAAGGACGGAAAAGCTATCGCCATTGTTAAGGGCGCACCTGAAAATCTGGCTGACAAACTTAATAATATCGATTCAAAAACCCTGCTCGAAGTGAACGAAAGTATGGCGCTTGACGCCTTGCGCGTTGTTTGCATAGCGGTGAAGCCTCTCAACGAAATACCGATTAATCCCGTTGCCGAAGAAATCGAAAAGGATTTAACCTTTATCGGTCTTATCGGGCTTGACGATCCCCCGAGACTCCAGACGATTGAAGCCATAAATGTTTGCGATACCGCAGGGATACGAACGGTTATGATTACCGGTGATAACCCGACAACGGCAAAGGCGGTCGCGAGACGGGTAGGCATTTTCAAGGACGGAACAAAACTGCTTACCGGTTCCGAACTTGCCGAACTCTCGGACGAGGAACTTGTTTCCGATATAGGCAAATATTCGATTTTTGCGAGGGTTTCACCCGAGGACAAGCTCCGCATAATAGACGCCCTTCAAAAAAGCGGCGAAACGGTTACGGTTACCGGCGATAATTTCACCGATGTTCAGGCGCTTGCAAACGCCGATATAGGTTGCGCTATGGGTAAAATCGGCGCCGATGTTGCAAGAGGTAACGCTGATATTATCATCAAGAACAGCCATTTTGACTCGGTTGTAAACGCCATAAAGGAAAGTCGCGGACTTTTCGCTAACATCCAAAAAGCCGTAGCGTTCCTGCTAAGCTGCAACATAGCCGAAGTGTTAATGTATTTTATCTCTTTGATTTTATTCAAAAGACCGATCGTTACCGCTTCACAGCTTCTGCTTATAAATCTTTTGACCGACTGCGCCCCGGTTATCGCTCTTGCGACCGGCAAGGCGGAGGAAAAGGTTATGCAAAAATGCCCGGTTTCGATAAAGGGACGCCTTTTCGATAACCGAAGCATTATTGACATTTCTTTGCAGGCGGCGTATCTTACCGCCATTTCGATTTTTGCCTTTGTCATAGGCAAAAGCGTTTTCACCCGAAACGATTTTACATACGGTACAACAATGGCGTTTGCCGTTATCGCGCTCGCCGAAATATTCCATGCATTCAATATACGCTTTACCGAAACCGTTGTAACAAAAGAATTCAAAATAAAAGACTTTTTGTTTATATCATCTGTTGCGATGCTTTTGGTGATACTGCTCTTTACCGTAACCCCGCTTGGCTCGATTTTCGGTATGAAACATCTCGCTTTTGTTCACTTTATCTGGGCGCTTATTATAGCGATAACCGTTATACCTTTCTGCGAGTTGCTGAAATTTTTAAAAAAGGTCGTATATAAGTAATGTGTTATAAAAGACTGTTGGCTGTAGTTCTTACCCTGTTGCTTGCGTTTTCCGTAAGCGGGTGCGGCGAGAAAAACGCGGCAAATAATAAAAAGGCTCAAAAAGTTACCGTTAAAGAGCCGACATATAACAGTTTGGACGAATACAAAAAGTCCGATGAGGATGTAACGACCGAAAAGGAAGAAAACAAACCGGCCGAAGCTGAAACAAAGTCCGACACAAACAGCACCGCCTCCACCGTAGAGCCCGCAACCAATTCCGACCCGAACGGCATCAGTTATTACGCCAATAAAAACACCAAAAAGTTTCATTTTGCGAACTGCCCGTCGGTTAAGAGAATGAAACAGGAAAATATTTATGTTACCAACAATCGGGATGAGCTGATAAACGCAGGCTATTCTCCTTGTGCAAACTGCAATCCGTAAAAAAAGGGCTGTAAGAATCATTTTTTTCTTACAGCCCTTTTTGATTTATTTTACAAATTTGACCTTATCCTCAGCGAAGCTTCCTATAAGCCCGACGGCGGCGAAATCACGGGGATTTTTTCTTATGATATAGTCGATATAAGATGAGATTATATCGGCGAAAATCTTATACCCCTGCGGTGTCAGGTGCCCGAAAAGATAAAAATGAGAAACAAATTTTTCATCTATTACCGGGGTAAACTTGCGAAGGTCGACAACATAGGTGTTATCAAAATATTCACTCATTTTATAAATAAGTTCCCTTAGTTTATCGTAAATCTCGGTATGCTCTTGCGAGTCATAATCGGACCTCGGTATTGTTACAAGGAAGAATTTTGCGTTGGGCGAAATCTTTTTATACCTTGCGATTATGGCACTGTAATATCCGGCGAAGGTATCGGTCGGGGAATCGGCGTCCGAAATGTCGTCCGTCGTTCCGATTTTGAGGTTTCCTTCGCGTATTCTGTTAGTATCGTTAACGCCGAGGGCGATAATATAGCATTGAGCCTTTTTATCCTCATCCCAGAAGCCCTTTTCATCGGCGAAACTGTCGATATATTCCTTTGCAGTCATACCGCCCCTTGAAAAGTTATAAACATGGCTGCCGGTCATTCTGCCGATAAACTGTCCCCACGAATAATAGAATATATCGTTATAGGACATTTTGCCCTCGTCGTCCTTTACGGCGAATTCACCCGAAGAGAGGCTGTCGCCAACGCAGGCAATCTCCTTGAAAATCGCGGTAAATCCGCCGTTTTCGCAGAGATTGTCAAGCGGTTTTTCATCCGCACCGCAATAATAGTTATCAAATGTCATTTTTACCCCACGGTTTCACTTTTTATAATTTAGAAATCTTAACTATTCTCTCGTATGCGGTTTTAATGTATTCGTCGTCGGTCATATGGTCATACCTGCCGTCCTTTTCAAGCTCAACCGTCAAACTGCCGTCATAACCGATGCCGTTAAGGCGCTTCATCATATCGGCATAGTCGATGTTTCCGTCGAACATCATAAGATGGTCATCCGGGTCATCCCTGCCGTCGCGACCGACATTATCGTGAATATGCGTGCAAACAAGTTTAGGCCCGAAAAGTTCTGTAAAATGCACCGTTTCGGTGTAGCAATGCTCATGACCGCAATCATAGCAGTATCCTACATTTTCAATTGAGCGGTAGCGTTGCATCATAGCGGCAAGCGTGCCGAAATTACGAATATTTTCGAATGCAATCGTAACACCCTTTTTGTCGGCGTATTCCACAAGTTCGTCAAAACGGTTAAGACCCGTATCGCAGATTTTAGGCGGATTCCAGCCCGAATCAACATGCATAATAATAATCGGAATATCAAACGCCGAGGCGCTGTCAATGCTTTGGAGAATTGTTTTTTTGAGCGGCAAAAAGTCAAGACCCGGCTCCCAAATAGAGTTGATACCCCTGAAAGGCGCATGCAAAAACTCCACATAGAGCCCGAGTTTTTTTGCCTCGTTGCTTATGTATTCGACCTGCTTGATGTCATATTTGTTGCTGAAAACGGCATCAAAACCGGCGTCCTTTATTTTTTTGAGAACCTCTGCGTCGTCGTAATCCTTGTACCTGAGACATTCAAGTTCAATTCCGAATTTTCCGTTCATAAAAAAACCCCTTCAAATACGCAAATTTAAGTTTGTAACAAACCCTTGCCGTATCTTTGTTAATTATATCACAATAAATATCTTAAATCAATCAAAAAGATAAGATATTTTGCTCTTAACAGCAAAAACTTTTACCTTTTCAGGCAAAGTTATAACAGTTATCTCAAATTGCGACCCGTTCTTTTTTATTCGGAATACCGGCGCGGTAATTTTCAACACCGGTAAGGGGTTCGCTGTTCGCAATATCGCTTGCCGTTTCGGGTTCTGTTTTGTGCCTTTTTTCGCTTTCCGTAACATAGTAGAGGAAAATAAAAGTATTATAAAGGTTAATAACTTAAAATAAATAAGTTTATCACCGAACAAAACGCAAAATTAACTGCATTTTGATTGCTATTTTACAGACTGTTTGATATAATGATAGTAATGATCGGAGGCGCGAAATGTACGAACTTAATCACATACTTAACAATACATACTATTTTTCCGGTCCGACTAAAATCGGGCTTTACCGCTTAAACGATACCGATGTTTGCATTATTGACACCGGTATTGAAGAGCGTGTCGG
>DEWC01000040.1:0-569 GCA_002363095.1 Ruminococcaceae bacterium UBA3220 | reverse complement strand
TGGAGTTTAAAATTCATTATAAACACCCACGCCCACGCCGACCATGTCGGCGGAAACGCGTATATTCAGGGTGAAACGGGATGCAAAATCTTTGCAAACACGATAGAAGCGTGCTTTACCGAGCACCCTTTCTTAAATTCCTGCTTTGTTTACGGGGCTTATTCGCCTAAGGAACTTCGCAAAAAATTTATGCTTGCTCAAAAGAGCATAGTTACGCCCATAGCCGATGCGAAACTGCCCGAAGGCTTTGAAATCATTGATTTAAGCGGTCATTCAAGCCAAATGATAGGCGTCCGCACCCCTGACGATGTTTTATTTCTTGCCGACAGTATCGTTAGCCGTGAAATAATCGAAAAATATACCGTTACATATATTTTCAATGTTGAACAGTATATTGCTACCCTCGAAAGGGTTAAAAAAATGTCGGCGCGTTTATTTGTACCTGCTCACGCCGATGTTTGTGAGGATATTTCGGCTCTTGCCGAACATAATATTAAGGTTACAAACGGTATCGCCGAAACAATTCTTTCAATGTGCGAAAAACCGATTTCTTTTGAAAACCTTTTAAA
>DEWC01000028.1 GCA_002363095.1 Ruminococcaceae bacterium UBA3220 | reverse complement strand
ATTACCCCTTTGGCTACGGACTTTCGTACACGACATTTACATACGGCGATATTAAATGCGAAACAAGGGAAATATCTCTTGACGAAATAAAGGCAGGCAGGAAATTCAAAATCGGCGTTTCGGTTAAAAATGACGGCGATTTTGACGGCAAAGAGGTCATAGAACTTTATGTTCGGGACAAAGTTGCCTCAATGATGCGGCCTTTAAGAGAACTCAAAGGATTTAAAAAACCGCTAATCAAAAAGGGCGAAACCGCCGATGTTTGTTTTGAAATAGGATACGGCGAACTCGGTTTTTATCTGCCGAACGGTGAATATACGGTTGAGCCGGGCGAGTTTGAAATTTACATAGGCGAAAACTGTTTGACCGATAGAAAAATCACCGTAAATATTAAATAAAAGGTAGTTTGTTATGAGAATTTATGAAAACCCGGAAAAGACCTTCGAAAATCGCATAAATCCTAAAAGTTTTTATCATATCGCAGGAAAAAGCGAATTTTGTCTGTTAAACGGCGAATGGGACTTTGCCTTCTTTAAAAACGAAACCGAAATCCCCGAAACGATAGAAAAATGGGACAAAATAACCGTTCCGTCCTGCTGGCAACTGCAGGGATATGAAAACCCCAATTATTCGAATATAAACTTCCCTTATCCGGTCGATTGTCCTTTTGTTCCGGACGAAAACCCCTGCGGTTTTTACAGGAGAACATTTACGGTTGATAAAAAATGGGGCAGGATTTATATCGGGTTTGAAGGCGTTTCTTCCTGTGCGTTTGTTAAGGTCAACGGTAAGGATGCGGGATTTACGCAGGGAAGCCACCTGCGCGCCGAATTTGATATTACCGATTATGTGGCTGAGGGTGAAAACACCCTCGAAGTTCTCGTTTATAAGTGGTGCGCAGGGAGTTATCTTGAAAGCCAGGATATGTTCCGCTATAACGGCATATTCAGGGATGTTTATCTGACACAGCGTCCCGCGGGGCATATTGAGGATATCGAGATAATTCCGAATGCCGAAAAATTTGATATAAAGATAGGAACAAACGCAAAATTAAAAATTTTTGAGGGCGATAAGCTTTTGATTGAAAAGGATATTGAAAACGAGCTTGTTTTTGTGCCCGAAAATCCAATTCTCTGGAACGCCGAAAAGCCGTTTTTATACACCTTTGTCTTTGAAAAAGACGGTGAGATACTTACCCTGAAATCGGGGCTTCGCGATATCAGAATTTCGGAGAATTACGAACTTCTCGTAAACGGCGTTCCGGTTAAACTTTTGGGCGTCAACCACCATGATACAAGTAAATTCAGAGGCTGGTGTCAAAGTGAAGAAGAACTCCGCAAAGACCTTATGCTTATGAAGGAACTTAACATCAACTGCGTCCGGACTTCGCATTATCCTCCTATTCCGCAGTTTATCGAAATGTGCGATGAAATGGGCTTTTATGTAATTTGTGAGACCGATATCGAGACCCACGGATTTGCAAGGAGAACCGCCGGCGGAAACGGATACGATGTTCAGTCAAACGATTGGCCGTGTTCGCGTAAAGACTACGAGGCTGAGCATATCGACCGTATGAGAAGAATGGTTGAACTTTTCAAAAACGCCCCTTCGGTAATAATGTGGTCAACCGGTAACGAGAGCGCCCATGGCGTTAATCATGTTAAAATGATTGAATGGACAAAGCAAAGGGACAACACCCGTCTTGTCCACTGTGAGGACGCCTGCCGTAAGGGTCAATTCCATAATTCGGATGTTTATTCGATGATGTATTTAGGCTACGGTGAACTTGAAAGCAAGGCGCTTTCAAACGATATAAACCGTCCCGTTTTCCTTTGCGAGTATTCGCATGCAATGGGTAACGGCCCCGGCGACTTGGTGGATTACTGTGAAATTTTCCGTAAATATCCGAAAGTAATCGGCGGATGTATCTGGGAATGGGCTGACCATGTCGTAACCGTGAACGGCGTCGAAAAATACGGCGGAGATTTTGAAGGTGAACTTACCAACGATTCAAATTTCTGTTGTGACGGACTCGTTTTTGCCGACCGCTCCTTCAAGGCGGGGTCGTTGGAGGCAAAATACGCCTACCAGCCGATGAAGGCTATGTTTGAAGACGGCGTTTTGACAGTCTTTAACCGGTTTAGTTTTACAAACCTTAACGAATATAAATTGAATATCGAAATAAAGGTAGACGGAAAAACCGTATCAACCGAGACAAGAACGCTTGATGTGGCGCCGCTTTCGAAAACGGAATTTCCTGTAAATATTAAAAAATATGAGTGTTACCACGGCGCGTATCTCGATGTTTCGCTATCAAAAGGCGATTGCGTTGTAGCGCAGGAGCAGTTTGAACTCCCCTGCGACCTTAAACCGACGGAAAAGACTACTGAAAAGGCGGAACTTAAAGAGGACAGGTATAACATCTACGCCCGCGGTGAGGATTTTTCATACACCTATTCAAAGTTTTACGGCGGATTTACGAGCATAAAGGTAAAAGGCGAGGAACAACTTGGCGGCAGGACAAAGATTTCCCTTTTCAGAGCCCCCACCGATAACGACCGCAACATAATCTATAAATGGGCGAATATGAACATCTGGGAAGGCGAAAATTTAGATGTTTCGTTCAGTAAAATCTATGAAAGCAAAATCGAAAACGGCGAAATCGTAACAAACGGGTCAATCGCAGGAATATCGCGCGTGCCGGTGTTCAGATATACGACGGTCATTTCGGTGTTTGCCGACGGAAGAATTGATATCAGGCTTTCGGGCGATGTCAGAAACGGAGCCGTTTATCTGCCCCGTCTCGGATTTGAATTCCCGCTTAACGGAAAGAACAAGCGTTTTAAGTATTTCGGTATGGGTCCTTATGAAAACTATATCGATATGCATCACGCTTCAAAAATCGACCTTTATGAAAGCGATGCCGACAGCGAGTATGTAAACTATGTCCGTCCGCAGGAGCACGGCAATCATATTGCCGTCGATATGCTTAAAATCGGAAAACTTGAGTTCAGTTCGCCTGAAAAATTCAGCTTTAATGTTTCAAATTACAGCATAGAGGCGCTTTACAAGGCAAACCACACCGACGAACTTCAAAAAGACGGTGCGGTGCATTTGCGGATAGACTATAAGGTATCGGGAATAGGCTCAAATTCCTGCGGGCCGAAACTTCTTGAAAAATATCAGCTTTGTGAAAAGAAAATCGACTTTTCTTTCAGCCTTGATATTGCCGAGTAAGTCTTGCCGAATTACACAAAGAAGAAGATAAAAACTGACCAAAAACCGTGTTTTGAACAAACTTTTTTCAAAGCGCGGTTTTTTGTTGCAATTGGTGTTTTTTTGATATATAATAAAAATCCACAGTTGACTTGTTTTAGAAATTTCAAGTATGACTTTTCAGGGGGCAAAAAAATTGAACAGTGAAGAAAAAAGCAGTATTCGGGCGCAGTATATATCTATGATAATATGCTGGCTTGCCTATACATCGGCCTGTATGGCAAGATTCAGTTACAGCGCAAATATTGCGTCTATAGAAAAGGATTATAATGTCGGGAACGCGAGCGCCGGGCTTGTTATGACATTCTTTGCCGCCGCCTACGGGTTAGGGCAGTTCGTTCACGGTGCGCTTTGTATGCGTTATCCGAGAAAACAGATTGTTTCATTAGCCCTTTTTGTGGTTTCGCTTATAAATCTTTCCCTGTTTTTCGGCGTCCCCTTCGGGGCAATAAAGTATTTATGGCTTGTTTCGGCGGCTTTCCAATCTATTCTCTGGCCCATTTCTTTGCAGATAATAAGCGAGAATGTCGGCGAAAAGCTGATGCCAAAGGCAGTGTTTCTTATGAGCACAACCACCGCACTCGGCACCTTCACGGTTTATGGAATAAGCACGGTCTTCGTTGAAATCAATTACAGAATTACCTTTGCGGTTTGCGCGGCAATTTTGTTCGCTTTTGCGATAATATGGTATATTTGTTATAAACCCGGTCATTTTCTTAAAACCGAAAAAGAAGAGCGGCAAAATGAAAACACAAACGGAAAATTTCTGTATATTCTTATCCCTGTTTTGTTGCTCGGGATATTTTCTCTTATTACTAACTTTATGAAAGACGGCATACAGACATTTGTCCCGGTTATTCTCAAATCCATAAGCAAATTGCCGGACAGTTTTTCGATGATGTTGACCCTCGTTCTTCCTCTGTTCGGTATTTTCGGGTCGATGTTGGCGGTTAATCTTAACAAAAAGATACCGAAGGTGATACCGCTTTGCCTGTTCTTTTTCGGGGCCATTTCCTTTTTTAACGCTGTGGTGCTTTTCTTTGGGAACAATATTTTTGTTACGGTTTTGTCGTTCGGGATACTTGAACTGCTGCTGCACGGAAGCTCAATAGCGATAGTCAGCATTTTCCCTCTCGCAATGAGAAAAAGGATGAGTTCCGGAGCGCTTGCGGGACTGCTTAACGGCGCGGCCTACATAGGAACGGCGATTTCCACCTATGCGCTCGGAAAAATTGCCGATGTTTCGGGATGGTCCGCGGTTTTTGCAACCCTCGTCGGTATTTCGGTGAGCGCGTTTGTTTTGGGCGGAGTGTATTTGGTTTTCACCGTTAAGCATAAGGAACTTGATATTTAAGAAAACGAAGATGTTTCGGGCGTTATTTGCCCGAAACATCATTTTTTTATTGTATATTCTTTATTATTGATATATAATATAAGTCGGCTTATTAACATTTTGTTTACCAATTACTGTTTTAAAAATGTTAAAATGGTAATAAATAATTTTGGAGGAACCGAAATGATAAATGTTACCGGGCTTTCCAAAAGATACGGCGGTTATCTTGCGGTAAGTGATGTCAGTTTTGAAATTAAAAAGGGCGAAATTGTCGGTTTTTTGGGACCGAACGGCGCCGGGAAATCCACCATAATGAACATTTTGACAGGGTATTTGTCGATGACCCGAGGCACCGTTACGATAGACGGTTACGATATTATCGAAGACCCCGAAAAGGCGAAAAAGAAAATCGGATATCTGCCCGAAATACCGCCGCTTTATACCGATATGAAGGTTCGGGAATATCTTGAATTTATATATGACCTTAAAAAGGTGAAATTCCCGAAAAAGCCTCATATTGACGAGGTTTTGAAACTTGTCAGGATTGCCGATGTTCAAAACCGGCTTATAAAGAACCTTTCAAAAGGATACAGGCAAAGGGTAGGCTTCGGCGCGGCTCTTATAGGAAATCCAGATGTTTTGATACTCGACGAGCCGACGGTTGGACTTGACCCTAAGCAGATAATCGAAATAAGAAATCTCATAACGCGCTTAGGAAAAAATCACACCATAATTTTATCGTCTCATATTCTTTCCGAGGTTCAGGCGGTTTGCGAGAGAATTATAATCATAAACAGAGGCAAGCTTATTGCCGACGATACCGCAACAAATCTTGCAAACAAGCTTTCAAAAGAGCGTGCTTTATTTGCCAGAATTATTTGCGATGAAGAAAATATGCTTCAAACGCTTAAAACCGTAAGCGGAGTTAAGTCGGTAAGGTCTATGGGCAAGGTCGAGACAGGCGCCTTCGAATTCGTAATTGAGCCCGAGCAGGGCAAGGATATCCGTCAGGCGGTTTTCGAGAAGGTCGCCGCTATGGGCAAAACGATGCTTTCGTTTGCCGATAACACTATGACGCTTGAGCAGGTCTTTTTACGGCTTACCGACGCTACCGACGAGGAACTTGAAAATATGCTTGGTGATAAAGGGGAGGAAGAATAATGATTGCTGTTTTTAAAAGAGAATTCAAATCTTATTTTTTAACCCCGATTGGCTATATTGTTTTGGCGCTCTTTTATGCCTTTTTGGGATTTGTGTTTTATAATTATTATTCGTCGGGCTCGCCCGACATAGTAAGCGTTGTTTCGGCGCCGAGCCTTATCTCTATTTTCTTTGTCCCGATACTTACGATGCGCCTTATTTGTGAGGACCGCCGCCAAAAGGTAGACCAGGCGCTTCTTACCGCTCCCGTTAAACTTGTATCGGTCGTTTTAGGAAAATTCTTTGCCGCCTTCGCGGTTTATGCGCTTTGTTTTGCGCCCACCGTCTTGTTTGAACTCATTTTTGCGACAAAGGTAAAAATGAATTCAATGTCGTATTTTTACGCGCTCTTGGGCGCTCTGCTTTTGGGAGCCGCGCTTATATCGATAGGTATGTTTATCTCCTGTCTTACCGAAAGCCCGGCGGTTGCGGCAATGCTTTCAATAGGCGTTAATCTTATTGCCTATCTGATGCCGTATTTTTCTGATTTGGTAAAGAACCAAAAGTATTTCGGCTGGCTTTCAAAGGTTTTTGAAAAAATGGCGTTTATGAACGCATACGAAAGTTTTAACAACAATATTTTTAAGATTGCGGATGTTTTGTATTTTTTAAGCATTATGGCAATATTTATGTTCTTATGCGTCCGCTTTCTTGAAAAGAGAAGATGGTCTTAAAGGAGGTTCTTAACAATGAAGAAGGATATCGAATTAACCGAGAATAAGACCGAAACCGCACAGGCCGTGTCGCCCGAAAAGAAAAAAACAAAAAGAATAAGAAATCAGCTCCTTTTCAGAAAAGGGGGCGTATCGCTTGCGATTACGGCTTTGTTTATCGCGCTGATAGTTGTAATAAATGTTCTTTTCGGAATTCTTTCGGATAGGCTTGTGCTCGAATACGATTTTTCCAACAACAAAGAAAACTCGCTTTTAACCGAAAATGTAAACTATATAAAAAAGGTTAAAGACCCCGTAAAGATTATTGTTTGCGCCACCGAGGACGACTACGCTTCAAATCTGTCCTTCTTTTTCGGGATGAACGGTGTGAGCGTCGGCTCCGATTCCGAAAAGTATTTTGACCAAACGGTTAAACTGGTAAAGAAATACGCGGCGTACAACAAAAAGTTTGATTTGAAGTTTATCGATCCCGATTCGAGCGAATTCGGCACGATAGAGGCGTCCTACGGCAGCAAATTAAGCGCTCCCGGCGATATTATCGTCATTTCAAACTCAAACGGCAACGAAAGGTCGAAGATTATAACCTATACCGACATTTACGGATTTGCAAACAATGCCGACGGTTCATATGCGATAAACGAAAATAAAATAGAAAACGCCCTGACCGGCGCCATTTCCTATGTTATAAATAAATATGACAAGAAGATAGGTATTATAAAGGGACATTCGGAGCAGGATTACACCGAAGCGTATTACCGCGATATGTTAAAGGCCAACAATTTTGAGGTTGAACTGCTCGAAGACCGTGTTATAACGGCTATCCCCGGGGATATAGACGAAATTGTAATCCCGGCTCCTACGGTGGATTTCAGTGATAACGAAATAATCGTTCTTTCGGAATTTTTGGAAAACAAAGGCAATTTCGGCAAAGGACTAATCGTCTTTGCCAACACCAATATATCCGCCCGCCTTGAAAGATTATATGATTTTCTCGACCAGTGGGGAATAACGGT
>DEWC01000062.1:8181-21857 GCA_002363095.1 Ruminococcaceae bacterium UBA3220 | reverse complement strand
ATGATATACAAGTCTTCGTCTTGATTATATACGGCGCTTTGCACCGATGATATACAACGGCTTTGCCGTTGATGATGATTTGGCGCAAGCAATATATTATTATTTGCGGCGGCGATCGAACAGGGCGGTTTTGCTTGCAAAATGCCGAACGCAGTTTTTATTGTTGTACATTTTTCCTTGTAAATTTTATGATTATTATATAATTATTGTATACACTTTAAGTTAGGATATCGCCGTTAAAGAAAGGCAGTTAACAAAATAACAAAAAACGCACTCGTTACAAAGATGTGTAACGGGTGCGTTTTTCTAATGTTATCGATTATATATATCGGACGCCTACTGTACGAGTTTGGCTTTATTTCCCTTTTCGTCAATGATATAGATATTGTTAAGCTGAGAAATGAGGCTCGATTTGAAACTGTCGATATATTCGCGTCTTAAAATTTTCTGCTCCGCGAGTTCCTGCTCTGTCAGGCCTTCACTTTTCTGCTTTCTTGCAAGTTCGTTAATGCGGTCAATCTTCTTTTGTTCCATTATATTTCGTTTCTCCCTTCAAGTGAGCGTGCAAGGGTGAATTCGTCGGCGTACTGAAGGTCTCCTCCGACCGGAATTCCGTAGGCGAGGCGGGTAACCTTAATGCCCATCGGTTTTACAAGACGGGAAATATAACTTGCCGTGGCTTCGCCTTCAACCGTCGGGTTGGTCGCCATAATAATTTCTTTTACCTCACCGTTTGAGAGACGAGACATAAGTTCCTTTATTTTGAGCTTATCGGGCGTAACACCGTCAAGCGGAGAAATAACGCCGTGCAAAACATGGTAGAGCCCCGAATACTCATTCATTCGCTCAAACGCCATAACATCTTTCGGGCCTTCGACAACGCAGATAACCGATCTGTCCCTTTGAGGACTTGAACAAATCTGGCATATATCAAGATCGGTAAGAGCCTGACAGCAACTGCAAAAATGTATTTTTTCGCGCGCTTCTATAAGGGCTTTTGCAAACTTTTCGGCATATTCTGCAGGCTGTTCAAGAATTGAAAAAGCAAGCCGCTGCGCCGTTTTTTTGCCGATACCGGGCAGACGCGAAAACTGGTTTACAAGTTCGTTAAGCGGAATAATATTATAATTCATCAGAACATACCGGGAATGTTAAGTCCGCCGGTGATGGCGCCCATTTCGTCCTCTGCGGTTTTTGCGGCGTTGGATATTGCCTCGTTGACAGCTACCGTTACAAGGTCCTCAAGCATTTCGGCATCGTCGGGGTCGATAATTTCGGGGTCGATTTTTATTGACTTTATCAGGTGCTTTCCGTCAACCGTAACCGAAACGGCACCGCCTCCGGAAGTGGCAGAGTATTCTCTTTGTTCAAGGTCTTCCTGAAGGGTAGCCATATCCTCCTGCATCTTTTGCGCCTGTTTAAGCATTTGATTCATATTTCCGGGACCTCCGGAATTCGGGATTCTTACCTTCATAATTCACCGTATCCTTTTTATTTTTTAAAACTAAGCACGAAACGTGCCTCACTGCTTTTCTTCAAGTTCTTCTAATTGTCTCGCAAAATCATCAAACGGGTCAGAGCCGTCCTCAACAACCGCTTTTTTGCGGTATGGACCTAAATTGTATCTTTTTCCGAGAATTTTAAAAGCCGATTTTTTAACGGCTTCACGGTAAGTCGGGTTTTCGCCGTTAATAAGCGAGCGGAATTGTTCATTTTGCGTGTCTATCAAAATGCGTTCGCCTTCAATATATGCTTTTGAATTCTGCAACGCACCGCCAATGAGCGGGCAGGTATCCATCAAATCCGCTAAAATGCTTTCCCATTCTTTAAGACTACCGTCTGATTTGGTTGCAGGTTCGGCGTCGCGGACTTTTTGAGGACTGACATCGGTCGTCCTTTTTTCACGCTTGGGCACTTTTTCGCTTTTTTCGGTGGCTGTTGCACCGTCGCGGTCATCTGAACGCCTTGTTGTCGGGACATTTGCTGTTCCTCCCGATTCAAGGGCGGAAATACGCTGTTCAAGCGAAGATAATGTATTGCCGAGTTCGGGGTTGCAGAGTCTTATTATCATCATTTCAACCTGCGTTCTGTGGTTGCCTGCCTGCATTTTTGCGGCGGTTTCCCGCAATACCTCCAAAATTGAAAGAAGCTCGCCCAGCGAAAAATTATGCGCCTGCGCCTTTACCGTTTCAAGCCTTTTAGCAGAACAAACAATCGGAAGGTTCTTATCTTTAACCGTTTTTGCGATTAAGAGATCTCTGAAATGGCTTGTAATTTCATTTATAAGGCGGGACATATCAAGCGAGGAATTATGAAGTTCATCAATAAGCAAAAGTGCCGCTTCGGCATCCTTATTCCTTATGAACTCCGCGAAATTTACGAGATATTCGTTGCCCGCCATTGCGCAAACCGAAACAACGGTGTCTTCGGTAATCTCCTTTGTAACCGAAGCGCAAAGGTCGAGGATTGACAGCGCATCGCGCATACCTCCGTCAGCAGTGGCGGCAATAAGCGATGCGGCGTCGGGAGTAACCGTAAAGCCTTCTTTTTCGGCAATATACTCAATTCTTTCGCAAATCCTTTCAGGGTCAATCCGACGAAAATCGAAACGCTGACAACGGGAAAGAATGGTTGCGGGAAGTTTATGTACCTCGGTGGTCGCCAAAATAAATATAATATGCGCAGGCGGTTCCTCTAAGGTTTTAAGCAGGGCGTTGAACGCCTGGGTAGAGAGCATATGAACCTCGTCAATAATGTATACACGGTATTTTGCCACCGACGGCGAAAAGTTTACCTGCTCTCTTAAAATCCGTATATCGTTTACGCCGTTATTTGAAGCGGCGTCTATTTCACAAATATCGGTGACGGTGTCGGCGCTTATCGCCTTGCACATTTCACATTCGTTACAGGGGTCGCCGTCCTTTATATGAGAACAGTTTACCGCTTTCGCAAGGATTTTTGCACAGGTTGTTTTGCCGGTGCCTCTCGTTCCGGTGAAAAGATAGGCGTGGGAGATTTTATCCGAACTCAATTCCGATTTCAAAACTTCGGTTATATGCTCCTGCCCGTAAACATCCGAAAATGTTTGAGGACGATACTTTCTGTATAAAGCCTGATATGCCAAGTCTTTCACCCCGTATGCGAAAAAAATAATTGTATACTAAGCCGCACGAATGAACCGATTTACTGCGCGCACAGGAAAAACTACTTAATGCTGCTCGGTTCCCCGCCTGACATGGTTCATAGCGTCCCGTCGCACAGGACCCGTCCATTCGCACGGTTCAATATACAATTTCCGATAACTATTATAATACATATTCTCAGATTTTACAATACTAAATTATGTAAAACTATATAAAAGTTGAAATCGACGGGGAAATTTGTTATAATATCTATAACATTGTGAATTGTGGAGATAATTTGATGGAACGCATAAAGATAAAAAAACTTTTTTCACTTGAAAACACCGAATGCAGGCCCCTGCTTGAAAAATACGAATACCCTTATGAGGTATTGCCCCATATTTCCGATTTTATTCTTGAATATGCAAAAACCCTCGATATGGACAGGTATGACGATTTAGGCGGTGATGTCTATGTCGCGAAAAGCGCCGTCGTTGCGCCTACCGCGAGCATAACCGGACCCTGCATTATCGGCGAAAACACACAGGTAAGGCATTGTGCTTTTATCCGCGGAAGTGTTTTTGTCGGGAACGACTGCGTTGTCGGAAATTCAAGCGAGATAAAGAATGTAATCATATTCAATAATGTTCAGGTGCCTCATTATAATTATGTCGGAGATTCTATATTGGGCTACCGTTCGCATATGGGAGCCGGCGCTATCACAAGCAACATCAAATCTGACCGTACTTCCGTCAAGATAAGATTAGGCGATAAGGTTATAGAAACCGGTATTCGTAAAATCGGCGCATTTTTAGGCGATTATGCCGAAATAGGTTGCGGAAGCGTTATGAATCCGGGCAGCATTGTAGGAAAGCGTACCATTGTTTATCCTCTTTCCATGGTAAGAGGATATATCCCCGAAAACAGTATCTATAAAAACAGCGGTGAGGTTGTAAAGCGTTTAGATGAGTGTTGAGTTATGGGATATATTGGATTCCCACGGTAACCGTACCGGAAAGACCGCGGTAAGGGGAACGGGAGTTTTAAAACCGGGAGAATACCATCTGGTTGTTCATATTTGGATTATTTCTTTTGACGGACGAATTTTAATTCAGCGCCGTTCAACCGAGCGCAAACTGATGCCCGGTGAGTGGGCGGCGACCTCCGGCGCGGTAATTGCCGGGGAATCGTCCTTTAAGGCGGCGCAAAGGGAACTTGCCGAAGAACTCGGAATCAAGGCGGAAGCGGATAACCTTTTTAAACTTCTGCGCCTTAAAAGGAAAAATTCCTTTTTGGATGTGTGGCTTACATTTTCTGATGTTAAGGCGGAGGATTTAAAACTTCAAAAGAGCGAGGTCGATACCGTAAAGTGGGTGAAAACGGATGAACTTGTTTCTATGATAGAAAACGGAGAGTTCCATAATTACGGGGAACACTATTTTGACAGCGTTTTCGAAAAAATCGATGATATAAGAGGAACGGTTATATGAGTTTTAATGTTGAGGGAAAAGAGTGCGAATATTGCCATGCAAAACTCTTTTCTGATGATGATGTTGTAATTTGTCCGGAATGCGGCGCGCCGTATCACCGTGAGTGCTATAAATCGCTCGGTCATTGCGTCCTTGAACAGTTTCACGGCACTGAAAACAGTTATGACAATCTGATAAAACAAAAGCAGGATAATATAAATGAAGATAAAGACACCGAAGACGATAGCATTTCGGCGTTTGCCTCCGATAATTCGGGCGTTGAGGCAACCATCGGTGTAAAGTGCAGGATGTGCGGCGAGGAATACAACGCCAATGCCTCCGCCTGCCCGAGTTGCGGAACACCGAATATTAGCAAATTCGGAGGAAACGCGATTTTCTTCGATTTTTTGGGCGGTGTTTCACCCGACCTTGATTTAGGCGAGGGCGTTACCGCCGATGAGGCAAAAAAATTCGTTATGGCGAATACGAATAAGTATATCCCGAAATTCGAAAAAATGAAAAAGGGCAAAAAGTTGTTTTTCAACATACTGGCATTTTTGTTTCCTGTTCCGTGGCTTTTTTCGAGGAAAATGTATAAATGGGGCGCTTTTATAGGCGCCGTTCAGGTTGCTCTTTCAGCGATTTTAATGCCGTATCTCAAAATTATGTCGCCCTCTTCAAGCACGGCAACCTATGACGAGATGACTAATAATCTCAGCACCTTCTTTTCGGGCCTTTCGAGGGGCAATTTGGTATTCCATATTTCGGTTATTTCGGCAGTTTCTCTTATTACGGTTCTGATTCATATTTTACTGGGTATATTCGGGGATTTAATCTACCGCAATTATGTAATTTCATCCCTCAAAGATATAAAATCCGATACCGAAGCGGATTTTGAAGAGAGCATTCACAAAAGAGGCGGTGTAAGCCTTATAATGCTTGCTCTCGGATTTTTGATAACAAATTATTTGCCGGGCATGATAGCAGGTCTTGCTGGCGTATAAATAATAAAAAGCGAGGAGAAATAATGAAAATCACGAAAGCGATTATCCCTGCCGCAGGCTTGGGAACAAGGGTTTTGCCCGCTTCAAAGGCAGTGCCTAAGGAGATGTTGTCGATTGTCGATAAACCGGCAATTCAGTATATTGTTGAAGAGGCGGTTGCCGCCGGTATAACCGATATTCTGATTGTCACCAATCGTGGAAAGGGCATTATTGAAGACCATTTTGACCACTCTGTTGAACTTGAGGCAATGCTCGAAAAAAGAGGCAATACCGAAATGCTTCAAACCCTTAAAAAGACCGCAAATCTCGCAAATATTTACTTTATTCGTCAGCGCGAAACAAAAGGACTCGGTGATGCGGTTCTTCGCGCAAAAAACTTTGTTGGGGACGAGCCGTTTGCGGTGCTTTACGGCGATGATGTTATCTTGGGCGAAAAACCTGCGATAGGAGAACTTTGCGAGGTGCACGAGAAATACGGTAAGAGCGTTGTCGGGATAAAAACGGTCCCCGATGAACTTCTCGTAAAATACAGCTCTTTAAAGCTTGAAAATGTCGGCGAAAATGTTTTTAATGTTACCGATATGATAGAAAAACCGAAACTTTCAGAAAAGTTTTCAAACTATTCGGTTTTAGGGCGTTGTGTTCTTAACGGCGATATTTTTCCTATTCTTGAAAGTATACCATTCGGGGTGGGAAATGAACTTCAGCTTACCGACGCTATGAAGGTTTTGGCGCAAGACGGAAAAATGATGGGTATCGAATTTTCCGGCAAGCGCTTTGATATGGGCAACAAATTAGGCATATTAAAGGCAAATGTTGAGGTTGCTCTTAATCACAAAGAAATCGGCGAAGAATTTAAGAAATATCTTAAAGACATTGCCGGAAAACTCTAAAAATTTATTCTTAAACAAAAACCTGTCGCAAGCCTTTTAATGCGCTCGGCAGGTTATTTTGAAGGAGAGGGAAGATGAAACAGTTTGACATAACCGGTATGAGTTGTGCCGCGTGCAGCGCGCGGGTCGAAAAGGCGGTAAGCGCAGTTGAGGGTGTTGATGCCTGCAATGTGAATTTGCTGACAAATTCCATGGCGGTTGAAGGCTCGGCAAGCGAAGAGGATATTATAAACGCAGTTATAAAAGCCGGTTACGGCGCACGAAAAAAAACAAATGAGAAAGACGAAAGTCTTTTTACCGATACCGAAACCGAAAAACTTAAACGCCGTCTTGTATGGTCGGCAATTTTTCTTGTTGTTTTGATGTACTTTTCAATGGGGCATATGATGTTTTCTTTCCCCGCTCCCGCCGTTTTTGATAATCATATTTTTTCAGCCATTTTTCAAATGGTAATTGCGGTTATAGTAATGATTATCGGCAACAGGTTCTTTAAAAACGGTTTTTCCGCCCTTTTTAGGGGAGCCCCCAATATGGATACGCTTGTTGCGGTGGGCTCGGGAACGGCGTTTTTGTATTCTTCATTTATGCTTGTTATGATGATAAGAGCGCATAATAATGGAAACGGCGCGCTTGTTGCCGACTACGGAATGAATTTGTATTTTGAATCCGCGGCCATGATTCCCACCCTTATTACCGTAGGTAAACTTCTTGAATCTATCGCCAAGGGAAGAACTACAAACGCCCTTAAAGAGCTTATTCAGTTGGCGCCGAAAACCGCCATTTTGTATATTGACGGCAAAGAGATTGAAACCCCGGTTGAGGATGTTAAAAAGGGAGATATTTTCGTTGTAAAGCCGGGCGGAAGCATTCCGGTTGACGGCGAGGTGATTTACGGTAACGCATCGGTCGATGAATCAATGCTTACCGGCGAAAGCTTGCCTTCCGACAAACAGTCGGGCAGCCCCGTTTTTGCCGCCACCGTCAATAAATCGGGCTATTTAAGATGTGTCGCTACAAAGATCGGCGAAGACACAGCCCTCGCGTCGGTTATTAAAACGGTTTCGGAAGCCACCTCGACAAAGGCGCCTCTCGCGAGAATAGCCGATAAGGTTTCGGCGGTGTTTGTACCTGCGGTTATGATAATCGCCATTTTAACCTTTGTCGGATGGGAAATCGCAGGCAAAAATTTCGGATTTTCGATAGCAAGGGCAATAACCGTTCTTGTTATAAGCTGTCCCTGCGCGCTGGGACTTGCCACCCCGGTCGCCATTATGGTCGGAAGCGGAGTGGGCGCCAAATACGGAATACTCTTTAAGTCCGCCGAATCGCTTGAAACTTTAGGCAGGACAAAAACGGTCGCCCTCGATAAAACAGGAACCGTAACAACGGGTGAACCGATAGTTACCGATATCATCCCGATAGGTGTAAAAGAGGAAGAATTGCTGTTTCTTGCGGCATGCCTTGAGGCTAAAAGCGAGCATCCGCTTGCAAAGGCAATCGTAAACAAATACGGAAAAAACGACCTTTCTGACGCAGAGGATTTTGAGGCGCTGGTCGGAAGCGGAGTTTCGGGTAAACTGGGGAACGACCTTTTTGAGGCGGGAAGTTATAAATCCATTTCGCAAAAATATGAAATTAAAAAGGACATAACCGAAAAAATCGGCGCACTCTCAGGTGAGGGCAAAACCCCTGTCTTATTCTTAAAAAACGGGGTGCTGATAGGTGTTATTGCCCTTGCCGACAGCATAAAGGACGATTCTTTTTCGGCGATAAACGACCTTCAACAAAGCGGTATAGAGGTTGTTATGATAACCGGCGATAATGAGCAAACCGCCAAGGCAATCGCCGACAAGACAGGTATAACGAGGTATTTTGCCGAGGTTTTGCCCGATAAAAAGGCTCAAACGGTTGAAAGTCTTAAAAACGGCGGCAAAGTCGCTATGGTGGGCGACGGCATTAACGATGCCCCCGCACTGACGGTTGCCGATGTCGGAGTGGCGATAGGCTCCGGCACCGACATTGCCATTGACAGCGCCGATGTTGTTATTATGAAAAGCAGGCTTTCTGACCTTGTAAACGCCGTAAAACTCAGCCGTCAAACGGTGAAAAATATTTACGAAAACCTGTTTTGGGCGTTTTTCTATAACGTCGTTTGCATACCGCTCGCAATAGGGGCTTTCGGCGTACAAATGAAACCGGTTTACGGAGCCGCCGCGATGGCGCTTTCGTCAACCTGCGTTTGTCTTAACGCATTGAGGCTTAATCTTTTTAAGCCGAAAAACGAAAAAAACCGCAAAAAGGAGATAATTATGAAAAAGACGATTTTTGTTGAAGGTATGATGTGCGAACATTGTGAAAAAAGGGTGAAAGAAGCGCTCGAAAACCTTGACGGTGTTTTGAAAGCGACGCCCGACCGTAACACAAAAAAGGTCGCGGTTGAACTTAAAACCGAAATGCCTGACGACGCATTGGAAAACGCGATAGAAAATGCCGGGTATAAGGTAACCGGAATTGAATAAAAGTAAAAACCGCAACCCTTAAAGGGTGGCGGTTTTTTGTCCCCTGAATCTGATTTTATGACTTGCTGTAAAGATTTACCGCCTTTTCCATAAACTCGGCGGTAACGCCGAAATATTCCGCAAGCGAAAATATATTATCATAGCCGTCCCGTACGGCTTTTTTATATCTCGTTTTCGGAACAAGCCGTTGTATTGCCCATTTGTCGGCGCGCTTTTCGTGCTTTTCCCTTATATCAAAGGGGGAATAAATATTATAAAAACTGTATGTAAGGCAGTGCCCGAGTTCATGCGCCAAACAGACCTTTTCGTTTGCCCCCGAAAGTTTCTCGTCCAGCCCTACATAAAGATTGTCCCCGGATTTTACCGAAACCGATTTGTTTTCCCTTACATTAAATCTGTCAACCGTAACACCCCGCTTTTCTGCAATGCAGTAAAGCCTATTTGTTTCCATTTTCTCTCTCCTTAATAAAGTCGGCATACCGTTTTACCTCCGCCCACATCTCGTCGGTTACGACCGTATCACCGCCGAATAAAGCGACCTTAAGCGCTTTTTCTTCATTTGCGGTTTTACCGTAAAGATAATCAACGCTTACATCAAAATAGTCGGCAATCAGCGATAAGGTTTTCGCAGAAAGAGTTTTCTTTCTTCCTGACTTAAAATCAGACAGCGAAGCCCTCGGAATACCGCAATTGGCGCAGAGCGCAGTTACATTTATTCCCCGTTCTTTACAAAGATTCTCAATTCTTTGATATAGTTCAACCATAAAATAATCCCCTAAATTACGAAAATTCGTAAAAAAGTATTGACAATTACGATTTTTCGTAATATAATATACTTGTGATTACGAAATTTCGTAAATTTTTCTTTTCAAGACACATTATATTACGCTTTTTCGTAATTGTCAAGTATTTTTTTAGGAGGATTGTTTAAATGTACCATTGTACGGACTGTAAGAGTTTTTTTAACACACCTTTAAAGTGTAACCGAGGCGATTGCGCTTTTGGCAAGGATTGCGGGAGTAGCCTGTTATGCCCGTTTTGTAAAAGCGCCTATATCAAGGTTTATGAGCCTCAATACTGCCGTTGCTGCGGAAGAAGACTGAAAAAAGGGGAGCGCCTTTACTGTTCGCGCGCCTGTATGAAAAACGGAGAACGGCTATATAATGAGCAGAGGCAAAATAAAATTCGTATTAAAAATTCTCCTATATATGTTTTGGTGAGAAAACTTAAAGAGTATAACGAACAACACAAAACAAATCTCAGTTACGGGCAGTTCGTAGCGGGGGGATATGTATGAGCGGCGCCATAAACGAGAATGTCGAAAAACTTCGCAAATACCGGATTTTCGGCGCGAAAATCGAGCGTCTTAACGAAATGGGGCTTATGTTTCCGAAAGAAAAGAAAAGTTTTGAACAAAAGGCGCAAAAGTGCCGCGATATTATGAAGAGTATCGAGCGTTCGATATCCGATGTCGACGACGGTATTTTATCCGAGATACTTTTTCAAAAGTACTGTCTCGGCCGAAGCCTTGAAGCGATAAGTTTAGCGGTGAATTACAGCAAACGCCAGATAGAGCGCCTGCACCTCGTGGCGCTTAGAAAACTCAAACTATAAGAAAAGCCTGTCATCCGAGAACGCGAATGACAGGCTATGTTTTTTTATTTTCCTTTAAGATATTCATCTATCGATTTTGCCGCCTGCTTGCCGGCGCCCATCGCAAGAATAACGGTTGCGGCACCGGTTACGGCGTCTCCTCCGGCGTAAACGCCGTCCTTTGTTGTCTTCATATTCTCGTCAACAACAAGGCAGCCGCGTTTGTTTGCCTCAATGCCTTCGGTGGTTGTTCTGATAAGAGGATTAGGTGTAGTGCCCAGCGCCATGATAACAGACTCGACATCTAAGATGAACTCACTGCCGTCAATCTCAACGGGGCGCCTTCTGCCCGAGGCGTCGGGCTCGCCCAGTTGCATCTTTATACACTCGACACCGACGACCGATCCGTCCTTGCCGGATAGAATTCTTTTCGGGTTGCAAAGGAGCTTAAACTCAATCTGTTCTTCTTTTGCATGCTCGATTTCTTCTTTTCTCGCCGGCATTTCCGCCTCGCTTCGGCGGTAGATTATATAAACATTTTCGGCGCCTAAACGCTTAGCGCACCTTGCGGCGTCCATGGCGACATTACCTCCGCCGACAACGGCGATATTCTTCGCCTTTTTTATCGGAGTGTCATATTGTTCCGAATACGCCTTCATAAGGTTTATTCTTGTTAAAAACTCATTTGCCGAATAAACGCCGACGCTTGATTCGCCCTCTATTCCCATAAACATCGGAAGTCCGGCGCCTGAGCCTATAAATACGGCTTCAAAGCCCATTTCAATAATCTCGTCAACCGTAAGGATTTTTCCGATAACCATATCGGTAAGGATTTTAACGCCCTTCTTTTTAAGGCTTTCTATTTCAGCCTTAACGATACTTTTAGGGAGTCTGAATTCGGGGATACCGTAGATAAGCACGCCTCCCGCGGCATGAAACGCTTCAAAAACAGTTACATCATAGCCCTTTGCAATAAGGTCTCCGGCACAGGTAAGGCCCGAAGGCCCGGCGCCGATAACGGCGACCTTTTTTCCGTTTTTCGGTGGCTGTTCAAAACTATCCCCGCAACCGTTTTTCATACAGTAGTCGGCAACAAACCGCTCAAGCCTGCCTATGCCGACGCTTTCGCCCTTAATTCCGCGAACGCATTTTCCTTCGCACTGACTTTCCTGCGGACAAACCCTTCCGCAAACAGCAGGCAGGGCGTTGGTGGCTTTTATTATTTCATATGCTTTTTCGAAATTTCCGTTTGCAACTTCGCTTATAAATTCGGGGATTTGAACATTAACGGGGCAACCCGAAACACAGGGGCGATTTTTACAGTTCAAGCATCTGTTTGCCTCCGCCATTGCCATTTCCGCTGTGTAACCGAGGGCAACCTCTTTAAAGTTTTTGTTCCTTATAAGCGGGTCGGCAACCGGCATAGGGGTCTTTTCAGGCGACATATCAGCCATTTTCGGTTACCCCCAATCTGCATTTATGCTCTTCCTCATCGCGGTAGAAAGAATTTCTTCTTGAAAGTTCGTCGAAATCGACGAGATGACCGTCAAAATCGGGACCGTCAACGCAGGCGAATTTCGTTTCTCCGCCCACCGTTACACGGCAACCGCCGCACATTCCCGTTCCGTCAATCATAATAGGATTGAGACTGACAAGCGTCTTAACGCCGTAGGGCTTTGTTGTAAGTGAAACAAACTTCATCATCGGGACGGGACCTATCGCGATAACAAGGTCGTAACTGTCCCTTTCGAGCAATTCGCTCAACACTTCCGTAACAAGACCCTTTCTGCCGTAAGTACCGTCGTCGGTTGTAATATAAAGGCTGTTTGAAACCGCCTTCATTTCCTCTTCAAGGATAACAATATCACGGCTTCTGAAACCTGCGATAACCGTTACATCTGCCCCCGAGTTAAAGAGAGCTTTTGCCTGCGGATAGGCAATGGCGCAACCTACGCCGCCGCCGATAATTATCGCCTTTTTCGGTGTCCCGAATTCGGTGGGAAGTCCTAAAGGACCCACAAGGTCGCAAATGCTGTCCCCGACATTCAGGGAAACAAGTTTTTTGGTGGTATAGCCTATCGCCTGAATAACGAGGGTAACTGTTCCGGCTTTGGCGTCATAGTCCGAAACGGTGAGCGGAATTCTTTCGCCTTTTTCATCTATTCGGACAATGACAAACTGACCCGGTTTTACCTTTTTTGCTATAAACGGCGCCTCGAATTTAAGAGAGGTAACCGCATTATTCAGTTGCTTTTTTTCAATTATTCTAAACATATTAAATAGATAATTCTTTCCTTAAAAGTTCGGCTTTATCGGTCTTTTCCCATGTGAAATCGGCGTCCTCGCGGCCGAAATGACCGTAATTTGTGGTTTTGCGGTAGATAGGACGGCGGAGGTTGAGTTTATCAATTATTGCCGCAGGGCGTAAATCAAAGACACGATTTACGGCTTCGGCAATTTTTTCATCCGCCACTTTGCCGGTACCGAAAGTATCTACCATAACCGAAACAGGCTTTGCAACGCCGATTGCGTAGGCAAGTTCAACCTCGCATTTGTCGGCAATTTTCGCGGCAACAATGTTTTTCGCAACATATCTCGCGGCGTATGCGGCACTTCGGTCAACCTTTGTCGGGTCCTTTCCCGAAAAGGCGCCTCCGCCGTGGCGCGCCATACCGCCGTAGGTGTCAACGATTATCTTTCTTCCGGTAAGACCGGTATCTCCCTGCGGACCGCCGATAACAAATCTGCCGGTCGGGTTTATATAAATCTTGGTATTCTCATCGAGGAATTTTTCGGGAATAATGGGCTTTATTACCTTTTCGAGAATATCCTTTCTGAGTGTTTCAAGGTCAATATAAGCCTTATGCTGACTTGAAACGACTACCGCGTCAACCCTTGTCGGTTCGCCGTCATTATACTCGACCGTTACCTGGGTTTTTCCGTCGGGACAAAGATATGACAGTTCACCGCTTTTTCTGACGGCGGTCAATTTCATCGCCATTTTATGGGCGAGCGAAACGGGCAGCGGCATAAGTTCTTTCGTTTCGTTTGAGGCGTAGCCGAACATCATACCCTG
>DEWC01000062.1:0-8127 GCA_002363095.1 Ruminococcaceae bacterium UBA3220 | reverse complement strand
TCATACCCTGGTCGCCGGCACCGTTAAGATTATACTTATCGTCCTCTCCGCCCTTGAATTCGAGGCCCTTGTCAACCCCCAAAGCAATATCGGGGGACTGTTTGTCGATAGAGGTCATAACGGCACAGGTGTTGCCGTCAAATCCCGCTTCGGGACAGTTGTATCCGATATCGCACAAAACATCTCTTACTATTGCCGGAATATCGGCGTAGCAGGAGGTGGTTATTTCGCCCATAACGGTTACAACTCCGGTTGTGCAAAAGGTTTCGCAGGCAACACGGGCGTCCTTGTCCTCACCGATTATCGCATCCAAAATCGCGTCGCTTATCTGGTCGCATACCTTGTCCGGATGGCCCTCGGTAACCGATTCCGATGTAAAAAGCATTTTTGCCATAATTATTTACCTCACATTTTTACATTAAAAAAATAAACCGCATTGAAGCGGTTCAAAAATGAACCTCATCTTTCGGAATTTCCGCAGGAATTGGCACCTTAATCCATATTGAATCAGGTTGTCGGGTTTCACAGGGCCTGCCCCTCCACCACTCTTGATAAGGAATTATTTAATTTACATTATATATATTACCATAAAAATCACTTTTGTCAATACACAACTTGAAAAATCCCCTCACCGTCAAGGCGAGGGGAAAGGCTTTATTATCTTTCGATATGAGATTTAACGGGACGGTCGTTTTTGTAGCCCGAATATCCTTCTTCCCACGGGAAGGTGTAGTCAAGCCCCAACTCATCCCTTACGGCGTTTATTTCGCTCTGAACCGATTCGTTTATCGGCACACCGCTGTTTTCACGCTGTTTCCAGATTTCATATTCCTTTTCGCCGGCGGTGAAAATTCTTGTTGCGTCGGGAGATTTTCTTGAAGCGCGAACGCCCCTTATAATATCGCCCGCCTTTTTGCGGCATATATCCTCACCAAGAAAATGATTTGTATCAATGGCGATAAAGAAATGACCCAAATGATAGGGGCGGATGTTTCCGTTTTCGTCCTTGCCGTCAAGGTCTTTTCCGTAAGCGCCGTCCTGCAAAACGCTTGATAAGAATTCAACAAACAAGGCAAATCCGTAGCCCTTGTAACCGCCTAATTCTTCTCCGATGCCGCCTACGGTGCAAAGCGCGGCGGAGCCTTCGCGTATCTTTTTAAGGGCAACGCCGGCGTCGCCCTCAACGGGGGTGCCGTCGATATTGATAATTGTTCCCGGATGAACATCTTCCTTTATTCTTGCGTAGTATTCTATCTTTCCGTTTTGGGTTATGGAGGTTGCGCAGTCGAAGTTAAAATCAAATTTTTCATCGGTAGGAACGCCTAATGTAAAGGGGTTTGTTCCGAAAACGCCTTCGGTTCCGAATGTCGGCGCAACCGAGGGACGGGCGTTTGTACCGGTCATACCGATACAACCGTTTTCGGTAGCCATCGAGGTATAATAACCTGCGATACCGTAGTGGCAGGAATTACGAACGGTTACCATCCCCATACCGTATTTCTTCGCCTTATCGATTGCCATTTGCATGGCCCTTTTTCCGATAACCTGACCCATACCGTTATGTCCGTCAATTACGGCGGTGGTTTCGGTTTCCTTGATTATTTCAAAATTGGTGGTGGCAGACTGAATTCCCGCCTTAATTCTGTCAAGATAAACCGGTTTAAAACGGTTGCAACCGTGGCTCTCTATTCCTCTTTTGTCTGATTCAAGTAAAACATCCGTGCAAATCTCCGCTTCTTCGCGCGGTACTCCGTAGCCGACAAAAGCGTCGGTTACAAAATCGGTGATAAGTCCCCATGGACAAACAACCTTTGGCATATAAACATCTCCTAAAAAAGTCTTTTGTTAATTATATAACAAACTCACAGATAAGTCAAGATTTAACGATGCCAAGACAAGAAAAAACAATTGAATGTAATGAATTCAGCCGTAAGAAAATGAATTTATGAGAACCGACTACGGTTTAAGCAGTTTATATTTGTATTCAAGTCCGCATTCGAGCGGCCGACTGAAGCAAAGCGCGTAAAGGTCGGTAGCAAGACATTCGGTTTCGAAAACATCGCGCGAATCGCTGTCAAGTTTTGCTATTTCGGATACCCTCATAACAACGGGTATTATTGAAACGGCGGTTCGGATATGTTCTTCTCCGCGCGCCGAAAAACCGAGAATTCTGATATACGGAGGGGTGCGCATAAAAAACTTTTTATCAAAGCCGAGAACTGCCGATAAAACGAGCCTGCGAACCCTCGCTAAAGTATAGCGTTTTGATTTTATCATACCGTATAATTCATCGAGGCTTTTTGCAACCCGTAACGAAAAATAAAGTTTGTTCTCAATGCCCTCGCTTAAATCGGGCAGGTTTTTAAAGTCTTCCTGCGCTTTTGTTCGCAAAATCCCGAGAAACGCCCTATCCGCGCGCCTTATATCGGCAACCGAGTCAGGGGAAAAAGAGCCTCTTATTTGAAGCGGCATAAATCTTTCGGCATATCCGATATCGCCTGACAGGATTTTTTCTCTTATAAACGAAGCCGAAACATAATTCGACCCCTCGTTTTTACTGTCGTGCGGTTCGCCCTCACGCAAAACCGTTGCGAATTTTAAAGGGAGATTGAGTTTTTTAGCCGCTATTATATATTCAAGTCCTAAATTGTTGTTCGGCTTTGAAAGAATATCCTTTTCGGCGCCGAGCTTTACCGCCGCTTCCTCACGCGCCGCGGCGAAGGTTATACCCGATTTCATTTTTTCGGCGACAATGAGGGAAAATTCGTCCGATAAAAGGATATCGGCGGTTTTCATAAGCTTTTCGATATCACCGCATTCGCTCCCGAAAAGAACGGTATCGCACCCTAAATTATACAGTTCAAATACACCGCAAAGAGCAAAGTTCTGAGCTGTTGACATCGACCATAAAACCGGCATTTCGGCTACAATATCCACCCCGCATTTGAGGGCAAATTCGGCGCGCTTAGCCTTTGAAAGACAGGCAACATCACCGCGCTCAACGAAATTGCCGCTTATGACACATACTACCGTATCGCCGTTTTTTCCGGCGAAATCAATAAGCCTTTTATGCCCGTTATGAAGCGGATTGAATTCGGCGATAATTCCGGTAACACCCAAGCGGTATCCCTCCCAAAAAGCACTTGAAAAGTTTGAATAGATATAGTATTATATATTAGTTAAAACCGTGATTAATTTTATCATAAACAGGCGCGGTCTTCAATAAGATTTTCAAAAAAAGGAGAATATTATGAAAATTTTTGTTGTCAACGCAGGAAGTTCATCCCTTAAATATCAGCTTATTGATATGGATAATGAACAGGTTCTTGCAAAAGGATTATGTGAGAGAATAGGTGTTACCGGCGCTATTTCCCATAAGGCGGCGGACGGACGCGAGTATAAGGCGGAGACCCCGATGCCTACCCACAGCGAGGCGTTTGAAGCGGTTGTTTACGCAATGGTAAACTCTAAGGCGAAGGTTATCGATTCCTTTGATGAAATTGCCGCAATAGGACACCGTATAGTGCAAGGCGGTGCGATTTTCAAGGGCTCATGCCTTGTTAACGATAAGGTTTTGTCGGATATTTCCGATTTGGGCGCTATGGCTCCTCTTCATAACCCCGCCCATGTTCTTGCCATAAAGGCGTGCATCAAGACCTTTGGCGATAAGATACCCCAAGTGGTTGTTTTTGATACTTCTTTCCATCAAACTATGCCTGCTAAGGCGTATATGTACGCTTTGCCTTATGAATACTATGAGAAATACGGTGTAAGAAAATACGGTGCGCACGGCACCTCCCACCGCTTTGTTTCCGACCGCGTTGCCGTGCTTGAAAACAAGGATAAAAAGGATTTAAAGATTATAACCTGCCATTTAGGTAACGGTTGCTCAATCACCGCGATTAAGGACGGGAAATGCATAGATACATCTATGGGATTTACTCCGCTTGACGGTTTTATGATGGGCACCCGCTCGGGAACAATTGACCCCTCGGCGCTCACATATATCGCCGAAAAGGAAAATCTTTCGGCAGCCGACATCAATAACATCTGTAACAAAAAATCGGGAATGCTCGGTATTTCAGGCGTTTCAAACGATAACCGTGATATTGCCGCCGCCGCCGAATCCGGCAACGAGAGAGCAAAACTTGCAACCGATATGCAAAGATATCAAATTCTGAAGTTTGTAGGTCAGTATATCGCCGCAATGAACGGTGTTGACGCTATCGCCTTCACGGGAGGTATAGGTGAAAACGACCCCGAGCTTCGCGAATATGTTTGCGAAAACCTTGCATTTTTAGGGGTTAAAATTGACAAAGACCTTAACAAACTTCGCGGTAAAGAGGTAAAAATTTCCACCGATGAAAGCGGTGTTGATATTTTCGTAATTCCCACTAATGAAGAACTTGCCATTGCAAGAGACACTCTTGAAATTGTTTCAAAGTTATAATAAGAAGCGGAGAAGTTTATGAATAATCAACAGTTAAAACAAAAAATACTCTCAGGGGATTATAATAAAGATTTTGAACTCCTTTACTCAGATAACAAAGTCGCCGCAGAAAGATACTCAAAGGCGGTAGATTCCTTTACAAATCTTTTCGGCGAACGCGACAATTTGCGTTTGTTTTCGGCTCCCGGAAGAACCGAAATCGGCGGAAATCATACAGACCACCAGCACGGTTGTGTTCTTGCGGGAAGCGTTAATCTTGATGTTATCGCCGTTGTGAGCCAAAATGATGAAAATATTATAAGAATTCGCTCGGAAGGATATCCGATGGATATCGTAAATCTTGATAATCTTTCAATTTCAGCCGACGAAAAGGGGAAATCCGCCGCCCTCATAAGAGGCGTTTGCGCCGCGTTTAAGAATAATGGCCTTAACATTGGCGGATTTGACGCCTACACCGTATCAAATGTTTTAAAGGGCTCCGGGCTTTCATCCTCGGCGGCGTTTGAGGTTTTAGTGGCGAATATTATAAACTCGGTTTACAACCAAAACAAGGTTGACGCCGTAACAATAGCCAAGTATTCCCAGTTTGCCGAATGCGAATATTTCGGTAAGCCCTGCGGACTTCTTGACCAGATGGCAAGCTCGGTGGGCGGATTTACCTATGCGGATTTTTATGATCCGTCAAATCCGGTAGTCGAGAAGATAGATGTTGATTTTTCAAAATCGGGATACACTCTTTGTGTTGTCGACACCGGCGGTAATCACGCCGACCTTACTAACGATTATGCCGATATTACAAAGGAAATGAAATCGGTAAGTGAGTTTTTGGGCAACAAAAAACACCTTCGCAATGTTGACGAAAACGAATTTTATTCCCAGATAGGACCGCTTCGTAAATCCTGCGGCGATCGCGCCGTTCTTCGCGCCTTCCATTATTTTAATGAAAGCCATCGCGTTGAAATTCAGAAAGAAGCCCTTAAAAACGCCGATTTTGAAACCTTTTTAGAAGAGGTTACCTCTTCGGGGAATTCATCCTATAAGTATCTTCAAAATCTTTATTCGAATTCCGCCGTCAGAGAGCAGGGTCTTTGCCTTGCGATAGCGCTTACAAAGAGATTTTTAGGCGGAAAGGGCGCCTGCCGTGTACACGGCGGGGGATTTGCCGGAACAATACAGTGTTATATCCCGAATGCAATGCTCAAAGATTATGTTAAGATGATCGAAGATGTTTTCGGAAAAGACTCCTGCGTTCCGCTTAAAATTCGTCCCGTCGGCGGATATGAAATAAAATGATAAAGCCTGTCGCGAGTCGGGCGGAATTAACCCGATTTTTCAAGCAAGGAGATTGATTTATGGCAAAACTGAGTAAAGGATGGAAGATTACCGTTATAATAGCCTCGGTTATTGTAGGACTTTTGCTGTTGCTCTTAATAACCTATCTTATTTTGGTGTTGTCAGGTAAATCGAGGTTCCATAAAAACGATCGCGATATTTCGGCGTCGAACATTAAAGGGCTTGAGGTTGACGACGGCGTGGTAACCTACAAAGGGAACAATTACATCCTTGACCCCGATGTCGTTTCGGTGCTTTTTATCGGCATTGATAAGGAAAAAATCGGAGACGATTTCGGTATCGGAAGCAACGGTCAGGCCGACACTCTTTTTGTTATGACCCTTAATACAAAAACAAAGGCGATAAGAATCATCCCCATACCGAGAGAGGCGATGGTCGATGTTGACATCTTCTCGCCGAAGGGGAAATATACCGGAGCCAGAAACGAGCAGATTTGTCTGTCCTACGCCTACGGTAAAGATCCCGAAAAAAGCGCTGAAAATACCCTCAAATCAGCGTCGAGATTATTTCTGAATATAAACATCAGCAATTATGTTACTATGGATTTGCGGGGAATCTCCGCCATCACCGATATCATCGGCGGAATATCGCTTACCGCCATTGAGGATATCCCGGAGCTCGGCTGTAAAACCGGGGACACGCTTAACCTTGACGGTAAAAAGGCGCGCATTTACCTTCAAAGCCGTACCGAAGACGCCGAGGGCAGTTCAAAACGCCTTGAACGCCAGAAACAGTTTATGACGGCGTTTGCTTCAAAGGCGGGCAACAAAATTTCGGAGGATTTCGGGCTGTTAAAGACTTATTACGACAAAATGAAACCCTATACTTCAACCGACCTTTCTTTTTCACAGATAACCTATCTTGCGTCGACCGGAATAGTCAGGAATTTAGGCGGTCAATTTGATTATCAGACTATAAACGGTGAGAAAAAGGTCGGAGAAAAATGGGTCGAGTTTTATCCCGATTCCGATTCTCTTGTTACGGCGATTCTAAACACTTTTTATAAACAAAAATAGATATTCAGGAAAAAGAAAAAACCGCATTGAAAACAATGCGGTTTTTTGCTGCTCAAAATATTTTATGCTCTTTCAAGCCATGTAAATCCCATATCGAGAGCCGAGAAAAGGGAGTCCCTTTCGATAGATTTTACAACCCTGTCCTTTTTCGGGAGCTTGTTATCGCTTAAAAGAAGTTCCACGAGGACCTTATCGGCAATTTCGAGGTTATCCTTGTTTGAGGTTGAAAGAATTTCAAATCTTACTACATGCTTTTCGCTCATATCGCCGTAGTAAATCTCGTTTCCCTTTCTAACAAGGGGTTTTCCTTTGTAGGTTAAAAATTTTTCTTCTGACATATTTTTCTCTCTTTCTATTCTTCGGGTACTTCTCCAAAAAGATTGAACCTGAATAACATTGTTTCATCTTCGGGATTGTCGCAATGGATTTTGGCAACATTTATTTCGGGATGCTTCAAAATTGACGCAATGCCAATCATTTGGCAAAGTTTCGACTTCAAATTGAGAACATCGCCCTCTTCGGTTTCAAGGTAAACATCACCTTTGCATTTTTCGACAAGTTCAAGGAATTTATCGAAGTCGATTTTATGCAGTTCAATATTGTTTATGTCCATAAACTCACCTCATTTTTCTTATTTAAAGTATAAACTATACATAATGATATGTCAAGAAGTTTAATTATTGTACAATATCGCAAAATGTTCGGTTTTATATTGACATTTGGGTCATTTTTTATTACTATATTACTGTATAATTATAGTATATCCTTACAAAAGGGAGTTTTCAAAAAAATGGAAAACACAAAGAAAACAATGGAAAAAATCGTAAATCTTGCAAAGGGGAGGGGGTTCGTATTCCCCGGAAGCGAAATTTACGGCGGTCTTGCCAATACATGGGATTACGGTCCGCTGGGCGCCGAGCTTAAAAACAACATAAAAAGAGCATGGTGGAAAAAATTTGTTCAGGAAAATCCCTATAATGTGGGGCTCGACGCGGCAATTTTAATGAATCCGCAAACATGGGTAGCCTCCGGTCATTTGGCGGGCTTTTCCGACCCGCTTATGGATTGCAGGGAGTGCCACGAGCGCTTTCGCGCCGATAAACTTATAGAAGATTGGTGTGCCGAAAACAATTTCGAGCTTCAAAAACCGATTGACGCCTTTTCTCAGGAAGAGATGAAAAACTTTGTTGAAGAAAAGAATATAAAATGCCCTTCCTGCGGGAAACATAATTTTACCGATATCCGTCAGTTCAACTTAATGTTCAAAACCTTCCAGGGCGTAACCGAGGATGCATCCGCGACAGTATA
>DEWC01000051.1 GCA_002363095.1 Ruminococcaceae bacterium UBA3220 | reverse complement strand
CGTGAGCGCCGCTGCTTGTTGCAATCGCAACAAGTTCAAGTTCCGGATGTTCGTCTATCATTTCCTTGTAGTCGGTATATCTTGCGATAGTTTTATCATTTTGCAAATCATGTTTAGTGAGTAATATTTCTATGTTCTCCGGGACAATATCGCAGGCGGCGACAAATTCAAGATGGTTGTTTATAACCGCTTTTACATGGTTTGTTGCGATTCTTCCGCAACCGATAATAGCATATTTCATACTTTTGACTCCAAATACTTTTCTTCCATAAGTTTAACAATTTTTTCTGCTGAATGTCCGTCGCCGAAAGGAAGATAGGACTTATCAACGGTTTGTTGTTTGTTCAGTTTTTCAAATATCTCCGAAGCGATTGGCCGTGAAAGTTCGTTTCGGTTGGCAACCATTGTTTCCTGCCAACATACAAAATCAAGAACAGTAATGCATTTTTTCTCGGCAAAAAATGCCTCGGTTTGAAGACCACCCGAATCGGTTACGATTTTTTCTGCGTTTTTAATAAGACACAAACTTTCTAAATAACCAACCGGCTCGGTTAAAATCAACTTGTCAAAGTTGTGTTGTTTGAAAAGGCGCAATGCTCTTTCTCTGTTGCGCGGATGAACGGGATATACAGTGGGATATTCGAGTTGTTGCATCGCCTTGAATATTTCAAATAAATCGTTGTCGTTGCTGGTGTTTTCCTCTCTGTGACAGGTTAAATAATAGTATCTTTCGGGAACGGGAGATGTTTTTCCGCTGAGCAAAGATAAAACGATTTCCTCTTTTTTTAACTTCCCGGAGTTTTGCAAAAAAGCGTCATACATAGGATTGCCGACAAGGAAAATCCTATCGCCCAGGCCTTCGTTTTTTGCATAAACCATCGAAGCTTGATTGCTCGCACACAGAAGCGTTGCAAGGTGATCCGTGCATATCCTGTTTTTTTCTTCCGGATTGGTTTTAGAGAAAGTTCTGTTTCCCGCCTCGACGTGGCATATGGGTATATTCAGTTTTGAAGCGGCCAAAGCGGCAGCAAGCGTTGAATTCGTGTCACCGTAAACAAGGAGCCAATCCGGGTGCTCTTTGATTAATATATCCTCGATCCCGATCATCATTTTTCCGGTCATCTGAGCGTGGGTGCCGCCGGAAATCCCCAGGTTGTATTTTGGAGCGGGGATATCAAGTTCCTCAAAAAACTTTTCGGACATATTGTAGTCAAAATGCTGCCCGGTATGTACTATTATTTCCTCATGGCGTTTTGCCAGTTCGTGCGAAACGACGGCAGCTTTTATAAACTGCGGCCTTGCGCCGACAACGGTTACTACCTTCAATTACAACACCTCGATATTTTCTCTGTTTTTAATGTTTTTCATAACATTTTTTGTATCAAAAATCGCAATTGCATTTTTTTGAACCATATCATAATCGACATTACTGTGAGCGGCTGTTACCATAACCAAATCGTAGGACTTGACAACTTCGGGAGTAAGCGCGGGAATAGACTTTCCGCTCTCTTCGTACATGTTTTTAAATTCGGGAACAAACGGATCGTAATACGAAACAACGGCGCCGACCTTTTTAAGTTCTTTATATACCCTTATTGCAGGGCTTTCACGGTAATCATCAATATCATTTTTATATGAAACGCCAAGCATAAGAACTTTTGCGCCGTTGATTGGTTTTTTATGGCGGTTTAATATATGCATAGCTCTGTCAACGCAGTATTCGGGCTGGGAGTCGTTTATTACCATGCTGTTTTCGATAAGGGTTGTATGGAAACCAAACTCGCGTGCCTTCCAGGTAAGATAATATGGGTCAAGCGGGATACAGTGTCCGCCAAGTCCGGGACCGGGGTAAAATGCCTGGAAACCGTAGGGCTTTGTCTTTGCGGCGTCGATGACCTCCCAAACAGAAACTCCCATCTTGTTACAAAGTCTGCCGAGTTCGTTTACAAGCCCGATGTTTATATTTCGGTATGTGTTTTCGAGAATTTTTTCCATTTCGGCAACGGCAGGGCTTGAAACAGTATGTATATCACCCTCCAAAACTGCGCGGTACATAGCCGAAATAACCTCGGCGGCATCTTCGCCAATTGCACCTACAACCTTTGGAGTGTTTTTTGTTTTGTAAATAAGATTGCCCGGGTCAACACGTTCGGGGCTGAAGCCCAAATAGAAATCCTCGCCACATTTAAGGCCGCTTCCCTCTTCGAGTATGGGCTTTAACAGTTCCTCGGTCGTTCCCGGATATGTTGTAGATTCAAGCACAACCATCATACCTTTATGCAAATGCTTTGAAACGGCTATGGTTGAATTTCTTACATAGCTTATATCGGGCTCCTGATGTTCGTCAAGGGGAGTAGGCACGCAGATAGCGACAAAATCGACATCCTTTATAAAGGAAAAATCGGTAGTGGCGGTCAGCATTTTCGACTTTACAAGGCTTTCAAGGTCGTTATCGACCACATCGCCGATATAATTCTTTCCGGAATTTACCATATCGACCTTTGCGGACTGAACATCAAAGCCTATGGTCTTAAAGCCCGCTTTTGCCTTTTCGACCGCAAGAGGCAGACCAACATAGCCAAGGCCGACAACCCCCGCAACGATTGTTTTGTCTTCAATTTTTTTAAGCAATTCGTTTTTCATAATTTACCTCCGAAAAAACGTTAACTTTATTTAGCGAGAAAATCAACCCATGGGGTCAACACTCTCAAAATTTGTGTCCTTAACAATATAAATCGGGCGGTTTTTTGTTTCACTGTAGGTTTTGGCAAGATACTTGCCGATAATTCCGAGAGACAAAAGTTGAAGTCCGCCTAAAAAGATTATTATACAAACGGTTGACGCCCAGCCCGCAACCGGGTCGTCGAAGATAAGTTTTCTTATTATAATGAACAAAAGCGCAAAAAACGAGAAAAATGTGGCGAAAAAGCCGGTAAAAGAAGCAAGGTTTAAGGGGGCGTCGGAAAAATTCACAAT
>DEWC01000103.1 GCA_002363095.1 Ruminococcaceae bacterium UBA3220 | reverse complement strand
CGGGAGTAGAGTGCAGTCCGAAAATGTTTCATTTTCGGCGAACGGCATTCTAGTCCTTGAGCTTGTCGACTTTTTCGACAAGCTCAGCCGACGGATTTCCCGTCGGCTAATTATCATTTCGCCCGTGTTTACGATTTATATCCCGAAAAGTTTCATAAACGCTCTTATAATAATCCTCAATATGCCCGGTCTTGACCTGGTCCCGATAAGGTACATATAAAGCTTCTCAAAAAAACCGTACGCCTTTTTCACCTTTCCCGTAGCAGTTTTGCTCTCGGCTTCCTCCTGCGCCGTTTTCACGGCAGATTCTATAAGTTCTTCGGCACCTTTGATGGTTTCCGGGTTGACCTCAACCGTTTCGCCCCCGGTTTCATCCTGCCGTTCATCGGCGTCATTTTTCACAAGTCCGTTATCGTTACTCTGATAAATCTTAGCGCCGAGCGTATTCGAAATGCCTGCGTTTTTGACTTCGGCAAGCGTATAATAGGTTACATCCCGTATAACATTACAGTTTTTACAGTGCCTCGCAAGTTTCATGGCAACCGTATCGGTCGCTACACGGTCTACGGTCCAATAATCCGTAAAGTTATGTCCCGATGCCGGCACGGTGTCTTTGGTTACCTTCTCACCGCAAACCGAACATTCGTAAATCGAATACCCCTCGGCGGTACATGACGGTGTGACTTTCCTATGCAAAACAAAACTGTGTGTATGCTCACCTGCGGGCGCCGGAGTATCCTGCCCTTCGTCCTTTTCACGCCACGGATAACTGTCGGGGATACTGTTATCTCCGCCTATAACATAGGCATCGTTGTTTGCTTTCGGGGTAAATGTGTTGTGTTCAAAATCCGAAAAACATCCGGTTAAATCCTTTCCTTTTGATTTCGGCTGAATGTTGCCGATTTCAAACGGATGCTTGCCGGATATCTGCCTGTCTATGCGGAAAGAAAGTCTGAAAGCAACGCCGGTTCCGGTATAAAGATTATCATTGCCCTCCGGCGCCCATACGATGCTCACATACCCTTCGCCGGGATGGTCGACAATAAGGTATTTTTTAATGCTCGTATCGGGAACCTCATAAAAATACCGCTTATCATAAGGTTTTGCCGAAAAGGTCGTGCTGTCATATAAGAGCGTGAAGGTCATCGCACCGATGCCCGGATTTTGGGAAAAGGCGATATCAACACTTACAAAAGCGTCTCCGCTTACCGGAGAAACGGCAACATCGATTACGGGTCCGTTTTTTGTTGCCGCAAAACCGTCAAGCGGCATCATATTCGAAAGGGTTACAAATACCGCTATAAGGGCACAAAACAACCTTAAAACGCGTTTTCCCATAATCTCATCCCTCGCTTTATTTCATCAAGGTTATTATAAGGTAATTTCGGACAAAAGTCAACTATGTACCGCTGAATTTCATCACAAATGCAGCCGGCAAAATTTTGGAAACAAAACGGTAAAATTTGTAAAACGCCTTGTTTGTATAGACGGATTTTCCCTTTTTTGAGGCCTTTAAGGATTTTTCCGCCATTGTTCTTACCGATACGCGCGGCAATGAATCAAATGCTCCGCTTGTTCCCTTTTTAATGTTCGCTACAGGTAAAAATTCGGTGTCCATAGGTCCGGGACATACCGCTAAGCAGTTGATTTTTCGCGGTTTCAGTTCCTCTCTTAAAGCGCGTGAAAAGCTCATAACATATGCCTTTGTGGCGCTGTAAACAGTCATCCTCGTGTTAGGAGCAAAGGAGGCTATCGAACAAACATTGATTATCTCGGATTTTTCGCTCATATACCGAAGCGCCAGAAATGCGACGGCGGTAAAAGCCTCGCAGTTAAGACGAACCATACCTATATTATCGGTAAGCGAAATATCCGAAAAAAGCCCTAATTTTCCGTATCCCGCGTTATTGATAAGAAGTTTTACGCTCGGATTTTCCCGTTTTAAAAGTTCTGAAAATTTATCGCAAAAATCCGGTGCGGTTATATCAAAACACAGCGGTTTAGCCTTGCTTGAAACCCCTGCAAGTTCGTCAAGGCGTTCCTGTCTCCTCGCTATTATCCATATCTGCTCAATTTCCGGACGGTCTTTTAAAACCTGATAATAGTATTCTTTTCCGAGTCCCGACGACGCGCCGGTGATAATTGCAATATTCATAACAAATCCTTTGCCTTTCGCTTTTTATATAGATTTTACAGTATATTTCGGGTATTTTCAAGCCTGTTGTTGACATAATATCCCTTCGGTTGTATAATTTCTCTATAAGGCAGTGCTTTTCGGAGGTTAAACTATGACAAACAAATCGGTAAGCGTATATATTAACGCCTACAATGCGGAAAATTTCATAAAAGAGACGGTTGATTCGGTTCTCGGGCAAACATATCAAAACATCAAACTGGTTGTTATAAACGATTGTTCGACCGACCGTACTCTTGAGATATTAAATTCCATCGACGACGACCGCTTAACGGTTTATTCCCTTCCGAAAAATATGCACATTGCAAATGCCCTTAACGAGGGACTTAAATATATGGACGGCGACTATATCGCCCACTGCGACGCCGACGATATTTGGGAAAAGGACAAAATCGAACAACAGATAGATTTTCTTGAAGACCACCCCGAATACGGCGCATGTTTTTCGTGGCTTACCTTGATTGACGGAAGCGGTGCGCCTTACACAGAACGCTACCCCGTTAATTTTTCCATTGAAAACGCTCCGCAAAGCAAACTTATAAATATGTTTTGCAACACCTCCAACCATTTCCACCATTCCTCCTTTTTTGCAAGAAAAGATATTATAGAAAAGGTCGGCGAGTATGACTATTCTCTTCCTACCTTGCACGACTTTGACTACTGGATGAGGCTGTTGACCGTAACACCCGTATATATCATCCAAAAACCGCTTATGAGATACCGTCTTCACTCCGCCAACAACAGTCAGATGGATGTTTCAAAAACCGATTCCCACGATTCCGAATATTTAAGGGTCATTAAGAAATGCTTTGATATTTGTCCGGACGACCTGTTTTTAGAGGCTTTTGCCGATGATTTGTTCTTTGAAAGCGAGCACACAAAAGAAGAAACCACCATCGAAAAAGCCCTTATTCTCGCCAAAATCCGCACTCCGCTTTATTATAATCCCGTTTTGTCGGTTGAGGCTCTTTCGAATCTCATAAATGACCCCGTTTACCGTAAAATTATGATTGAAAAGTTTGATTTTACGCCCAAAAAGCTCAGGGATTTAAGAATGACAAGGCAGTATCATAACCAGCGGATCGAGGACGGGCTTAATGCTCAAATCGTTAACCTTCAAGGAAAGATTTTCGAATTAAACGACGACCTTACTCAGGCTAAGGCGAGAATTTCGCTGATTGAAAACGGACTTTCATGGAGGCTTACAAAACCGCTTCGGGCAATGTCCGGTGCGGTGCGAAAAACGGCTGCAAAACATCCGCGCTTCGGGCGTGCGGTCATCTATACCAAGAGTTTCATAAAGGGAGGACCCGGGGCGGTCAAGCAAAAGAGAATTGACCTGAGGGCGTCAACGCCGGTCGATTTGAAGATACCATACACAATATCAAAACAAAGAAGAGCCTCGGAGGAGAATTATACATTTGAGAAAGATGTAAAAATCAGCATTCTCGTTCCGCTTTACAACACTCCGCAGGTTTTTCTTGAAGAAATGATTGATTCGGTTGTTAATCAGACCTATAAAAACTGGGAGTTATGCCTCGCCGACGGAAGCACCGACGATTTTGCCTTTGTAGGTGAATACTGCAAAAAAATTGCCGAAAACGATTCGAGGATAAAATACGAAAAACTGACCGAAAACAAAGGTATTTCAGAGAATACAAATCACTGTCTTTCAATGGCCACGGGCGAATATATCGCGCTCTTTGACCACGATGATTATCTGCATCCTTCGGCTCTTTTTGAGGTTATGAAGAGAATTTGCGACGGTGCCGATTTTATTTATACAGATGAGGTTACTTTTTTGGGGGACGATTTCAAAAAACTGATAACCTGCCACTTAAAGCCCGATTTTGCCCCTGATAATTTACTTGCGAATAATTATATTTGTCATTTTTCGGTCTTTAAATCCGACCTTGTCTCCTCCGAAAAGTTGTTCCGCACAAAGTATGACGGAAGTCAGGACCACGACCTTATATTGCGCCTTACCGGGGCGGCAAAAAAAATCGAGCATATTCCGCAGGTTCTTTATTTCTGGCGTTCGCATAAAAACTCGGTTTCGATGGATATAAACTCAAAAAAATATGCCATTGACGCCGGAATTAACGCCGTTCACGATTATCTTGAAGCAAAAGGACTTCCCTGCACTGTCGAAAGTTCACCGGCATTCCCTACGATTTATCGTATTAAATACAAATTAAACGGCACGCCGAAGGTTTCAATAATAATTCCAAACAAAAATCACTACGAGGACCTTTCAAGATGTCTTAATTCGATTTTTGAGTTATCAACATATCAAAACTTCGAGATAATAGTTGTCGACAATCAAAGCAACGAACAACAAATAAAAGATTATTATAATGTGCTTTCCGCGAACCCGAGAATAAAGCTTTTAAGTTACGATAAGCAGTTTAATTATTCGGCAATAAATAATTTTGCCGTTGCTAATTCCACCGGTGACTATATTTTATTTCTTAACAACGACACCAAGGTTATCTCGCCCGACTGGATAGAGGAACTGCTGATGTTTGCTCAGCGTGAGGATGTCGGCGCGGTCGGCGCAAAACTCTATTTTGAGGACAAAACCATTCAGCACGGCGGTATTATTTTGGGACTCGGCAGCGACCGTATAGCGGGTCATTCCCATTTCGGTTGCGCGGGAGACAACTGCGGCTATATGGGAAAACTTTATTACGCGCAGGATGTCAGCGCCGTTACAGCCGCGTGTATGATGGTAAAAAAAGATGTCTTTTTAAAGGTTGGCGGATTTTCCGAAGAACTTGCCGTTGCTTATAACGATGTCGATTTTTGTCTCAAACTAAGACGAGAAGGAAGACTGAATATCTTTAATCCTTTCTGCGAATTATACCATTTTGAATCGGCAAGCCGCGGTTCCGACAAAACGACTAAAAACAAGACGCGCTTCAGCGCGGAAAAGGCGATTTTTCTTCAAAAATGGGGCAAGACAATCGAAAATGGCGACCCGTATTATAACCCCAATTTTTCGCTTGATGTAAGTTATGAAATAAAACTTTTACCCGAATAAGACTTACTGTCGGTAAGTCAACGGCTGCAATCATTTAATAATGGTACAAAAATACCGGCTGAAACAAGGTTTAATTTCCTTAATTCAGCCGGTTTTAGTTTTATTTATCTGCATATTTTGTTAAAAAATCAATTTGTTTTTCGATTGACTTTATCCCCGTTCCGCCGGCGGATGTCCGCTTATTAACGCAGGTTGAAAGCGATATTTCTTCATAAAGGTCGTCTTCAAACAAATCATTAAATGATTTATAAACCGAAACGGGAAGGTCTTCAAGCACGGTATTATGCTCAATACAATATGCCACTATCTCCCCTACCGTTTTATAGGCTTCCCTGAACGGAACGCCTTTTTTGGTAATATAATCTGCCAAATCGGTGGCGTTTATAAATCCTTTTTTTGCCGCGGCGAGCATATTATCGGGCAAAACCTTCATAGTCGCAATCATCGGGGTAAACACCGATATGCACATTTTCACGGTGTCAACCGCGTCGAAAATCGCCTCTTTATCCTCCTGCATATCCTTATTGTAAGCAAGCGGAAGACCTTTAAGCGTGGTAAGCAACGCCATAAGGTCGCCGTAGACCCGACCCGTCTTTCCGCGGATAAGCTCCGCCATATCGGAGTTCTTTTTTTGCGGCATAATGCTTGAGCCGGTCGTAAAACTGTCGTCAAGCTCTACAAACTTAAATTCCCACGAAGACCAGAGAATTATTTCCTCGCAAAACCTTGACAGATGCATCATTATTATCGAAAAACCGCTCAACAGTTCAAGACAAAAATCCCTGTCCGAAACGCCGTCGATACTGTTTAGCGTTATACCGTCAAATCCGAGTTTTTCGGCTTCAAATTCGCGGTCGGTGGGGTATGTAGTCCCGGCAAGGGCGCAGGAGCCTATCGGTGAGATGTTCATTCTCCGAACCGCGTCTTCAAGCCTTTCAATATCCCTTGAAAACATCATTCCGTAGGCAAGAATATGATGGGCAAAGGTTATCGGTTGAGCCCTTTGAAGGTGGGTATAACCGGGCATTATATCCGATTTATGCTCCGATGCAATATCGCTGATAGTACCTATAAGTTTTTTCAGGTTACTTATAATTTGCCGGGTTTCGCTTTTCAAATACAAACGGATATCAAGCGCTACCTGGTCATTACGGCTTCGCGCGGTGTGAAGTTTTTTGCCGGCATCGCCTATGCGCTTTGTAAGCTCGGCTTCAATAAACATATGGATATCTTCGGCGTCCGCGGAAAAATCAAGTTTTCCCGATAATATGTCTTCAAGAATTGCAGAAAGACCGTCGGCAATTTGCTCTTTTTCGCCTTCGGAAATTATCCCCTGTCTTGCGAGCATTTCGGCGTGAGCAATCGACCCGGTAATGTCCTCTTTAAACATACGGCAGTCAAAATGCAACGAAGAATTAAAATCGTCCGCCTTTTTGTCAAGCGCCTTGGCAAAGCGCCCTGTCCACATTTTTTCCATAGTATTTCCTTATTTCAAGTTGTTTTTCTCTTTCATTTTTGCATAAACCTTAGTTGACAATCCGTAAAGATTGATAAATCCTGCGGCGTCAGCCTGATTATATACTTCATCCTC
>DEWC01000016.1 GCA_002363095.1 Ruminococcaceae bacterium UBA3220 | reverse complement strand
AGACGGATTGAAAATTACAGGTTTTGGTGATATAATATTCAAAAAGAAATCGACAAATCGGGATTTGAAGAGGTATTCAATGAATAAAGTTAAAGCAATTATATATGCACTTCTCGCCGCCGTTTTTTACGCCGTAAACGTGCCGGCGTCCAAGTTGTTGCTACAGCACGTCGGTCCGACGACAATGGCGGCGCTTCTGTATCTCGGCGCCGGAATCGGGATCGGCGTACTGTCGTTGTTTAATAAAAAAGGCAGAGAAAAGGCTGAGCGGCTCTCAAAAAAAGACCTGCCGTTCGTTATCGGAATGATCGTTCTCGATATTGCGGCTCCGATTTTCCTTATGCTCGGTATCAGCTACTGCTCATCCGCAAACGCCTCGCTTCTCGGGAATTTTGAAATCGTTGCGACCACGGTGATCGCGCTGTTCATCTTCAAGGAAGCGGTTTCAAAGCGGCTTTGGACAGCGATCGCTTTGATCACGCTGTCAAGTATCATCCTTTCTTTTGAGGGAACGGACAGTTTCCGTTTCTCTCTCGGTTCGCTTTTCGTGTTGCTCGCCACCGTTTGCTGGGGCTTTGAGAACAATTGCACGAGGCACATTTCTTCCAAAAGCACCTATGAGATCGTTATTCTGAACGGCGTTTTCTCGGGGCTCGGCTCGCTTGTGATCGCACTGATCAAACGTGAAGTAATGCCGGAGCTTCAATATATTGCGGCGGCACTGCTTCTCGGCTTTGTATCTTACGGGCTCAGCATTTTCCTCTACGTGAGAGCGCAAAGCGTCCTCGGCGCGGCAAAAACAAGCGCCTATTACGCGGTTGCCCCGTTCGTCGGAACGTTCCTTGCTTTCGTTTTCCTGCGCGAGCCGATCACTTGGGCTTATATCGTCGCGCTGATCGTGATGACGGCAGGCTCGGCGCTCGTTGTGTTCGATACGTTGATAAAGCACCACGCGCATATTCATCAGCACACCTTCACGCACACGCACGACGGAACGACGCACACTCATACGGTCACTCACACGCACGGGCACGATCATTACGTGACAGACGGCAAACACGGACACCGGCATACTCAGACGGAGCTTGAGAAACTTCCGGGCGCGCTCCATTGACAAATTCCGGTTTGTAGAGATAAAGGTTTTATGATCCACTGCTTTGGGCTATTTTGTTGGTGTAAAAACTGTAATTTTCGAGCATATTGCCATTGCGTATTGGAACACTTTGATTACTTTTATACGAATTTTCAAAACGAGCCACTATTATAATTACTTATTCCTTAAAAACACTACCCCTCGGACATTTCGCCCGAGGGTCGTATTTACTGTCAGTCTAGGACGGCTGACACTGTAACAAATTAAAAAGTTTGTTTTATCCTTTTTTTGTCTGCGGTTTTTGTTCAAGGTATGAAATAAGCGCGTTTACACCCTTATAAATATCGCTGAACGCTCTGTCAAAATCTCCGCTGTAATAGGGGTCGGAAACATCGGCGTCGGAGCCCGAAAATGACAAAAGTTTATGTATTTTGCCCTCGGGGTCGGATGTGAATATCCTGCCGATATTTCGCAAATTATTTTGGTCCATAACGATAAACATATCATATTTTTCGTAGTCCTGCGGGTAGAGTTTTGCAGCGTGATGTTCTTTAAACGGTATATTGTTTTTGGCAAGGACCTTTTTTGCCGGAGGATAAACGGGATTGCCCGTTTCCTCATAACTTGTTGCAGAGGAAAACGCCTTTAATTCGTTTTGAAGCCCGAAACTTTCCGCAAGATGATTAAAAATCATTTCCGCCATTGGGCTTCGGCAAATATTTCCGTGGCAAACAAACATAATTTTCTTCATTTTTTACACCTTTTTAAAATTTTTTTAAAAAAATACCGTTTTTTTATTGACTTTTTGAAAAAACGGAGTATAATAATATACAGTAATTTGTGAATATTGTGTTTTGCCTATCTTAAAGGCAGAAGCTTTCATAAAATTCGGTCAGCCAAAGACCAACAACTCAGTGGTATGATTTATTTCGTTCGGGCAAACGAATATGAATCAAACCGAAAAAACAACCGCTATAAGTCTTTTGACTATGGCGGTGTTTTTTTGCCCTTTTTAATGCCCTAAGATTATGAGAAACTGACTTTGCAACCTAAATAATTCTGAATTTCGGTAAGCCCTTCCGATACGGTCGCCTTAGTTCTGTCATATGATTTACGGCTCTTTTCAAGTTCGGCGCCGCTTAGTCCGCAGTCGGCTCCGGCGTCGCGGTTGTAAAGCGGAATTACGGAATAGCGGTATCCGCTGCCGCCTCTATACTTATTGACCCATGTAGGTATAACATCAAAGGACGAAATCACCGTCGTTTTATCGGAATACTTATCTATCTTAAAACTTAAAAGCATTCCGTCCTCGGTGTGTCCCGTAGTGCATTCGGGGTGCATTATTTCCTGCCTCTGATTTGAAATTGCGTTGCCCATTGAATAGGCGCAAATAGTCTTGTGGTCGCCTCCGCTTGATGTCAGCAGCGCCATCGGCTGAATAACATGCGGGTGCGAGCCGATTATTATATCTACGCCTAAATCGCACAGTTTTTGGGCAATGGTATCCTGATGAACATTTTCTTTTAACTGATATTCCTCGCCCCAGTGCATATAAAAGATTACAATATCGGCGCCGCCTTTTTTCATGTCGGCAATATCTTTTTTCGCACGGGCGTAAAACTCGTCAATGCGGTCATAATTGAAGGAATTCACAAGGTCGTTTGCCTCTTTTGATATGATGTTGCCGTTTAAAGACTTTTGCCCCGCGGCGGATTTATTCTCATAGGTGTATGCGGTTATCCCGAGTTTGATACCCGAAATGTTTTTGATAATATAATCCTTTTCGTCTGCGTTTTGTTTAGTGCCGATGTACAAAAGCCCCTTGTCTTTAAGAACGGAAACGGTGCGTTTAAGACCGAAAAGCCCGGTATCGTAGCAGTGGTTGTTGGTCGTAAGCATAAGGTCAAAACCGGCGTTTTTTATGGAGTCGGCAAGACTGTCGGGTGTGTTGAAAGCAGGGTAGCCCTTGTATGAACCCGATTCGGCACCGCCGAAGGTTACCTCTAAATTGCCGACGGCTAAATCGGCGGCGCTTACCGGGTTTTTAATATACTTAAAGAAATCCGAAAAGTCATACCCGTCGGAAGTTTTGGCGCCGTCAAGCTGAGTTGAATGCACCATTATATCGCCCGTGTTGATAACCGTTACGGACGATTCGAGTTTAACTTCGTTTTTACCGTCTGCAACATTTGAAGAAGCGGACGAGCCTTCCTTGTTCTTTTTAGGGGTAGAATCGGAAGAAAAAGAATTGAAAAGCGCGTTTAACCCGAGATGCACTGCAACAGCTACGGCGAGAACGCCGGCGATATACGATGACCATAAAGCCCATTTTTTTATTGTAGAACCGTTTTTTGAATGATTAGCCATTTTTCATTTTCCTCCTTGGCGTTATTTGCACCGTAACGGTCGCGATAAATACAAGCACGCAACCGATGGTTTCCTTTACCGAAGGAACGCTCCCCATAATGACAAGTCCGCCCAATGTCGCAAAAACCCCTTCAAGGCTCATTGATATGGAAGCGACGGCAGGCTCGGCGTATTTTTGACCGACGATTTGAAGCGTATAGGCAAAACCGCTTGAAAAAACGCCCATATATATAATCTGCGGTAAAGCAAGGCGAATATCCGAAATGGCGTTGTGACCCTCCCTTGCCGCGAAAGACAGGATAATCGACAGAACGCCGCAAACGATAAACTGGATAAACGAAAGTTGCGCTCCGCCGACACCGGCGCCGTATTTATCGACCGCCATAATGTGAAGGCTGAATGTAACGGCGCAAAGAAACATCAGAATATCGCCGTAATAAATATTTGAAATTCCGTTTGTCAGACAGAGAAAATAAACGCCCATCATCGCGAAAACGGAGGCTATCCAAACGGGTAAAGCCACCCTTTTTCCGACTATAATCGAGGCTATCGGCACTATTACGACATAAAGGGTGGTAAGGAAGCCCGAACGCGCCTCCACCGTGTTACACTTCGATGGATATACCGTTATGCCGAGTTGTTGCAGATTTGTGGCAATGCAAAGAACCGTACCGCAGATTATTCCGCCTGAAATGGCGGCTTTTTTGTAAGAATTACCGCTTTTGAAAATCGGCGATTTTGAGATTTTAGATTTCACGAAAAGATAGAGAAAAATGGCCGCGGCGCCCACAAGTGAGCGAAGTCCGTTAAAAATAAACGGACTTATTTTATCCGCGGCGTCGCTTTGAACGACGAACGCCAGTCCCCATAAAAGCGAGGCAAGCCCTAAAATAAGACTGCCTTTAACATTGTTTTTGTTCATTTTTTTAAAACCGTCAGTTTTTTATCCTTTTAATTATTTACCATTAGCGAGTATAACACAAACGACTTAAATAAGCAATAAAATATTATTTTAGTTGTTGATTTTTGCCGTATTTTTAGGTATAATCTATAATAGTTAATTATGCTCGGAGGAATAGAATGCTCGAACTTAAAAATATTTCCTTTACCGCCGAAACCGAAAACGGCGAAAAGGAAATTCTTAACGACATTTCCTTAAAATTCGACGATAGATTTATCGCGATAACCGGTCCGAACGGCGGCGGTAAATCAACGCTCGCGAAAATAATAGCGGGAATTTATACGCCCTCATCGGGAAAGATTTTCCTTGACGGTGAGGATATTACCGGATTATCTATAACCGATAGGGCAAGAAAAGGTATCAGTTTTGCCTTTCAGCAACCGGTTCGTTTTAAGGGGATAACGGTAAAGGACCTTATTTCCTTAGCGTCGGGCAAAGAAATTTCGGTAGGTGAAGCCTGCGAATATTTATCGCGCGTAGGACTCTGCGCGAGAGATTATATCGACCGTGAGGTAAATTCCTCCCTTTCGGGCGGCGAGCTTAAAAGGATTGAAATCGCAACCGTTTTGGCGCGTGGCACGAAAATTTCGGTTTTCGATGAACCCGAAGCGGGAATTGACCTATGGAGTTTTAACAGCCTTATAAAGGTTTTCGAGAGAATGAATGCTTCTGTCGGTGGCTCGATTATCATTATTTCGCATCAGGAACGCATTCTGAATATTGCCGACAAGGTTGTTGTTATAGCGGCGGGGAAATTAAAAGCATACGGCAAAAAGCAGGATATTTTGCCTGAACTTCTTTCGACCGATACAACCTGCGGAGTTCTTGCGGATAGTTTGGAGGGTAAAACATGTTAAACGATACCGATAAACAACTCCTTAAAATTATCGCCGATATGGACGCGATTCCGACAGGCGCATATAATATTCGCGCAAACGGAGCGCTCGAAAACCGCAACACTACGGCAAATATCGACATTCGTACAAAAGAGGACAAGCCCGGAATTGACATTATAATTCGTCCCGGCACCAAAAACGAAACGGTTCATATTCCGGTTATTATCGACAAAACAGGTCTTTCCGACACGGTATATAACGATTTTATAATCGGAGAAAACGCCGATGTTACCATTATGGCTGGCTGCGGAATTCACAATTGCGGAAGCGAGGAATCGAGGCACGACGGTATTCATACCTTTTTTGTCGGTAAAAACGCAAAGGTTAAATATATCGAGCGCCATTACGGTGAGGGCGACGGCACGGGCGAAAGAGTGATGAATCCTACAACGATTGTCAACATTGCCGACGGCGGTTATATGGAAATGGAAACGACCCAGATAAAGGGCATTGATTCGACTAAGAGGACTACAACCGCCTCGCTTTCGGACGGCGCCACACTTGTTATAAAGGAAAAGATTATGACCCACGGTACCCAAACTGCCGAAACCGACTTTACGGTTGACCTTAACGGTGCCGAGTCGGGGGCAAACGTAATTTCCCGTTCGGTTGCAAAGGACAATTCTTATCAATGCTTTAAATCAAACATAAACGGCAACAACAAATGCTCGGGGCATACCGAGTGCGATGCGATTATTATGGACGATGCAAAGGTTTCGGCTATCCCCGAGATTTGCGCTAATCATATCGACGCTTCGCTTATTCACGAGGCCGCTATCGGCAAAATCGCAGGGGAACAGCTTACAAAACTTATGACATTGGGACTTGACGAAAAGCAGGCAGAGGAAGAAATTATAAACGGATTTTTGAAGTAAAGGGGACAAAAGGCTTGTCAGAACGCTTTATATCCGCAACAATCGTAACCTTCAACGACGGTGAAACCGCGCTCGAAGCGGTAAAAAGCATCGTTGCAAACACAAAAAGATATCCGCTTAAACTCTATGTCTTTGATAACGGCTCTACCGATAATACCGTTGACCTTATTAAAGGCGTCAAGGGCGTAAGGCTTATTGAAAACCGGAAAAATATCGGCTTTGGGGCGGCGCATAATTTGGCGCTTAAAGAAGACCTCGGTGATTATCATTTTGTTATCAATCCCGATATTACGGTTAAAAGCGATGTTTTGTCCGATATGGCTGATTTTATGGAGCAATCGGGCGATATAGTTATGGCAATGCCGAAAATCCTCAACACCGACGGCAGCGAACAAAAACTGCCGAAAGAGGTCCCGACCTTCAAGCGGTTGTTTTTGGGGCGCCTTTCAAAAAATGTCAGAAACGAATACATTTGGGCGAACAGAGAAATAACCGAACCTTGCGAAATTAATTTTTGCAGCGGTTGTTGCTTTGGAATAAAGACCTCTGTTTTTAAAGGTTTAGGCGGATTTGACCAAAGATATTTTATGTATCTTGAGGATGTTGATTTGACATTACGCGCAAAAAAGAAGGGCAGGGTTTGTATTCTCCCGCAGTATGAGGTTACCCATAAATGGGAACGAACCAGCGCAAAAAAACTCAAATATCTTTTAATTCACATATCTTCATCGATGAAATTCTTAAGAAGGAGAAAAGAACTTTTATGAAAATCATGATAACCGGTTCAAAAGGGCAACTCGGCAACGAGCTTCAATCTATTTTGAAATCGGGCAGAAGCGAAATCGGTGAGATTTCGCCCCAATATAAGGGCGCCGAGGTTATAGCCGTCGATATAGATACGCTCGATATCTCGGATTTAGAGGCGACCGACGCATTTATAGCCGAAAACAAGCCCGATATTATAATTAACTGCGCCGCTATGACCAATGTTGACGGTTGCGAAACAATGAAAGAAACGGCGTTTAAGGTCAACGCGTTAGGTGTGAGAAACCTTGCGATGGGCGCGCAAAAGCAGGGCGCGAAATTCATTCATATTTCAACCGATTATGTTTTCGAGGGCGTAGGCACAAAGCCGTTTGTCGAGTGGGACGGTATAAATCCCCAAAGTGTTTACGGTGCCTCAAAGGCGCTCGGTGAAAAATATGCCCTTTCGTTTAACAAAAAAACCTTTGTCGTAAGAACTTCATGGCTGTACGGGTATATCGGCAAGAATTTTGTTAAGACGGTTAGAAGGGTCATAAGGGAGCATGGCTCCATAACGGTCGTAAACGACCAAAGGGGCAACCCGACAAACGCCAACGATTTAGCGCATCACCTCTTAAAACTCGGTGTTACCGAGGAATACGGTGTTTATCACTGTACCGGCGAGGGTGAATGCTCATGGTATGATTTTGCGTGTAAAATTGCCGAGTATTCGGGATTTGAGAACGCGGTTTTCCCCTGCACAACCGAGGAATACAATTCAAAATACAATGTCCCGACCAAAAGACCCGAGTATTCTTCGCTTATGAATATGGGGCTTATTTGTACCGTAGGCAACGAAATGCGCAACTGGCAGGATGCGCTTAAAGAATATATATCAAAAGTGGAGGACTAACAGTATGAAAACCTATCTTGTAACCGGAGGCGCCGGATTTATCGGTTCGAATTTTGTCATTTATATGCTTAACAAGTATGACGATGTTAAGATTATAAATGTCGATAAACTCACCTATGCCGGCAACCTTGAAAACTTGAAAAGTGTTGAAAACAACCCCAATTATTCCTTTGTTCAGGCGGATATTTGCGACAGGCAGGCAATTTCGAAGATTTTCTCCGAAAATGAGATTGATTATGTAGTTAATTTCGCCGCCGAAAGCCATGTTGACCGCAGTATATCAAATCCCGAAATTTTTGTTAAGACGAATGTTGAGGGTACCGTTAATATGCTTCAATGCGCCAAAGAGGCGTGGACGGTAGGCGACGACCAATATAAAGAGGGCGTTAAGTATTTGCAGGTTTCTACCGATGAGGTTTACGGAACATTGGGCGAGACGGGTTACTTTACCGAAACCACTCCGCTTGACCCTCATTCGCCTTATTCCTCTTCTAAGGCGTCTGCCGATTTGTTTGTAAAGGCGTTTGGGGACACATATAAATTCCCGATTAACATAACCCGTTGTTCAAATAACTACGGTCCTTTCCAGTTCCCCGAAAAACTTATTCCGCTCATTATGAACAACACCATAAATCATAAGGATTTGCCCGTTTACGGCGACGGTATGCAAATTCGCGACTGGCTTTTCGTTGAAGACCACTGCAAGGCGATTGATATGGTTATAAGAGACGGTAAGCTCGGCGAGGTTTACAACGTAGGCGGACATAACGAAAAGCCGAATATCTTTATCGTTAAGTCGATAATCGAATACATTAAGGAAAATGTAGATAACACCGTAGGCGAGCATATGATAAAGCATGTTACCGACCGTAAAGGCCATGACCGCCGCTACGGTATTGACCCGCAGAAGATAAAGGACGCACTCGGCTGGTATCCCGAGACCACCT
>DEWC01000058.1 GCA_002363095.1 Ruminococcaceae bacterium UBA3220 | reverse complement strand
TTGTCGACTTTTTCGACAAGCTCAACCGGAGGCACAGGTCTCCGGCTATCTTATTTTTGTGCAATATGGAAAAACTTGTCCCCTTTCCGGATTATTTATTTGTTGCATTTATTAAGACGCTATGTTATAATTTATATTGCGGTTTTATAACTTAGCAGTATTTGAGGTCAACTTATGGTAGATATTCACAGTCATGTTTTACCGAAAATCGACGACGGCTCTTCATCGTTTTACGAGTCGCTTGATATGTTGCGCATTGCCGGGGCAAAAGGCACAAAGAAAATGATTTGCACTCCTCATTTTTATAATCCGAGAACCGGTTTTTTCGATAAAAAAAGAACCGTTGAGGTTTTTGAGGGTTTGAAATCGCGCTCATATAATCTCGGCATTGAACTTTTGCTCGGCTGTGAAGTCTTTTGCAGCGACCTCTTTTTAAGGGAAATAAACAAGAAAAACTTTTTCACATTAAACGGCACCGACTATCTTTTGGTTGAGTTTGATTTCAAAGACGATATTGACCGCGTTCTGTTCGCGATTGATATTATAACCGAGGCGGGATATATTCCGGTGGTTGCCCATCCCGAAAGATACTCTTTTTTAAGGCGGGACGAATACTATGTTGAAAAGTTTCTTTCAAAAGGCGTTCTTTTTCAGTTAAACACTTCAAGCCTCGCCGGTTTTCACGGTGAGCGGGCCTTCAACTTTGCAGACTGGATGTTAAGGCAAAAGTTTGCCTCCTTTGTTGCAAGCGACACCCACGATACCGTCTACCGCTCCCCCGACCTGCGAAGCGCGTATATGTGGATTTACGGCAATTACTCGAAAGATTATGCCGAAGAACTGTTTTTCGATAATCCCGAAGCTCTTGTTTCGGGACAAAAAATCATTACAAGGTGGTAATTTGGGCAGATGAGATATTTCAGGTGGATTGTTGTAATTCTTGCGGTCGCCGTTACCGTTTTAAGAATTGTTCTTTATATCGCGAAGTCCGACATCGATGTCGGGCCTACGATTTCCTTTAAGGATAATGTTGATACCTTTGAGGTTAAATGCGAGGACAACCTTGACGACCTTCTTAAATATGTTTCGGCTTACGACCCGCAGGACGGCAAAATAGAAGATGTAACGATTGAGAAACAGTATTTTCTTAACGACAACAAGTCCCGTGTTACATTTGTGGCGATTGACAGCGACAACAACATCACCAAAGCCACCGCGAAGGTCGTATACACCGATTACGACGGTCCTAAAATCAGTATGAACTCCCCGTGTATTTACTTTGTGAATGACGACTCAAAAACCGATATTTCTTTTTCGGCATACGATAAACTCGGCGGCGGCGGAGATAACAACCCCGAAAAAGGCGATATTTCAAACCGCATAAAACTCATTGTCGACAACGGTTTCAAGCGTCGCGTTTCGGGCGTCTATCCCGCCCGCGCAAAGGTGAGCAACTATTACGGAACAACGCGCGAGGTTAATTTCAACATCTATGTTTTTCCCCGTCCGTTTAAAGAAACTGTTGAACTCAGTGAATATATCATTTACTGTTCCAAGGGTGAAAGACCCGATTTTTACAAGTACATCAAATCGTCTTCGGTTAATATCGGGGATATAACGGTCGATGAAAACTACGGAAACGCTCCGTTTGACGCAAACACGCCCGGTTGTTATGAGGTTATCTACCGTGTGGGCGAAAAGAATAACGAAACGGCGTTCAACCGTATCGTCGTGGTGGTAGGTGATTAATATGAGAGAACTGAAACTTGCTTATTTTAACCTCTATACCACTGTAAACGACCTTAAAAAGAACATCCTTTTCATTCTTCTTGCGATATGGATTGGTTTTTCCGGTTCCCGTCTTTACTGTACATATTTCGAGACCAGGGAGTATACAAGCTCGATGGTTATCGCGATAAACACTACCGCCGGAGGCGCGACCGCCACCGTCGCAAACACCCAAAGGTCAATCTCGCTTGCCGACAATGTCAGCGAGGTTATGTCAAGCCCGACCCTTCTTAATATTATATCCGAAGCGACAGGAAAACCTTTCCATTCGCTCGTTTATTCGGAATATTATTCAAACACCAATTTTATAAGGGTTTCCTGCACATCAAAGGACCCCAGGCAGTCTTATGAAGAACTGATGCGGATATGGGACAACAAGGACGAGCTCACCAACGAATGCTTCCCTGGCATAACTTTTGATTTGGTAAAGAGCCCCACCTTAAGTCCGCTTAACGCTCACCGTTTCAGCGACCTTGTTCTCGAGCTTGAATATTCCGCCCTGTTCGGCTTTATCGCCGTATTCCTGATAGTTGCGTTCTCCTATTTCAGGAATACCGTTAAAAACGAATCGGATATTGAAAACCTCCTCGGCAGTGAGACCTTCGGCATCGTATACATCGAAAAACCTTCTAAAAAGAAGGATTCTAAGTATTTCCTGTTCTCGGAGCATACAACAAGTTATCTGTTTAACCACAGTTTCAGCCAAATGGCGATAAAACTCGAAAGTCTCAAAAGAACCGGCGACATTAAATCCATTCTTATTACCAGCGTTTTCGAAAACGAAGGGAAAACAACCGTTTCTTCAAATCTTGCCTGCGCGTTAGCCGCCGAAGGAAACAAGGTGGCTATCGTGGATATCGACTTTAAGCGCCCCGCCATTCACAAAAGATTTAAATCGACCTCCTCTACAAGTGAGCACAACCTTGTCCGTTACATACGGGGGGATATTTCGCTTGAGGATGTTGTTCAATACGATAAGGAAAGCGGAGTTTATATCTACGCCAATTCCAAAAGTTATAAAAACTCTCCCGATTATCTTCGCAGCGATAAATTCAAAAAGTTTATCGAAACGCTTGAGGAAATGTATGATTTCGTAATATTCGACTCCGCTCCGTGCGGACTTGTTTCGGATTCCGAAATGATTTCGGAACTTGCCTCCGCCGTTTTGCTCGTTGTTGCGCAAGACTATACCGAAATCCCGGCGATTAACGACACAATTGATAACATCGGCAACGATAAGATACTGGGTTGCGTTTTCAATAAGGTGGGTATGTTCAAACGCGCCCTCAAGAGCAAAATGATGTCGATGGACTGATCGTTTTGTAAAAGGAGAGAAACAAAAAGTGCCAAACAGTCAATATAAAAAACAACCCTCAAAAAAGTCAACGGGACGCGACGAATTTGATTTTTTCAACTTTTTGCGCCATTACGGCGTTGCGTTTAAACGCTTCTTTTCGTTGCTTTTGATATCTTCTCTGATAATAACCGCCGGCGTTTTCGCCTTTTGCAAGTTAAGTTATGTTCCGCAGTATAAGTGCTCGGTTACCTTCCTTGCGACGCCTCTGACGCCGGTTAACAATCAAACCGAAACCCCCATTTACCACTACCAGAACACCGAAGGTCTCGGCTCACAACTTGCCGTTTCATTTCCGCAGATTTTTGAAACGGGCGTTCTTAAAGACATTGTTTGCAACGAGCTCGGGGTAAAATCGCTTGACGGAGAAATAAAGGCCACTTCTTCTCCCGCCACAAACTATTTTGAGCTGACCGTTTTAAGCGGAAGCCCGGAAAGCGCAAAAAACATTGCCGACTCCCTGCTCAGAAACTACCCGCGCGTTGTTGAAAACGTCTTGGGTGATATCAGAGCGGATGTTAAAATCCCGGCAAAGATGCCGACATCGCCTTATAACAAAAACGCCTATCTGACCTGGGTACTTATGGCGTTTTTCGGCACTTTTGCGGCAGGTATGATTTTGATTTGCGTTTATGTTGTCCGCCGCAAAACGATTTGTTCAAAGAACGATGTCAAGGTCATTCTTAATCAAAACTATCTTTGTGAAATTCCGCTTGTCAGCGGCAAAAACACAAGAGAGCACGAAAAGTTCAAAACGGTTATACGAAGCAAAAGTTTCATAGAATCGATGAGAACACTCAAAAACCGCACCCTTGCAATCATTAACGACGCGGGCTACCGTACAATCGGGTTTGTTTCAACCTCCGACAATGAGGGCAAGACTTGTGTCGGCGCCGGATTTGCCAAAGTTTTATCGGGCGTTAACGAGCCTGTTGTTTTCGTAACCTTCGAAGAAAACGCACCTTCACAGTCGGGCAAGGCAAAAAGCCGTTCGCGCAGAAAGCCATCCACGGTGGATGTTATCAAAAATATGTCGTTTGACAAGCAAAACGCGGTTTTCCCGAACATAAGAAAACTCTTCACCAATGTCGATGTTCTTATACTTGATGTTAAAATAATTCAAAACAAAGACAAACTGAGAGATATTATCGAACAACTTAAATCGTCTTATTCGTTTGTTATTATGGATATCGTCGCAGGTTCGATGCACTCGGAAGCTGTTAAATTTGCCGATATGTGCGACGCTTATATTTCGGTTGTCCGCTGTGATTATATCTCATCGGATAAAATCAAATCCACGCTCAATTATTTCTCGTACAGCACCTCTCACAATCTCGGCTCGGTGCTCAACGAGGTTTCGAGTGCCTACATTTCCTACGGCCGTTACACAAGTTACGGAAAATACAGCAAATACGGGTACAGTTACTATTACCGTAACTACGGTTACGGACAATACGGAAACGAGACGCCCGACAATAACCCGTAATTTCCCCCGCGCCATTATTAGTAAACAGGTGATAATATGAAAACAATTCCTTTTTCTCCCCCGGATATAACGGAGGCTGAAATAAACGAGGTCGTATCAGTTCTCAAATCAGGTTGGATAACTTCGGGACCCAAGAAAAAAGAATTTGAGGATATGTTGCGCGACTACTGTAAGGTTGACCGCGCAGTCTGCCTTTCTTCGGCAACCGCAAGTATGGAGCTTGCCCTTCGGGTGCTCGGCATAGGTCCAGGCGATGAGGTTATCGTAAGCGCCTATACCTATACCGCTTCGGCGTCGGTTATATGCCATGTCGGAGCAAAGCCGGTGATTATCGATGTTGCCCCTTCGTCTTTTGAGATGGACTATGATAAACTTGCGGACGCGATAACAGACAAGACAAAAGCGGTTATCGCCGTGGATTTGGGCGGAAGACTTTGCGATTACGATAAGATTTTCGAGGCTGTAAACAGCAAAAAAGCCATCTTTGACCCGGGCGAAAATCCCGTTTTAAAATCGCTCGGAAGGGTGGCGGTGATAGCCGACTCGGCGCACGGTCTCGGTTCAAAGCGCAACGGCGTTCGAAGCGGCGGACTTGCTGATTTCACCTGCTTTTCTTTCCACGCCGTAAAAAATCTCACCACCGCGGAGGGCGGAGCAACCGTTTGGAAAAACTTTGAAGGTGTAGACAGCGACGGTTTATACAAGCAGTTTATGCTGTTTTCCCTTCACGGCCAAAACAAAGACGCGCTCGACAAAACAAAAGCCGGCGCCTGGGAATACGATATACTTTTCCCCGGATACAAATGCAATATGACCGATATTCAGGCGGCTCTCGGGGTTGCGCAGCTTAAACGGTATGACAAAATGCTCGCCTACCGCAAACAACTCGTAGAACGCTATGACAAGGCGTTTTCCGATATGCTTACAGGCGAAATAGTTCACTTTGACGAGCATAGCGAGAGCAACTGCCATCTTTATCTCGCAAGATTTCCGATAACGCTCGAGGCGCGCAACAAAATCATTATCGCCTGTGCCGAAAAAGGCATAACCCTTAACGTTCACTATAAACCGTTGCCCCTTTTAACGGCGTATTCAAGCCTCGGTTATTCAATCAAAGACTATCCGAACGCATATAAAGTCTATGAAAACGAGATTTCGTTCCCGTTATATTCCACATTGTCGCTCGAAGACCAGGATTATATAATAGAGAATTTCAAAGAAATCTATAAAACTTTTTGTTAATTTATTACTCGGAGTGAGACTATGCTGTCCTTTGAAAAACTGCCGGAGAATATGCAAAACGAAAGCGTCAGAGAGTATTACGATATTTTAAGTAAGCGGAAATCCGGACTTGTTTGCAAAAGAATTTTCGACTTTTTTGTCGCATTTATATTTCTAATCATTTTATCACCCCTGCTTTTGGTTATTTCAATAGCCATCGCCGTCGATTCTAAGGGCGGAGTCTTTTTCAAGCAAAAAAGAGTAACAACCTACGGAAAGATTTTCACCATTTATAAATTTCGTACAATGGTTTCCGACGCCGAGCGTTTAGGCTCGCAAATAACGGTTGCCGGTGATAATCGCGTAACAAATGTGGGAAAGGTTTTGCGCAAATTTCATCTTGATGAAATTCCGCAACTGTTTAATGTTTTAACCGGCGATATGTCTTTTGTAGGCACCCGTCCCGAGGTTCCGAAATATGTTGATGCCTACACCGACGAAATGATGGCAACGCTGTTGCTGCCGGCGGGCATAACCTCGCTTGCAAGCATTAAATACAAGGATGAAAACTCGCTCATTTCCGGCGCTGACGATGTTGATTTTGTTTACATAAACAAGATACTTCCCGATAAGATGAAGTACAATCTTGCAGCAATTAAAAAATTCGGCTTCTTTTCCGATATGGGAATTATGTTCAAAACATTTTTTTCGGTATTTTTCAAGGATGACCCGACGGCGTCTGCCGAAACAAATCGGGTTCTTGTAATTGCAGAAGACGCGAGAAGCCTCATTCTTACGCGAAAAGAACTGCTCGAAGCAATTCAAAACAGCGGATACGGTATCGACGTTTTTATCCCCGAGGATTCTCACTGCGACACACTTCGGGAAATGGGAATAAATGTTACGGATGTTTCGTTTAACCGCAGAAGCACAAACCCGTTTGCCGACCTTAAACTTTTAAGAAAGTACCTTTCGCTTACGAAAATCAGATATTCTTTCGCCGTTACCTATTCGGTTAAGCCGAATATCTACGGAGGTATGGCGATGCGGAAAAGAAAAATTCCGTATTACATCAACATAACCGGTACCGGTTCCGCGTTTTATAAAGGCGGGTTGCTTAAAAAAATCATCACTTTTTTATATAAGCCGTCTTCAAGGCACGCGTCAGGCGTGTTCTTTGAAAATTCGGAAGACCGCGATTCTTTTGTTAAAGCCCGCCTTTGCAAGATTGAGAAAACCCATGTTTTCAGCGGTGCCGGAATAAACACCGATATGTTCGAACCCGCCGAATACCCTCGGAACAATATAACAAAATTCTTGTTTATCGGGCGTCTTATGGAGGAAAAGGGCATCGAAGACCTTTACCCGGTTATTAAGAAATACTCTGAAAACCATATCCCCGCCGATTTTGAGTTTTTGGGGGATTTTGAGGACGAATACAAGGCGTCGTTTGAAAAGTTTTTAAAGCTCGACAATGTTATTTACCACGGCTACAAAAGCAACATTAAAGACTATATCGGGGCTTCAAACTGCCTGATTTTGCCGTCATATCACGAAGGTATGGCAAATGTTCTTTTAGAGGCGGGAGCCCTGTGCCGTCCCCTTATCGTTTCGAATATCGCGGGTTGCCGGGAGGCGGTTGTCGACGGAGAAACAGGCTATCTGTTTACGGTGAAGAATTCCGCCGAAATCGAAAAAGCCTTCGATAGATTTATGTCGCTTTCCTTTGAAGAACAAAAGGAAATGGGGCTTCGTTCAAGAGAACACATAGTTAAAAACTTTGAGAGAAAAAACGTTGTCGAAAAAGCGATAACGGTAATGGGAGTGAAAAACAGAATTGATAAAAGAGAATCCTCTTCGCCGGCAGTCGAGCCTCAACCCGTCCGCGCCTAAACTTCTTCAGTTTTTGTTTTTGCTCTACATTTTTGTAAAGCCGTTCTATATTTTTGAATCGGGAAGCTTCCAGCCCGGAGACATCGTATTTGTTGCCTGCTTCTTTGTTTTTCTGTATTATATCGGCGAAGGCAATTTGTTGAATTCAAAATTCGATTATATTCTCGTTGCGTTTGTTATGTGGGTGTTCATTGTAAACTTCGTTTATTTTTCACTCTATCGGCAAACCGAGTTTATAATGTCTACTCTTTATTACATTTTTAATCTGGCGCTCGTTTTTGTCGCGCGGTTCCTTCTGCTCGACAAATCGTTTTTAAGAAAACTGTTCTGGACCTGCCGGATTTCGCTTTATTTGCAAATTGTGATTTACTTTTTGCGCCTCGGAAAATATTACATCGACGAAAACGGCGTTACCGACCGGTACCTCGGCACCTTCAACGACCCTAACCAACTTGCATTTTATATGTTTTGCCTTCTTATGGTAATGTATATGGTCGAAATGATACACGGCGTAAACTGTCGCGTTAATCTTATCGACTATGCCGCTTTCGTATTTATTCTTTATTTAACGGCTTCCACCGGAATGCTTCTTGCCTTTGCCATCTTTGTTGCACTTTATGTCGTTCTGCTTCTTGTTTCGCCCCTTTTCGAGGTTAATTCCGACCGGAAAAGAAAACTACTTTTTGCGTTGCTGGGATTGGCAATTATTGTAGCTGTGTATTTAATTTTCAGAAAGGAAATAAGCGTTTTCTTCCAAAAATCCGAACTTTTTTCCCGCCTGCTTGAAAAGGAAACGCTTTCCGCTTCAACCTCCCGCTCAGAGATTTCGGGCACTTCAATTTGGCAGGACCGAAATATCGACAAAGTTTATATCTATCCGCAGTACAATATTTTCGGCGCCGGGCAGGGCTACTTTGAAAGGTTTTGGCAGGCGCACAGCTCGGGCGAGATACATTCCACCCTTTTAAGTATTTTGTTCTGCTACGGAATAGTGCCCACCTTCCTGTTCTTATACTGGATATGGACCAACATCCGCCATTCTACCGTTTATTATTTCCCGGTGTTTATCGCGCTGGCGGTTGAAAGTATCACCCTTCTTAATCAGCGACAACCGTTGTTTTGGCTTATGTTTATGCTCGCCTATACCTACCGCGTTATGGAGGACCGAAGATATGAAGATGCTGTTTATTCATGATAACCGTTTTTGGAAAAAGGGCGAAACATATTACAGTTACGGGCATTTCGCTTACGATTTGCTCTGGAAAAGATATTTAAGATACTTTGACGAAATTGTCGTCGGCGGACGAATCGAAGAAACCGACGAAGAAGGCATTGAAACACGATTCAGCGTTTCAAGCGGCGATAATGTTTCCTTCTTTGCTCTTCCGGACCTTATGTCCTTTTCGGGACTGAAACAGATTAAATCCGCAAAGCAAAAAATTGCCGAAGAGATGAAGAAAGCCGATTGCACGGTCATAAGGCTTCCGAGCAATCTCGGTTATCTTGCCTGTCGCATTGCCCGCAAACTTAAAGTGAAATATGTTGTTGAGGTTGTCGGCTGCACATGGGACGACCTTTGGAACTACGGCACATTAGCAGGAAAGTTATATGCGCCTTTGTCCTTCCTTTTTGAAAAAAAGTGTGTAAAAAACGCAGAAAATGTTCTCTATGTTTCCAGGCGTTTTCTTCAAAAGCGTTATCCTAACAAAAAATTCAATACGGGTTGTTCGGATACAAATATTTCCACAGCCGGAATTTCGGTTTTGGAAAAAAGGGTTGACAAAATCCGTAATATGAGCGCCTCTCCCGAAATACGGATAGGGCTTATCGCCTCCCTTAACGTCGGTTACAAAGGGCACGACACCGCTATGCTTGCCCTCAAAGAGGTTTTGCCGAAGCATAACAATTTAAAACTTGCGTTTTTGGGCGACGGCGACAAAACAAAATGGGAGAATATGGGAAAACGCCTCGGCGTTCTCGACCGCGTTGAATTTGCGGGTGCTCTCCCCGGCGGAGAAGCGGTGCTTAACTGGATCGACAACATTGATATATTTGTTATGCCGAGCCTTCAGGAAACATTGGGGCGCGCGCTTATTGAAGCGATGAGCCGCGGTTGTCCCTGCATAGGCGGCGCCGGAACGGCAGTTCCCGAGCAGTTGCCCGATGACTGCATACATAAGCGCAAAGACTATAAAGAATTGGCGGATATGATTTGCTATATGATAGAAAATCCGCAATATACCGAACTTTGCGCGGTTGAAAACTACCAGCGTTCAAAAAAATACTCCGAAGAGGTTTTAACCGCCCGGAGAGATTATTTTTGGAATAAGGTTTTATCAAAGTAATGAAGGTGTAAAATGGAAAAGTCGAGGACTCAAAAGTCCCTTATCAATGTTGCGTTCAGTCTTGGAAGTCAAGGCGTTGAGCTGATACTTAAAGTTGTTGGGCGCACCATTTTTATTCGATATCTTGCGATTGAATATTTGGGTGTAAACGGCCTTTTCGGCGAAATTCTTACGGTTTTATCCCTTGCGGAACTCGGCGTCGGTTCGGCTCTCGGTTATGCGCTTTATAAACCGCTTCGCGAAGATAACAAGCCGAGAATTGCCGCCCTTATGGAACTCTACCGTAAATCCTATTTCGCAATAGGCGTCAGCGTTGCCGTTGTGGGAGCCGTGCTTATCCCGTTCTTAAAGTTTATCGTCAAAGACCCGGGCGAAATAGGCAAACAACTCGTTCCCATTTATCTTTTTTACCTTTTCAACACATCCATTACCTACTTTTATTCGTATAAGGGCTCTTTGCTTAACGCAGACCAAAAAAACTATATAGTCCAGACCATCAAGGAATGCTCGAACATCGCACGGACGGCGCTTCAGATAGTTGTTCTGGTGATATGGAGAAATTTCTACGCCTATCTTTTGATAGAGTCGATTTGCATTTTCGCAAACAATATTGTCGTTTCGCGGTTTGTCGACAAAAAATACCGTTACATTAAAACGCTTAAAGGCAAAGAAAAATTAGACAAACAGTCTATAAAGCAAATAGTAAACAACGTTAAGGCGCTGTTCATAACAAAGGTAAGCACCATTTTGGTAAACAGTACGGACAATACCATTATAAGCGCCATTTGCGGAATTGTAATCACCGGATACTATTCCAATTATGTTATGTTCACGACCCTCATTTTTACCGTTCTTTCGCAGCTTTTCAGCTCTCTTTATCCGAGCATAGGCAACCTTAACGCAGAGGGGGACAGAGCCCATAGCCGACTGGTGTTCGACGGGCTTATGCTATCGTCGTTCTGGTTGTTCAGTATCGCCGCCATAGGGCTGTTCGTTTTGGTTAACGATGTTATTTGGATATGGCTCGGCGAAGCGCGTTTTGTTCTGCCTGCCGCGATAGTCGTGATTGTTTCGGTAAATATTTATATGCGCGGAGTACACAGCGATGTTTGGCTTTTTAAGGACTCTTTCGGGCTTTTCGTTTACGGGCAGTATATGACCTTTTTTACCGCCGTTTTGAATATCGTCCTTTCGTTCGTTTTCGGAAAGGCGCTTTATCGTTTCGGCGCGAATTGGAGTCTGTTCGGCATCCTTTTGGCGACAGCCGTCTCGCGAATTTTAACTAACACCTGGTACGACCCATGGATGTTGTTTAAGCACGGCTTTAAGCAATCCGTTCTCCGGTTCTATGCCGAATACCTCGGATATGCCGTTTTACTGGTTGCGACGGGATTTGTAACATATATCGTCGCGGGACTTGTCCCCGTTACCGGCTGGCCGACCCTTTTTGCAAAGTTTGTCATCACTCTCGTTCTGCCAAACATTATATATTTAGCACTGTTCTTTAAATCAAGACGTTTTCAATATATCAAAGAAAGGCTTTTAAGCGTTTTTCGCAAAAAAGCAGGTTAATATTATGAATAAAGTTCGAGTTTTGGAAGTTTTCGACAGCCTTGAAATATCGGGCGGCGTTCAGATGGTCATAATGAATGTGCTTCGAAATATTGACCGCGAAAAGGTGCAGATTGATTTTGCCGTTTACGACCTTCCCGAAAAAGACAGTTACAAAGAGGAAGCCGAGTCTTTGGGCGTAAATATTTATAAAATCGACAATGTTTCCTCTCACGGGGTCTTTTCGTTTTATAAACAAATGCGGTCTTTTTTCAAAGAGCACACCTACGACATAGTTCACGCCCACAACCTTTTTCATAACGGCATAATACTGCGCGCCGCAAAAAAAGCGGGCGTAAAAAAAAGAATCAGTCATTCCCATCAATCCTTTGATGACAGGAATTATAAATTTCCGAGAAACTTCTTTACGGTGTTTTTCAAAGCCCTTAACAATATAGAAGCGACCGATCGCGTCGCTTGCAGCGACCTTGCCGCGGATTTCCTTTTCGGCAAAAACAAGCCCTATATTTTTATCCCCAACTCGGTCGATTTTGAAAAGTTCCGTATTGAAAAACCGATAAACGAACTTCGTGAGTCCTTCGGGGTGTCCGACCCCTCCGTGAGAATACTTGCTCACATCGGAAGATTTGCAAAACAGAAAAATCAACCCATGCTTATAGAAATAATGAAGCGCTTACGGAATAAAAACTGCGTTTTGCTTGTTGCTGGTCAGGGAGAACTGCGCGAGAAATTCCTTAACACCGTTAAAAAAGAGGGGCTTCAGGAAAAAATCCGTTATCTGGGTCTTATAAGAAACATACCCGAACTTTTGGCGGTATCGGATTGCCTGCTTGTTCCGTCAATTTATGAAGGGCTCCCCATAGTCGGCGTCGAAGCGCAGGCGGCAGGATGCCGCGCGATAATTTCCAAGCACCTCACCAAGCAGGTTGATTTAGGGCTCGGGCTTGTCGATTATCTCGATATATCCGACTATTCTCCTTGGGTGCAAAGGATAAAAGAAATTCTTTCCGAGCCCAAAATCGAAATTCCCACCGAAACCATTCTCGCGCATCTTAAAGAACATCATTTTGAAAATGAAAGCAACCTTAAAATCTGGGATGAACTTTACGGTATAGAATAACAAAGAATGAAGGAACGAAACAATGGAAATCAAAGTCAGCGTCATAGTACCCATCTATAATGTTGAACCGTATATCAACCGCGCCATTGACTCTCTTGTTAATCAAACCCTTAAAGATATCGAAATAATATTAGTTGACGACGGCTCCCCCGATAACTGCGGAAAAATTGCCGACAGGTATGCCGCACAAAACGCTAATATAATTGTAATTCACCAAGAAAACGGTGGCGTCAGCGACGCGAGAAACGCGGGGCTGAAAAAGGCAACCGGCGAATATATCGGTTTTGCAGACCCGGACGATTATGCCGAGCCCGATATGTTTGAAAAACTCTATAATTCGGCAAAAGAAAATGAAAGCGACCTTGTTTTGTGCGGTTATAAAGAGGTTTTTTCACCGAATTATTCTCTTTTAAGGGAAAACAAAATCGAAAAAAAAGAAGGCGATATGTTTGATATCGCCTACGGAAATGTTTGCGCGGATTTGGGCGCCTATGTCTGGAACAAACTTTATAAAGCCTCGATAATAAAGGACAACAACCTTGCCTTTCCGAAGGATATCAACATAGTTGAGGATACCGTTTTTCTTTTCGATTTCATAAAATACGCAAAGTCATATTCTTTTATAAATGCGCCTCTTTATAACTACATAAGGCAACCTAAAAGCATCTGCGCGGTTTATAAGCCCGACCGCTTCGAGTTTTATAAACTTGCCGCAAATCATATTGAAAAAATCGCCGAGACCTTTGATAACGATTTTACCGAGAAGGTCATTAAACAAAACCGAAAAAACGAGCTTTTGAATCTGCTTGACACCATCGATGTTCAAAGCGGGCCCCGAAACGGCGTTTCCGCCGGCGAACGGTATAAGGAAATGTGTCGTTTGGCAAAGGACGAACACCTGATTAAACTTATAAATGAACATTCGGATGAGATAGAAAACAAGCATCATCTTAAACAGATAAGACTTTTAAAATCCTCAAAATATAAACGCCTTTTTTTGTATGAGTTTTATAAAATGAGAATAGTCGCAAGGATAAAATACTATATCGGAGGTTAGGGTTTTGAATAACATTTCCGAAAACGCCTTTTGCTCCGGCTGCGGTGTTTGCAGTGCGGTTTGCCCCAAAAACTGTATTTCAACAGAAGAAAACGCCCGTGGCGAGTTGCGTGCGAAGGTAAATCCCGATATTTGTGTTTCCTGCGGCAAATGCAAATCCGTTTGTCCTTCATTCAACGGCGTCGTTCCCGACAACCGCAACGAAACGGTTTATCTGGGTGTTGCTCCCGATTTTGAAAAAAACGGTTCTTCAGGCGGCGTTGCAACCTATTTTATAAACGCGCTTCTTGAAAGCAAAACGGTTGATTTTGCCGTTCTCGTACAACCGCAAAACGATTCCGACGAGCTTTTTTCATATACAATTTGCAAAACTAAGGACGATTTAAAAAAATGCCAGGGCTCGGCATATTACCCCGTAACCCTCGAAAAGGTTTTAAGAGATATGAATTCGATCGACGGCACTTTTGCCGTAATAGGCGTTCCGTGTTTTATAAACGCTCTTAAAAATCTTAAAGCCTTGAGCGATGTTTGGGACAAAAAAATAAAGTTTCTCATAGGCATCGTCTGCGGTCATACTCCAAACAAACACCTCGTAGATTGCCTCGCGTATAAGAGCGGACATAACAGGGCGGATATAACCTCCTGCCGTTTCAGGATAAAAGACACCGGCCGCCCAGCTTGGGACTACGGCGTAAGGCTTTCATTTTCAGACGGCGAACAGTTTTCTTCCTTTGGAAGCGATGATTTCGGATTTCTTTTTTGGAGGCGCCTTTTTATAGGGGACTGTTGCCTTAACTGTTCGGATGTTTTTGCCGAAAATGCCGATATTACCTTTATGGATGCGTGGCTCCCTGAATATAAAGAAAAGCCCGAAGGCGCTTCCCTTATCGTTTGCCGAAATGAAGAGCTTAAAAGCCTTTTATCTCCGCTTGTTGAAGACGGTTCTTTAAAAGAAACAAAAAGCGAAGACATACATACCGCACAAGAAAAACTTGTGGCATATAAACAGAACGCCGGCAAGCACGGCAAGGACAAAAAACTTGCCGAAGAAATTCAAAAGGTTTTTTCCCTCAATAAAGGTAAAAAAGATATTGTTGAGCGGCTCCGCCGCGTTGTTTATAAGCAGAACCTAAAACGCAAAAACCCTCTTTTGTGGTTACTTGTTGAAACGAAGGACAGGTTAAAAAGATGAAAATCGGTTTGGCAACAATCTATAAGTGTTATAATTTCGGCAGTTTTTATCAGGCGTACGGACTTCAAAAACATCTTGAAGATTTGGGACATAACGTTTACTTTCTTCCGCTTGATGATTTGTATAACAAAAAATACCGCCTTCGCAAACAGTTTAACCGAGATATTAAAAGAGACCTTTTTTCGCTTAAATCCTGCCTGGCGTACAACAACGACTGGCACCTTTTGAAAATTGCCAAAAAGAGCGACAGGGATTTCGACCTTATTATAATCGGAAGCGACGAGATTTGGAGCATAAACAACAAAACCTTTACGCCGGCGCCCGAATACTACGGCGTTAACCTGCCTTGTGAAAAGGCGTTTTGTTACGCCACCTGCGTAGGCAGAAGCGGTTTTTCGGATTTTAAGGAGCGCCCCGACCTTTTAGAGGGCATCAGGGCTCTTTCATTTGTTTCGGCGAGAGATGAAGCGACCGAGAGTTTTCTTAAAACGGTGCTTAACCGCGACGATATTCCCCGTGTATTGGACCCCTCTTTTTTGATAGACTGGGGCAAAATTGAAAAACCGGTAAGCAGAAAAAACTATATCCTCGTTTACACCTACGACGGCTCCTGGGGATTTTCGAACGAACAGATTAAGGCGACAAAAGATTTTGCAAAAAGCCAAAATCTCCCACTTGTTTCGGTGGGCTTTAAAAACGACTGGTGCGATAAGTCGGTTGCCGCAAGTCCGCGAGAGTTTTTGGGATATTTGCGAAACGCCTCCTTTGTAGTAACCGACACTTTTCACGGAACGGCTATGTCAATTCAGTACAAAAAACAGTTTATCTCAATGGGAAAGGGCAAACAAAAGGTCGAGTCTTTGCTTGACGAATTCGGACTTGCTAACAGGGTATGCTCGGACGAAAATCCTTTTGAAAAAATCGTTTCCAATCCCGTTGATTATACCGCGGTTGACAAAATAATCGGCGAAAAACGTGATTTTTCAAAAGCGTTTTTATCCGAAAAAATACACGCTCTCAAATAAAAAAGAAGGCGGAAAACGATATGAAAAGAATAAGCGGAATAACCTATTTGAAAGCATTTCTGCCTTTGCTGGTAATTGCGTGCCACATTCGGCCCTTCGGAAATTCGGGATTTATGAGTTTCCCTTTCCCGAAATTCCCCGATTTAAAGGATATTTTCTATATCAATATCTGTTCCGTGGCTGTCCCTCTCTTTTTTCTCGTTTCTTTCTTTTTGTATCTTAAAAAAAGGGACAGAACCGAAAATCATTTCAGGTTGTGCGTTTCAAGAGCCTCTTATTTTTTAGGCGTTTTTGTTTTGGTGAGAATTATCTATTACTTTTTTAAAATCGGAAACATTCGGGTTGCCGGGCGCGGACTTTTCAAAAACACCTACGCTCTTGTTTTCGGCGGCGGAGACACTTTGCTTTACTATCTTGAACTTTCGGTTTATTTTATCGTTTTTCTCGAAGTTTACAGTTTTTTTCTTGAAAAAAACAAAGCAAACAAAAATCTGTTTAATCTCATCGGCTTTTGTTTTAGTCTCTTGCTTATTTCGTTGCTTTATTTCATCCCGAACGACACCGTTAAAACAGAATTTTTGCGTTTCTATTCCCCTGTCGGTTTTTTGCCCTATATTTTCGGCGCTTCTTATATCTACGAAAACCGCGAGGTTTTAAAAAGCGGTTTTTTGTATCTTCTGCTGGTTGTCGGGGTGGGTTTTGCCGTTTTCGAATGGGCGTTTTTGCCCGACCCCGTGTTTTTAAAAGCCGGGTTTTCCTTCGCCATTCCCTCTTACGGAAGAGTTTCCCTTGTTCTCGTTTCGGTTGCTCTTTTCGGGCTTTGCCTTAAAATAAAACATAAACCGACAAGGTTTAGCGAATATCTTGCAACCCTTTCGTTATATGTTTACTGCATTCATCAGATAATAATATCTTCGCTTCCCTCGTATATATCCCCTACATCTTCTTTGCCTCACATCGGATATTGCGCGGTTGTTGTCGTAACCTATGTTTTGAGCGCGTTTGTTTGCTTTGTCATAAAAACCTTAAAACCGCACTTTAATCTTAAAAAATCATAAAAGCAAAAAGGAGGGCTGATTATGAAAATTTCAGTTATAATACCCTGCTTTAACGAAGCCTCCTCTTTGCCCGTTCTTTACACCCGCCTATGCGAGAGTTTTCGGCAAATCTCCGCCGAACGGGAAATAATCTTTGTTGACGACGGCTCAACCGACGAAACCCTTTCGATAATAAAGGATTTTGCGAAAACCGATAAAACGGTAAACTATATATCTCTTTCAAGAAATTTTGGTAAAGAGTCGGCAATATACGCCGGGCTTTGCAGCGCTGCGGGCGACTATGTCGCCGTTATGGACGCGGATTTGCAGGACCCGCCCGAGCTTTTGCCCAAAATGGCTGAAATCCTCGACGGCGGAGAATACGATATTGTAGCGGCGCGCAGAATTTCCCGAAAGGGCGAGCCCTTTTTCCGCTCCCTTTTCGCAAAAATCTTTTATAAGATACTAAACAGCATTTCCGACACCGAAATATCGGACGGCGCAAGAGATTATAGGATGATGACAAGAAAACCGCTTGAAGCCGTAAAGTCGGTTTCGGAGAAGAACCGCTTTTCAAAAGGCGTTTTCAGTTGGATAGGCTTTAAAACCTTCTGGCTTTCATTTGAAAACGCCGAACGCATCGGCGGAAAAACAAAATGGAGTTTTAAAAAACTCTTAAAATACGGAATTGAGGGAATTGTGAATTTTTCCGACGCCCCCT
>DEWC01000071.1 GCA_002363095.1 Ruminococcaceae bacterium UBA3220 | reverse complement strand
GTTTGTGCCTGCCATCAAAACCGCTTCAATGTCGCGGTGCAAAAGTTAAGAAATGCGATAGAATCAGGCAGATTCGGAAAACTTTCCCACGGAAGTATTCATGTGCGCTGGAACCGTAACAAAGGCTATTATGATCAGGCTCCCTGGCGCGGAACATGGGCGGAAGACGGCGGATGCCTTATGAATCAATGCATACACGGCGTAGACCTGCTTCGCTGGATGTTCGGCGACGATGTTATTTCGGTTTATGGCGTAACCCGTCAGCAACAACATCCTTATCTTGAAGCCGAAGATGTCGGAATGGCGGTCGTCACCTTCAAAAACGGCGCCGTTGCTACCATTGAGGGCACTACTAATGTTTATCCGAAAAACCTCGAAGAAACCCTTTATGTTTTCGGCGAAAAGGGAACGGTCAAGATAGGCGGCACCTCCACAAATAATATCGATGTCTGGGATTTTGCCGATGAAACCGATGAAGACTATGAGAATAAGGGCTTAAAAGAGCAGACGAGCAATGTTTACGGCAACGGGCACACCTCTCTTTACGCAGATGTTATAGATGCAATAAACACTGGCAGAAAGCCCTATGTTGACGCCGTTGCGGGCAGAAACGCCCTCGAAATGATTTTAAGCATTTATAAGAGCATGAAAACCGGCGAGCCGGTAATGCTCCCCCTTGAAGATTTTGCAAGTACCGATATGAAAGGAACTTTTTAAGGATGGTTTCAAACAAGCAAAAGTACGCTTTGTTCTGCCAAGAAACCTTTGTCCCTTTGTATTCTAAGCCGTGGTATATGGATACCGTTTGCGGTAGCGAAAATTGGGATGTCTGGCTTTTTGAAAACGGCAATCAAGTAATGGCGGCAATGCCTTATTATATTGAAAATCGTGGCCGTCTAAAACACATAACAAAAGCCCCCCTTGCGCAGAACAACGGCATTATCTTTAACTATGCGGAAAATCTGCGAACCTCTTCAAAGCAAAAGTTTGAAGAAGATGTGATCAATGCGGCAACCGAGTTTATTGAAGGTCTCGGTGTGGATGTGTATGAACAACAGTATATGCCAACCTTTAAGAACTATCTTCCTTTTTTTTGGAAAAGGTATTCGGTTATTCCGAGAATTACATATCGTATTACTCCGGATAAAACGCCGGAGGAAATATGGTCTTCTTTTTCCTCAAAATTTAAAAATCAAATAAAAAAAGGCCAAAGAATGACCAAAAAAATAACCGAGGTTTCCTTTGACGAGTTTATATCCCTATATGAAAAGGTTTATATTAAACAAGGGGTTTCTTGTCCCTTCTCCCGAGACTTTTTGCTTAATTATTTGACCTGTTGCGATAAGTTCAGTGCCGGGAAAATGTTTTGTGCAATCGACATCAACGGTGATTTATCTTATTCCGCTTACTGTGTATTTGACGAAAGAAACATGTATTATATCTTGGGCGGAGTTAATCCTGACTCTGAAAAAAACAACACTGGCGAAGCGCTTTTATATCACTGTATTTTATACGCCCTTCAGAACAACTTGACTTTTGATTTTGAAGGTAGCGTAATCAAGGGAATAAACCATTTCTTTAGAAAATATGAGGGAAACCCCACTGAATATTTTAGAATTAGGAAGGTTTTTAATCCCGAAGTTGTTTTATCTGAGGCACAGGAGCAAGCAAAAATGTTAAAAGGTTTTGAAGATAAAAACGAATGTTTTGTTCACGAAAGCAGTTATATAGATGACGGTGTTTATATCGGAAAAGGCACCAAAATATGGCATTTTTGTCACGTTCAGGAGGGCGCCGTTATCGGCGAAAACTGTTCGCTCGGGCAAAATGTTAATATTTCCAAAAACGTTCATATCGGAAACCGCGTCAAAATCCAGAACAACGTTTCGGTGTATGAGGGCGTAACATTGGAAGACGGTGTTTTTTGCGGTCCCTCAATGGTATTCACAAACGATTTGACTCCCCGCGCCGAATTTCCGAAAGGAAGCGCAAATTATAAGAAGACCCTCGTAAAACGCGGCGCCTCTATAGGCGCAAACGCGACCATAGTCTGCGGCCACACCCTCGGGGAGTATTGTATGATAGCCGCGGGCGCGGTGGTAACAAAGGATGTTCCGCCTCATGCGCTTATGGCGGGAGTTCCTGCAAAGCAGATAGGATATGTTTGCGAATGCGGGGAAATACTTAAAGACTCAAAAACCTGCAAAAAATGCGGGAAAACCATAGACTAAGTTAAAAGGCGGTACCTTTATGCAGTTCAGAGATTTGAAAAAACAATATGAAGTCCTAAAAACCGATATCGACAGCGAAATCGACGAGGTCATCGCCTCTTCGGGCTTTATATCGGGGAAAAAGGTAAAGGAGCTTGAAGAAAAGCTTGCGGAATATGTCGGCGCGAAGCACTGTATCACCTGCGCTAACGGCACAGATGCGCTCACCCTTGCACTCAAAGCGTGGGGAATAGGTGTCGGCGACGCCGTTTTTGTTCCCGATTTCACCTTCTTTTCAAGTGGTGAATGCCCCGCGGCGGAGGGCGCAACGCCTGTATTCGTAGATGTTTGCGAAGATACCTTCAATATAGACCCCGAAAAATTGGAACAGGCGATAATAAAGGTTAAAAACGAAGGAAGGTATATACCAAAAGTTGTTGTTGCCGTTGACCTTTTCGGTCTTCCTGCTGACTATACGAAAATCAAACCGATATGCGAAAAATACGGACTCTTTCTTTTAGAGGACGGGGCTCAAGGTTTCGGCGGTGAGATAAACGGCAAAAAAGCCTGTTCTTTCGGCGACATTTCGACAACCTCATTTTTTCCAGCAAAACCGCTTGGATGTTACGGTGACGGCGGCGCCGTTTTCACCGATAACGACGAATGGGCGGCTATGATAAGAAGTCTTGCCGTTCACGGCAAAAGCGGGGAAGATAAATACAACAACATCCGTTTAGGGCTTAACAGTCGTCTTGATACAATTCAGGCTGGCATTCTTTTGCCGAAGTTGAAGGCGTTTAAAGAATATGAGGTAACCGCCGTAAATACTGTTGCGGGTTGGTATAATAAGTATCTTGCAGACTCAGGGCTTAAACTCCCTGTCCCGAAAGCGGGCTTTTTAAGCAGTTGGGCTCAATATACCATTATCCTGCCCGACGGCGCCGACCGCCCGCGCATTCAAGTCCTGCTTAAAGAAAAAGAAATCCCCTCAATGGTTTATTATATTAAACCTATGCATTTGCAGGGCGCTTTTCAGAACACCGACAGCGAAAAAGCCGATTGCCCCGTAACTGAAAAACTCTGCGGTTCGGTTTTAAGCCTACCCATGCACCCGTATTTAGAGGAAGAATCGGTCAAGTTTATTTGCGAAACCTTGAAATCTTCTCTTTGATATTAAAAAACACCTTTGCAAAGGAATAAAAAAATGATCAAAAAAATTCTTATGATTTCGGATAACGACATAACCTCCTCGGAATCCCTCGGCGTTACAAAAAAACTGCTTGGACAATATAAAGCCTTTAACAATTTAGGCTATGATACCTACCACCTTTGTTTTAAGGACAGGCAGGGTGTTCTTATCCACGGCGAGGATACTGCCGTTTTGGTAAAACCACAGGTAAAAATGTATCTTACATATATTAAACTGCTTAAAAAAGCGGATAAAATATGCAAAGAAAACGGCATTGATATGTGCTATATCCGATATCCGCTTGCCGATTTTGCCTTTATGCGAATGATTAAAAAACTTCATAAAATATGTAAAGTTGTAATTGAAATCCCGACATATCCTTATGACAACGAAAACATCGGAAATGTCAGTTTAATAACAAAATTTTGTTTTTCTCAGGATAAGCGTAACCGCTTTAAACTTAAAAATTTTGTTGATTTGGTCGTGGATATCGGAGAGGAAAAAAGCATCTACGGTATTCCATGTGTAAATATTTACAACAGCATTGATCTTGACGCCGTTAAGTTCTGCGCTTCTAATAATAAAGAGGTTCGTCCTCTTCATATTATAAGCGTTGCTCTTATTCGACCGGATCATCGGTTTGATCGCCTTATTTCCGGCTTGTATGAATACTATAAGCACAAAGATAAAGGCGAACCTGATGTCGTCTTTGATGTTGTTGGAAACGGAGTAAACGACGAAAAAGAAAAACTGATGGATCTCTCCGAAAAACTCGGGCTCAAAGAAAAGGTCATATTTCACGGCGTTAAATCCGGTCCTGATCTTGATTCACTCTTTGAAAACAGTCATATTGCCGTTTCAACCTTCAATGCCGATCGGGAAAACGCCGGTAAAACCTCGGTTCTCAAAACCAGAGAATACTGTGCGAGAGGGATCCCGTTTGTAAGCAGTCTTTACGATATCTCGATCCCCGAAGATTCAGATTTTTGTAGAATTATCGATTCGTGTGAATCTCCCGTAAATGTTCGCGAGATAATCGAATACTATTCTTATATTATCGCCCATCCTGACATCCATGACAGGATGAGAAAATTTGCCGAGGAAAATCTTACATGGGAAAAGCAACTTGAAAAGGTCATATCCGCGATCGGTTAACAACAAGGATTGTTATTATGAATTTGTTTGATTTTATAATGAAAGTTTGTCCATCCCGGATTTCTAACGAAGGATTTATAAAACACCTTGCAAAACAGGGTGTTACCTGCGGAAAACATACAAAGTTTTTTGACATAACCCGTACTTCGATAGACGCTTCTCGCCCGTGGCTCCTCGAGATAGGCGATTACTGTAAGATCGCACCGAATGTCACAATTCTTACCCACGATTACAGCCGTTCGGTCCTTCGCCGCGTCTACGGCGACATCGTAGCCGAGGCAAAGAAAACCGTTATAGGAAATAATGTTTTTATCGGTATGAATTCAATTATCCTGATGGGGACAAAAATCGGAGATAATGTTATAATCGGAGCAGGAAGTGTGGTTTCAGGCGTTATACCTTCAAATTGCGTTGCAGCCGGAAATCCCGCAAAGGTTATCCGAACTCTCGACGAGCACTATAAAATAAGAAAAGAAAAGTACATATCCGAAGCAAAAGAGAACGCTCTTGCTTTCAAGAAAAAATATGGGCGGTTTCCAACTATAAAAGAAATGGAAAGTTTCTTTCCTTTGTATCTCGAAAGAGATAGAAAAGCTCTTAAGGCGAATGATATTTTTACCAATCTTTCCGGCGACGACGAAGAAGATATTATAGAAAAATGGCTCTCTTCCGCGCCGCAATTTGAATCTTATGAAAAATTTCTCGAGTTTTGCAAGGAAAAAATTTTATGAAAAAACTTATTTTTGTAACATCGAATTACCCTTACGGGTCGGGCGAAACTTTTATTGAAAACGAAATTGAGTATCTTTCGCAGTCCTTTGATAAAATCTTTATTTACTCGACCGAGGCGCATTCGTCCGATAAAAAAAGGTGCGTCCCCGAAAATGTAGCCGTTTTTGCGGCAAACCCGAAGCAGGTTACAAAAAAAGATTATGTCCCCTGCCTTTTTAAGCCGTCTGCGATAAAAGAGATATTCCGAAATTGCCTTGGAAAAAACGCCTTTGCAAAGATTTCGGCTTGCTGCTATTTTTCGGCTACTGTAAAAAAACAAACTGAAAACCTTGACGGTTTTTTAAGGCTTTGCGATATTACCGCCGATGATTCGGTAACCGTTTATTCCTATTGGTTAAGCACGATAGGAATGTGCGCTGTTAAAATTCACGACAAACTTAAAAAATCCGGCATAAAGTCAAAGCTTGTTTCACGTTGCCACAGGTTTGATATATATAGCGAGTTTTCTTATGCCGATTATCTTCCTTTTCAATCATTTATGCTCTCTGAATTTGAAAAGATTTTTCCCTGCTCCAAAGACGGCGAATATTACCTTAAAAATCTATATCCGGATTTAAGCGATAAAATAAGCGTTGCATATTTAGGTGTTAAAGATAATTTTGCTTGTGCTTTGCCGAAAAAAGAACCGACCTTTAATATCGTTTCCTGCTCGAATGTTATTCCTGTCAAACGGGTAAACCTGATAGTAGAAGGTCTTGCCGAAATAACCGACAAAAGCATTTCGTGGACCCATTTCGGTGATGGCGAAGATTTTGAAAGAATAAAAAAGCTTGCCGAGTCCTCATTACCAGAAAATATAAAATATGAGTTTCCGGGGCGTATCCCCAATTCCGAAATATACAACTATTACAACAAAAACAATGTCAATCTTTTTATCAATGTCAGCGAAATAGAGGGTCTGCCCGTTTCCATAATGGAGGCGATTTCTTTCGGCATTCCGATTATCGCGACCGATGTGGGCGGAACGTGTGAAATCGTATCGGACGGCAAAAACGGCTTTTTGCTAAAACCGGATTTTGAAACAAAAGAACTTACAGATTTAATTTTGCGCTTTTGTGAAATGGACGAAAATGAATATATTGCCCTTTGCGAAAAAGCGCGAAACACATTTCTTGAAAAATTCGACGCAGAAAACAACTATAAGGATTTTTGTTATAACAGACTTTAAGAGGGAGCGGTAAAGGATGACAAAAGAAGATATTAAACTGATACTAAAAGAATATAGGCAAAAAAGGCGCTTCTCCAAATGGTTGGGTTTTAGTCATTTGTTGACGACCGCAAGTTATTTTTTTAATTCTGACCGCTTGCGCGTCAAATCGTTTGCTATGCGTGATCGTGCTATATTCAAATATCTTGACAAATATACATCTTTCGCTTTTGAAAAAAACAAAGACCTTGCATATGATTCAAACGTTGATTCTTCAAAAGAGCCAATTTTTGTTTGCTGGCTTCAAGGCGAGGATAATGCGCCGAAATTAGTTAAACGCTGTCTTGAATCTATCCGTCAAAACGCCGGAAGTCATCCCGTAAACTTTGTATCGTTGCAAAACATTGATGAGTTTATTGAAATACCCGCTTATATCATGGAAAAATTCAAATCTGGAAATCTTTGTGCTGCAAATTTTTCTGATTACATCAGAAATAGTCTGTTATTCAAATATGGCGGACTGTGGTTGGATGCTACGGTTTTTTCCTACGGGGCAATTCCCGAATGGATATTTGAAAGGGATTTTTACACCGTTCGTTTTGGCTTCGCTCCTGATTCTGAAAACATTTCCAAGGGTCGCTGGACAGGATTTATTATTGGCGGCAGAAAGAATTACCCGTTCTTTGGATTTTTCAAAAACTGTTTTGAAGCATATTGGGAAACGGAAAACGAGGCAATAGACTACTTTGCTTTTGATTATTACATGTCCTTTTTTTACGATAAAGCCGATTTCTTTAAGCAAGATGTCGACACCATTCCCATTCACAATCAAAATATTTTCAGTATGCAATTCGCGATAAATCGTTCTGTTTCTTTTTCAGATTGGAAATTTGAAAAAGGTACTTTTTTCTACAAATTATCTTGGCATAACGAATATGCGGCGCTTTCATCAAGCGGAAACGAAACCGTATATAATAAGTTGATAGAAGGTAAGATATGAACATCCCCCAGGTCAGTATAATTGTCCCAATATATAATGTTGAGAAACACCTTTGTGAATGTGTCGACAGCATTATAAATCAAACCCTTAAAGATATTGAAATAATTTTGGTTGACGACGGTTCGCCCGACAACAGCGGGAAAATTGCCGATGAATATGCGGCGAAGGACAACAGAATAACTGTTATACATCAGCAAAACAAATGGCTCGGCGGAGCAAGAAATACGGGGCTTAAAATAGCAAAAGGAGAATATCTTGCCTGCATTGACGCCGATGATTATATCGCCCCCGATTTTTGTGAAAAACTTTATGGTTTTGCAAATGATAACAATTGCGATATAACTGTTTTCTCATTTTCCCTTTTCAACGACAAAGGCGAAACTCTCTGCCAAACAAACAAAAATCACTTTTTCAACGACACCATCTACCGAAAAAGTAATTTCCACGAAACCGTTTTCCCGGAACTTGTTAGGTCTTATGATTTGAATTTCAACGTTTGTTTTTTCTCGCGAAAAATCGTAGATGCCGGCTTTTTGTTTGACGAAGACATCCGCTACGCCGAGGACTACGAGGCGGCGCTGAGGGTTTACAAACTTGCCGACAGCGTAGGTTATTTAGAGGAACCGCTTTACTACTACCGCCAAAACGAAAACTCGATAATGCATGTTGTAAAATACGAGAGGCTCGGTCAAATCATTCATCTTTTCGACCTTCGCGAGGCGTTTATAAAAGAAAACGGGCTTGAAACGCCCGAAAACCTTTATAACTCGGCGCATCTTCTTATAAAACTGCTTATTGAAAAATTCCCGTTTGTTTTCGGAACAGATGATAAAAAGTATTCTGAAAAGAAATCCGAAATCAAGGAACTCCTTAAAGACAAAAGCCTTAAAACCGCGCTTAACCGAATAAACCTTAAAAACCTAAATATGGGGCTTTTCGGAAAACTGTGTCTTGCGGGTCTTAAAACAGGCTTTGCTCCGCTTATTGTAATTTCAAGCAAGAAGTATTACAAAAAAACGGTTTAAATTTGCCGGAGGGAACACTATGACTGATTTTCAGCAAACATTCCTTGACTTAACAAAAAGCGCTATTTCGGGCAAGAGGTATCATTTGCCGAACGAAGTACCGCACAAAATGATAACGGCGACCGCACGCCGGCAAAAAATGGAAAACATCATATTCTACGGACTTTCAAACTGCGGTGTTGACACCTCGGCGGAGCATTATAATACTCTTAACAACAATGTTATGCGAAACATCTATGTCGACCGAAAACAGTCATTTTTACTTAATCTTATCACCGATGAATTCACAAAAAACGAAATCTGCTTTTGCATTTTAAAGGGTCCTCGCCTTAAAAGGCTGTATCCGAAAAGCGATATGCGCGAAATGGTCGATATCGATGTTTTAATAAAGGTCGAACAATACGATAAAATTAAGCCACTGCTTTTAAACTTGGGCTTTACCGAATCGGAAGAAAGTCTGCACGAGTTTATCTGGTATTATCAAAACCTTACCGTTGAGCTTCATAAACAACTCATTCCTTCAAACAACAAGGATTATTTCGCCTTTTTCGGCGACGGTTGGGATTTTGTTAAACCGAAGGAGCCCGGTGCCTTTGAATATGAAATGTCAAAAGAAGACGAGTTTCTGTTTATGTTCGCCCATATCGCCAAGCATTTCAGAGATACCGGCATCGGCATAAGATATTTTATTGATTTATGGCTTTATAAAAAGGCGTTTTCTCTTGACGAAGCATATTTGGAGAAAAACCTCGAAGTCCTCAATCTGCTTGTCTTTTACCGAAACTTTACCTATACTTCGGCGGTTTGGTTCGAAAACAAAAAGCCGTCCGATATTACTGATTTTATAACCGAATATGTATTTAATTCCTGCGTTCGCGGTACCGCCGCCAACGGCGTTCTTTCAAACGGGCTGCTGGCAAAAAAATACGGCGGTATCGTTTCGGGCAAAAAACTTACATTTCTGCGCCTCGTTTTCCCCGATTTTCGCAGAATGACGGTTAAATATCCCGTTCTTAAAAAGGTTCCGTTTCTGCTCCCGTTTTGTTATGTCGCCCGCTGGTTTGAGGCGCTGTTTTTGCGAAGAGACACGATTTCCGTTCACAAAAAAGAACTTGACCTGCAAACCGATGAGCGCATAGAAAAATATGAGAACGACCTAAAATATATGGGAATTGAATTTTGCTTTGACGATGTTGAGAACATAAAGAAACGGTAAGGCTAAAAGCCTTACCGTTTTTCATTTTTTGTGTATCAGTCTCCCGAAAGGGCGTCAAAAATAACATCCTTTGCGAGCGGTTTCGAATTTCCGTGTTTAACAAACGACATAGTTATAAGCGCCAGCAACATAAACACTACCGCATATGGGAAAAGTATTTTATACCCTAAATTTGTATGGTCTATTAAAAAGCCCGAAAAAACAGGGGTTATTATTTGCGCCGCCATCGAAAAAGTGTAATAGTAGCCGGTATATTTTCCGATGTTACGGTCATTGCACAATTCAACAACCATGGGGAACGAATGAACATTTATAGTTGCCCATCCTATTCCGACAACCGCGAATATTACATACATAACCGGCGTTTCGTGCGTTAAGAAAAAGGCGGCAAAATAACTCACGGTCATAAGCAAAATTCCTATAACGACCGTCGCTTTTCGTCCTGCTTTGTTGGATAAAAAGCCGAGCGGAATAAACGAGATGATTGCGGCAACCGTCGCGACAAGAAGATATCCCGAAGATGTTCCGAGGTCGGTATTCCAAATCTTTTGGCAGTATCTTGAAAACGCTGTCGTTACGGCGTTATAGGCGGCAAACCAAAAGAAGACCGAAAGCAGAATAAGGACAAGGCTTGTTTTTTCGCCGCTTGAAAGTTTGCCGTTGTTTTCGTTTTCGTCTTGTTCGTCCTCCGCGACCTTTTCAAGCTTGTTTTCTTTAACAAACAAAACCATTACAAGAATGCTTATCAGCATAAACGCCGAAATGATTACAAAAACAGGCATAAACGACTGATTTGGATTGAAAATCTTTTCACCGTCAGCCGTTTTTTCGCTTTTAAGCAGAAACATCATAACGACGGTTGCAAAAATTCCGCCCAAATAACCTATAAGGTTTACGATTGCGTTGCCTTTACTGCGAAGCGGTTTCGGAGTAACATCCGGCATATACGCCACCGCTGGCGAGCGGTAAATCGCCATAACCACCAGGAGTATTATCAGGCAGGTCAAAAATCCCGGGAAATATACCGTTTGAACGAAATACGCGATAACGTTAAGCAATATTGCCGCCGCTATTGTTCCGAAAAGTATATACGGCGTTCTTTTGCCGAGTTTTGTTTCGGTTTTGTCGGAAATCGCCCCGAAAAGAGGCAGCATAAATATTGCGAGAATATTGTCAATCGCCATTATGGCGTTGGCAGGCAGGGTTTTAAGCCCGAATTTATATTCAAGCAGATAGGGTATTACCTGGTCGTAAAATTGCCAGAAGCAGAGGATAGACATAAAGGCAAAGCCTATCAAAACGGTTTGCTTGGTGTTTAACTTCAAAGCAAGCGCCCTCCCGTTATTCCTGGCCTATTGAGTCTTTCGCCGAAACTACGACCTTTTGGTCATAGCAGGCAAATATTTTCTCGACCTTGTTCTTTTCGGGCGCCTTTGTAATAAGGCTTACAACCGGCACCAAAATCATACCGAAAAGCATACAGAACGCGCCGGCGTTAATGGGCGACTGCAAAATCTTCGGGAATATTTTTCCGCAGAAAACTACCAGCGCCATAAATACCGAAGAAAAGACGAAGTTTACAAAGCAGGCGGCTTTTGTAACGCGTTTCCAGTAAAGTCCGTAGAGGAACGGAGCGAGAAAAGCGCCTGCAAGCGCGCCCCAGGATATGCCCATAAGCTGTGCGATAAATCCTATTGACGCGGGATTTTGATATTGGAGAATGGCAATAACCGCCGATATCGCGACAAAAACGACTATCAGCAACCTCATTATGAGAAGCTGACTTTTCTCTTTCATCTCTTTTTTCTTAAGCGGCGCAATAAAATCAAGCGTAAGGGTAGAACTCGAAGTGAGAACCAACGACGAGAGGGTAGACATAGAAGCCGAAAGAACGAGAATGATGACAACGGCAATCAGCAAGGTAGGCAATTGTCGGAGCATTGCGGGAACTATCGAATCAAAGCTCGGGCTTCCGTCGGGCAGATAGGTGATATCGCCCGAAAACAGTCTGCCGAAACCGCCGAGGAAATAGCAACCGCCGGCAACAACCGTTGCGAACACGGTCGAAATAACCGTCCCTTTGGAAATTGATTTTTCGCTCTTTATGGCATAGAATTTCTGAACCATCTGCGGAAGTCCCCATGTGCCGAGCGAAGTAAGAATCATAACCCCCAAAAGCCCTAACGGGTCGGGACCGAAGAAGGAGGCGAAAATGCCGGGCGTTTTTGAAACGGCGGCGTCGTTTATCTCGGCGAGACCGTTAAGCGAGCCGATAAATCCGCCATGCGTATTAAGAACGGCGACGACCACCGCCACGATACCGGCAAGCATTATAATGCCCTGAATAAAATCGTTTATCGCGGTAGCCATATATCCGCCGGCGATAACATAAATTCCTGTGAGCACCGCCATTGCGACAACGCAAGCCCAGTACGGAACCGGAAACGCCATTTCAAAAAGACGGCTTAAACCGTTATAAAGGGACGCGGTATAAGGAATAAGAAAAATGAATATAATAACAGAGGCAAAGATTTTTAAAGATTTGCTTTCAAATCTCTCTCCGAAGAACTGGGGCATTGTTGCGGAATCAAGATGCCTCGTCATAACCCTCGTTCTTCTGCCTAAAACGACCCAGGCAAGAAGCGAGCCCAAAAAGGCGTTCGCAATGCCTATCCATGTTGCGGCAACGCCGTATTTCCAACCGAACTGACCGGCATAGCCGACAAAGATAACGGCGGAAAAATACGATGTTCCGTAGGCAAAGGCGGTAAGCCAAGGTCCGACATTTCTGCCTCCCAAAACGAAACCGTTAACATCGGTTGCGTGCCTTTTGCAATAAACGCCGACCCCGATCATAACGCCGAAAAATACGACAAGCATTGCAATTTTGATAAACATATCCATTTAAAACTCCCCTTTTCGCAGAAAACAAAAACGCCCTCTGCATAAAATGATTTTACACAGAGGGCGGAAAATCCGCGGTACCACCTCATTTTGCCTTATGCTCACGCACAAGACCTCATCAGGTTACAAGCATAACCCCCGCGCTTTAACGGGCGCACCCGACACGGTCTACTTCGTTTCAACCGGCGGCTCGGAAAGTGTATTTCGGCGCAACGCCTTCGGTTGCCTCGCACCGCCCGGCAACTCTCTTAACATCCAAACAATTGCGACTACTTTTAATTCGTCATAGCCTTTCAATATATACTAATTTAACACATTATTTCCTGCTTGTCAATATAAAACTTGACATATCGGCGTAATAATTATATAATAGGTAAGACACGGTGCCCTTGCACCGTTAATTATTTATTTTGAAGATTAAAAAAGGTGGTAATCCGATTGGCAAAAACCTACAAAATGACCGAAGAGGGCAAACAAAAACTCCAAGAAGAATTAGAACACTTAAAAAATATCACCCGCCCGGAAATCGCCGAAAAAATCAAGATAGCAAGAGGCTACGGCGACCTTTCCGAAAACAGCGAATACGACGAAGCAAAGAACGAACAGGCCAAAACCGAAGCGCGAATTGTCGATATAGAACAAATGCTCAAAAACGCCGAGATAATCAACGATATAAAGGGTTCCCCGAAAAAGGTCGTTGTCGGCGTTAAAGTCAAGGTTTTTGACGAAGACTTCGGCGAAGAGGTCTACAAAATCGTCGGTTCAACCGAGGCTAATCCGCTTGAACAAAAAATTTCCGATGAATCCCCCGTCGGCAAGGCGCTCCTCGGCAAAAAGGTCGGCGACGAAGTGATTGTCGATATTAAAGACGGCGAAACGATTAAACTTAAGGTTCTTAAAATATCAAAATAGTTTTTTGATTTTACGGGGCGGTTTCGAACTGCCCTTTTTTGAAAAGGAAGATGAAAAATGGCAGACGCAAACAACACGGCTAATCAAACCGAGGACTTAAACGAACTTTTGAAAGTTCGCCGGGAAAAACTCGCCGCTTTAAAAGAGGCGGGGAACGACCCGTTTGTCAAAACAAAATACGATGTTACCGATTGCTCGGTTGATATTAAGGCGGACTTTGAAAAATATGAGGGGAATACCGTTTCCCTTGCCGGCAGAATAATAAGCCGCAGAATTATGGGAAAGGCGAGTTTCGTAGGATTCAGGGACGGCAACGGCGATATTCAGCTTTATGTCCGCCGTGATGATGTCGGCGAAGAAAACTACGCGGCTTTCAAGAAATGGGATATCGGCGATATTATCGGTGTAAAGGGTTATGTTTTCAAAACCCAGACCGGCGAAATTTCGGTTCACGCCCAACATATCGAGTTGTTATCAAAATCTCTTATCCCTCTCCCCGAAAAGTTTCACGGGCTTAAGGACACCGACACGAGATACCGCCAGCGTTATGTTGACCTTATCGTAAATCCCGAGGTTAAGGAAACATTTATAAAGCGTTCCAAAATAATCGGCTCTGTAAGAAAGACTCTTGAAGACATCGGTTATACCGAGGTTGAAACGCCGGTTCTTTCTACCATTGCAGGCGGCGCAAGCGCAAGACCCTTTATTACTCATCACAACGCGCTTAACCTTGATATGTATATGCGTATCGCAACCGAACTGCCGCTTAAACGCCTTATTGTCGGCGGAATGAACCGTGTTTACGAAATAGGCAGAATTTTCCGTAACGAGGGTATGGACACAAAGCACAACCCTGAGTTTACCTCGATTGAATTCTATGAGGCTTATACCGATTATAAGGGTATGATGGACCGCACCGAGGCAATTATAAGAAACGCCGCCCTTGCCGCAAACGGTTGCTATAAAGTTACCTTCAAAGGCGTTGATATCGACCTTGAAAAGCCCTTTGCGAGAAAGACTATGGCGGAAGCGGTAAAGGATGTTACCGGCGTTGATTTTGAGTCGTTCGCCTGCGATAACGAGAAGGCTGTTGCCCTCGCGAAAGAAAAGCATATTGAGATTGAAAAAGGCAAGGAAACATGGGGCGATATTCTCGTAAGCTTCTTTGACGCGTTTGTTGAGCAGACCCTTGAACAGCCGACCTTTATTATGGACTACCCCGTTGAGGTTTCGCCTCTTACAAAGAGAAAACCCGATAAGCCGTACCTTACCGAGCGTTTTGAACTCTTTATTTTGGGTACCGAATACGGAAACGCATACTCCGAACTTAACGACCCGATTGACCAGTTAGAAAGATTTAAGCACCAGCTTATGCTCAGAGAGTGCGGAGATGAAGAGGCGAATATGCTTGACGACGATTTTGTTACCGCGCTTGAATACGGTATGCCTCCCACGGGTGGATGCGGCATCGGTATCGACCGCCTTGTAATGTTGCTTACCGGAAACGAGTCTATAAGAGATGTAATCTTGTTTCCGACAATGAAGCCGATTGAGTGATAAAACTCGGAAAAACGGTTTAAAATAAGGACTTTTGGGCGTTGGGGATAACAGTTTACTACACCTACTACACCTTTACTACACCCAAATGCACAAGGAAATGCACAAGTATTTTTTATTAGAGTTATAACAAGCATGAAATGAGCACCGTGTTTTTTGACACGGTGCTCAAATATATCTGTGAATATTAGTATCCGTTCGATTTATTTCGGACGGTTTTTTATTTGTCGCTGTTCTTTTTCTTAAACATATTTTCCGGGAACATAGATGCGTTTAATAAATCTCCGGGTTCAACATCCAAAGCATCTGCTATGTTAAAAAGAATTTCAAGTGAAAACGGTCTGACCAGGTTCGGTGCTTCAATCGCACTCAAATGGGAACGGCTCATACCGGCTTTCTCAGCAAGCAATTCTTGTGACATACCATTCATCTTTCTTAATGCTGATATGGATATTCCGAGTTGTATAAATCTATCTCTGTTCTTAAAATCAACCTCTTTGCTCATAAAAAACACCTCGCATTGTTCTTTAGTATAATTATACTTTTTGAGGTGTTTATCCGCAGTTCTCGTTATAAAGCAGTTGACTATTATATAGAGCAATAATATAATATATTTATATTTTGCACTGAATATTCAATTTTTGATTTACAGATTGAGCAACAAGGGGTTGATTGTTTTGGTTTGCACATTTTTCGGTCATAGAACTGCACCGGATAGCGTTCGACCGATTCTACACAACACTTTAATAGATTTGATTGAAAACAAGAGTGTTGATACATTTTATGTCGGCAATCAAGGTGGATTTGATTCTATGGTGAAAAAAGAATTAAAACAGTTGACAAAAATTTATCCGCATATTAAATACTCTGTGGTACTTGCCTATATGCCGGGTAAACGAGATGAATTTGATACTGACGATTATTCAGATACGATGTATCCAGACGGTCTTGAAAGTGTGCCTCTACGATTTGCAATAGATAAGCGAAACCGTATGATGATTGAATGGTCGGATGTTGTCGTTACTTATGTTTGTTATTCCGGTGGCGGTGCGGCAAAGTTCAAGGATATTGCCGAAAAGAAAGGCAAACAAGTCATCAATCTCAATAAAAGTGAATTTTCACAGAAAAATCACTTTTGTGATTGACAAAGTGAAAAAATCGGTTATAATATAAAGTACTATCTTATAGGGTTTTGCGTAGGAGGAACACTTATGAATTTTGAAACTGAAAATATTGAATTTAAATCTCAGTTTACCGAAGAAATATATAAGGAAGTTATCGCATTCGCCAATACAGACGGCGGTATTGTTTATGTCGGTATAGATAACGAAGGTAATGCCATTGGACTTACCGATGTTGACAATGAATATACCCGTATCACTAACGGTATCCGTGATGCTATTATGCCGGATGTAACCATGTGTGTAAAATTCACCGTTCAGGATAATAAAGTAGTTCGCATTACAGTAAACGAGGGCACAAACAAGCCGTATTACCTGAAAAGCAAAGGATTGAAACCGAGTGGTGTTTATGTCCGTCAAGGAACATCAAGCGTTCCTGCCTCTCCCGAACAAATCCGGCAGATGATAAAGGATAGTGACGGCGATACATTTGAGGAACTGCGTTCACTCGAACAGAATTTGACCTTTGATGCAGCGGAACGGGCATTTAAAATGTACGGTGTAGAGTTTAACCGTGAAAAATACCGTGCACTCGGTATGGTGCAAAGCAAGGACGATATTTATACCAATCTTGCCATGCTTCTTTCTGACCAATGCCCCTATACTACAAAAATCGCTGTTTTCAGCGATGAAACCTGCACGGTATTCCGTGACAGCAAAGAGTTCAGCGGTTCGCTTTTCAGACAGTTTGAAGATGCTGTTAATTATCTTGCCTTATGCAATAAAACGAGTTCCGTTATTAAAGGCGTAGTCAGAACCGATAAAAAAGACTACCCCGAAGAAGCCATTCGTGAAGCACTGCTCAACGCATTGGTTCACCGTGATTATGGATTTAGTGGCAGTATTATTATCAATGTGAATGACAGTAAAATGGAGTTTATTTCTCTTGGAGGTCTTCTCCCCGGTCTTTCAACCGATGATATTCGTATTGGTATTTCTCAGCCGAGAAATAAGAATCTTGCCGAAGTATTCCACCGTTTGCGGCTGATTGAGAGTTACGGCACCGGCATTCGCAGAATTTATAAATTATACGAAAATTGCACCGCACAGCCGACCATTGAAGCAACCGGGAACGCATTCAAAATTGTTTTGCCGAATATGAATGAAGCATCCGAAACCGCACAGAAAGATGATGTTTTTGTCACTGCCCAAATGCGGCAAGTGCTCAAATTTATTTCCAATAACGAAAATGCAACTGATGCTGATTTAGAGCAATTTTTGGGTGTCAAGCATACCCGACTTTATAATCTGCTCCGCGAAATGAAAGAACTCGGTCTTATCCGTGTTGTCGGCAGAGGAAAAGAAAAAAGGTATGTTACGAAATGATTTTTATTGATTTGGAGGATTTCTATTATGGCGAAGAACAGTGTGAGAAGTATTGAAGAGCAAGTTGAAGATTTAGCAAAAAGACAGCTTGGATCTGTGAAATATTATACTAAAACAGAAACGATAAATTCCGAAATTGAAAACGCATTAAAATCAGCACCTTCCAAGAGCGGAGGTGTCGGTTCAAACATTCCTGATATAAAACTGTTTTTGGAGACATCAGGAATGCGTAGAATTCCTGTTATGATAGAAGCCAAAGGAAAGAAAGGCGACTTTATCAAATTGACACCTGATGGTGAAATAGATAACAAGAAAAAAGATGGGACAGAAAATTTCACTAACATAAACAAGTATGCCGTAAACGGAGCAATTCATTACGCTAATGCAATTATTGAATACACAGAAAGTTATAAAGAGGTTGTAGCAATCGGTATAAACGGATACTTTGATGAAAGTGGAGCTTTAGTATCAGAAATTGGGGTTTATTATATTTCTTTAGACAATTTCTGCATTCCGAAAAAAATAGGAAATTATAGTGATTTATCTTTTCTGACAAAGAAAAACCAAGCATCATTTATTGAAGAAATTGATAAAGCCGGGTTGACTGAGGAAGAAATTGAAGCAAAAGCCAAAGAATATGAAAACGAAATTGAAGTGAAGCTCAAAAAGTTAAATCAAACGATGCAAGATACCCTCAAAATTTCTGTTGGTTCTCGTGTTGAGTTGGTAACCGGAATGATCATGGCGGGTTTGGGAGTTAAAGATAAGGTTGCTCCTTTGGAAATTTCCGAACTCAAAGGCGAAAAAGGGACAAAAACGAATGACGGTCGTGTTATCATTAACAAAATTGATTCTTTCTTGGAAGAGCGGAGCCTACCACAGGAAAAGAAAGAAATGATAGTCAACGACCTTTCTCGCGTCTTTGTTTATTCGGATTTATGGAAACCCATTAACGGTGAAAGCAAATTAAAGAGTGTGTACACAAGCGTTAAAAACGATATTATGCCTATCTTTACATCTGCAAAACATCTTGATTTTACAGGGAAACTCTTTAATGTTCTCAATGCTTGGGTAGATATTCCCGATAGCGATAAAAACGATGTTGTATTAACACCTCGTTATGTAACTGACCTTATGGCAAAGTTAGCACAAGTAAACAAAGATAGTTTTGTTTGGGACTATGCCGTTGGTTCAGCAGGATTTTTGATATCGTCAATGAAGTTGATGATACGGGATGCAGAAGAACGCATACATAGTCCTAAAGAATTAAACGAAAAGGTTGCATCTATAAAGTATAAACAATTACTCGGAATTGAAAAAAGATCAGATATTTATTTGTTGGCTGTCCTTAATATGATTTTAATGGGAGATGGTTCATCAAATATTATTCATAAAGACAGCTTAACAGAATTTGAAGGAAAATATGAACAAGGCGAAATGAATGGTAAAGATTTCCCTGCAAATGTATTCCTGCTAAATCCTCCTTATTCCGCTCCGGGCAAAGGATTTATTTTTGTAAAGAAAGCTCTTTCAAAAATGAGCAAAGGTAAAGCGGCTATTCTTATTCAAGAAAACGCAGGAAGCGGAAATGGTTTGCCATATACTAAAGATATTTTGGAAAATAATACATTGTTAGCAAGTATTCACATGGCGGATATTTTTAAAGGAAAAGCAGGCGTTCAAACCGCAATATATGTATTTGATGTGGGAACACCGCATAATGAAAAACAAATTGTTAAGTTTATTGATTTTTCTAATGATGGTTATACAAGACAAAATCGCAAAAAATCCAGCCAAGATGCAAATTTAAAAAACACAGATAATGCGATAGAACGTTACGAAGAAATTATAAACTTAGTATTATATGGAAAAGCATATCTCCATTACTTCTCTGAAGATGAGTATATAGAAGATACAATTAGTTTAGAAGGAAATGATTGGACATTTTCGCAACATATAAAGTTTAACACAATTCCTACGGAAGACGACTTTAGAAATACCATTAAAGAATATCTCGGGTGGAAAGTGTCGGCTGTATTAAGGGGTGAAATAGATGGTTAGGTTTAAAGAGTTCAAAATCGAAGATATATTTAATTGGCAACCTCAAAAGGAAATTGATCCTTTGAAAATTCCCGATTTAACTGTGGCGAACGATGAAAAGTATCCATTTTGCGGACAAGCGACTATTAACAATGGAATTATCTCCTATCTATCCTTGACAGAAAAAGTATTGAACAATCCTGAAGGAAAGCCTACCATTCTAATTCATTCTAATAATCAAAATGTAGTATATCTTGAAACGCCGTTTTACCTAAAAGATGGGCATGGTGCGACAAGTGTGTTACAATCGGATTTTTTAAACGAAAAAATAGCATTATTTATTATAACATCCATAAAAAAAGTTATTACAAAAAAATTTTCATACAATGAAAAAGCCACGAAAATTGCATTAAAAAACACATATATTAAATTGCCAATCAACGAAAATGATGAGCCAGACTATGAATATATGGAAAACTATGTAAGCGAACTCGAAGAGGAACGGATAAGCGAACTCGATTCATATATGAAGGTGAGTCAATTAGAAGATTATCATTTAACTGACAAAGAGAAAGAGATATTAGTAGCTTATCAAAACGGAAATATCACATATGAAGATTATAAAATAGGAGATTTATTTGATATTCACCCGACAAGATCATATAAATTAACCAATCGTTTATTATTTAAAACGGCTGGAAAAACCCCGGTTGTTGTAAATTCAAGTATCGGCAATGGAATAGGTGGCTATGTGAGTTTAAATCCCACCGAAGAAGGCAATAAGATAACATTTACAGATACAACTACATCTGAAGGAATTTTTTATCAACCAAACGATTTTATTGGATATTCTCATATACAAGGATTATACCCCTTAAATGATGTTAAGTGGTCTGAAAATTCGTTGCTGTATTTTTTATCATTATTTAAAAAGAATGCCGCCGGAAGATTTGATTATGCGACAAAATTCACACGAAAAGTCGCATCAGAAATGATTGTAAAACTCCCCATCAATGATAACAAAGAAATCGATTTTGAATTTATGGATGCTTTTATACAAATTCAAAAGAAGTTATCTATTAGAGATGTTGTAGATTGGAAAGACAAAATTATTGCAACTACAAAAGAATGTATAACGCAATGATTATTGCGATTAATTTAAATAAAGGAAGGTGTATAGTGTGGATAAACAAGTGGTCAATTTAACCGTTTTTCTTATAAAAGATTATGTCCAAGAATTTAAGGATTGCATGAAATCTCCGGAAAATTTGTCTTCCGCAGTTGTAAAGCAATCCGTTGGAGTAGATGGAATAATTTATTATTGTGATAGCAAGAAAAAGCCCCCTCGCTGGAAACCCTATCTTGTTGTTTGGTCACAAGACGAAATTGACATATCGGATAATGCATCAAACAAAGCTATAATGTTGCTAAAAGTAAAAAGCAGAATTATGGCAGTGGTTTTTGGCTATGGCAGATCGTTTTTAAAAGAAGAAAGCATCGAAAGAAATTTTGGCTTTAAAGTTGCGTTAAACACAATAAATCCCAATAAAATGCGTAGTGTAAATGCGGCAACAATTGAGGATATGGTTGTTACTACTCAAAGACAAGCCAGTTATAGCACATCACAAGATGAATTCGGTCTCAATGTTACAAATGACATTATGAAAGGCATAACTGGAGAGCCATGCGATGAAAAATACGGAAACCACATAAGTGGAAAAGATTCGTTGGTAGTGTCTGTATATATGGATTTGAGTGAACTAAAAGACAAATTGGAACTATATTATTCTGCTTATACAGATGATCGGTACAAACATATCGGCTTTGAATGGGTAGACAATGTTGCAGAAGTAAGAGATTCATTACTGTCAGAAACTCTTGACTTTCAACTTGCAGATGCAATAGAAAAAAAGAATATAGAGCATTTGCATATTGCTCCACCGGAAACAACTGATTGGGACAGAATCATCGGCTTTTGTTATTCTGGAATTGGCAAGAAAACTGACAAACCGGAAAACTATAATTTGAATTTAGATATTTCTGAATATATTAATAGCATTCGTGATGATACGAATGTATATTCAAAAATCAGAAGAGATAAATTGTATGCAATGAACTCTGAGGGTATCCCATTTGCTATATGTAGTATTTATGCTGCACTTGTTTTTCAAACAGAATATGAGAACAAGAATTATATATTCTGTTCGGGTTCTTGGTATCAAGTGGAAACATCATTTTTCAATCAAGTAAACAACTTTATTGCTAATAGGATTCCTATATCTACATTAACGCTTCCTGAATGTGAAAAAGCAATGCACGAAGGAGATTACAACAAAATGGTTGTAGACGGAAACGATAATTTTTGTTTGTTTGATTGTCAAATGCTTTCTGCTGATGGTAGTCCTAAAAAAATAGAGGCTTGTGATATTTATACAAAACAAAAACAGTTTATCCACATAAAAAACAAAGGGCAGTCAGCACAACTTAGTCATTTGTTTGCACAAGGCAAGGTATCCGCAGAATGTTTTTCAAGTGATGAATCATTTAGAAGACAAATTGTTGATATTGCAAAGGAAAAGTTTTTAACAGAACCTTTTGACGCTTCTGCTAAGCCATTATCTAACGAATATGAAGTAATATATGCAATAATCGATGATAAGGATTCAGGGTTGAATGAAAAACTTCCTTTTTTCAGCAAAGTCAACTTAATGTTAACTGCTCAGGAATTGGAAAGAATGCACTTTAAATATTCCGTTTGTTTAATAAAGCGAAAAAGCTAAAAATACGCTTAAAACAAAATTGTTTTTGCTTTCTTCGGAATTATTTTGGTAGTAAATGTAATACAATCATTTTGATTAAATATTTTTTTTAAAAATTTTTCGTCCTCATCCGCCCTACACGGAACTGTATAACCCTACATAACTCTATATAACTTTCAACAGCCCAAAAACCGTTGATTTTACTGCGCTTTTGGGGTATTGACAAGCAAAAAAGAGTGTGATATATTATGCTTGCAGACGGAAAATCTGCACTGAAAACTTAATAAAAAGCGTTTAGAAAATTTCAGCCGATATCATCCGTAGTTTTTGAAGATTATTTTTATGCATTGTGTTTGCGGATTCAATGTAAACGTAAAGTCTTTGAAGATTACTGATGGTATCGGCTTAATTTTATCCCTTTGTTTTTGCTCTTGCCCCACAAAAAGGAAGAATATCCGCTTTATTCTCCTGATGAGACGCTTTATCCTGACGGTATCGAAAAGGTACCTAAAAAATTTGCCGTTCTTTGGCGAAACGATTGGATTATTAAACGGTGCGATATAATGGTTTGCTACATTCGCCACACCGCCGGCGGCAGCGGAAGAATGCTCGAAAAAGCGCAAAAGCAGAAAAAAACGATATATAATCTGGCGGATTGTTTTTAAAAGCCTCGCCCAAGCCGTTGAAACTTTTTGTTTGTCTTTCCCCCTAAAATGAAGTATAATTGATATGCAAAATCTTTTTTTGGGGGGGAGCATTTTGGTTATTATAATCGCGGTTATTCTTCTATGTCTTTTACTTGTCGCATTTATTGTTTCGGTTTTTATGGCGCGGTATATTATGAAAGGCGAACGGCGAACGGCGGAAGATGTTTATAATCGCCAGTCAAAAATCTGCGACCTCTCCTTTTATGACCGACTCGACAAAACCGAATACACCGTTAAATCGTTTGACGGATATGTTTTGCACGCCGAACTTTTAAAGCCGGATGCCGAAACATCAAAATACATAATCATTTCCCACGGATATTCGAACACACGGCTGAGCGCCCTCAAATTCGCAAAGCTCTATTTAAAAAAAGGCTTTAACTGTATTATTTACGACCTTCGCGGACACGGCAAAAACAAGAATACCGTTACAACCTACGGCATCCGCGAAGGAAAAGATATTTGCGCCCTTATTAAGGACGCGAGAAAGCGTTATAAGGATATCTCGGTTTTAGGGCTTACCGGTGAATCTACCGGTGCCTCGGCTTCGGTCTTTGCGCTTAAATATACGCAGGATGTCGATTTTGTGGTCGCCGACTGCGGATTTGCCGATATTGATAATGTTTTACGGCTCGGCTGCGAAAGTTCTCATCTGCCGGGGTTTGTAATAGATTTTGCGAATATCGGCGCAACCCTGTTTTATAGGTTCCCGTTCGGGAAAATGCGCCCGATTGACGCACTTGAAGGCAACAATGTCCCCGTTTTATTCGTTCACGGCGAAGATGACACTTTTGTTGTTCCGGACAATTCTAAGCGAATGTTTGAAAAGGCAACCTGCAAAAAACGGCTCTATCTGGCGAAAAAAGCGGGGCACACAAAATCGATTTATGTGGATTTTGATAAATACTCCGCCGAGGTTGACGCCTTTTTCAAAGAAATAGGAATAGAATAAAATTCAGCGCGGACATCAAATAAGATGTCCGCGCCTTTTTTTAAAACCAAATTGAATATTTACAACCGCAATAATTTTGACGGTAAAGGTTTAGTTCGTTTGACAGTTCTATTGACCTTTTATAGCCCTCTTTTTTCTTAAAATCGGACCTTAAAAATTTAACGCCGTATTCTTTTTCGGCTTCCTCGCCGATTTTATTTAGAAGTTCGGCGTTTTTGTGAGGGCTTACGGTAAGTGTTGTGCAAAAGTAGTCGGCTCCCGTTTCTTTTGCCTTTTTTGCCGTTTCAAAAAGCCTCAGGCGAAAACATTTTTCGCATCTCGCTCCGCCCTCTTTTTCGTTTTCGTAGCCTTTTATTGCGTTTTCAAAGTCGCCCTGACTGTATTCAGAGGGTACCATTTCAATTTTTTCGGCAAATCTCGGAGAAAAAAGAAGTTTTTCAAATTCGCCTAATCTTTTTTCATATTCCTCTTGCGGATATATATTCGGATTGTAAAAATATATTTTTAAATCGAAATGTTCTTTAAGCCGTTCAAGGACAGCGCTCGAGCAGGGCGCACAGCAACATTGAAGCAAAAGGGTCGGCTTTTTCCCACCCTTTTCAATATTTTCAAATTCCTTTTCCATTAAAGCCTGATAGTTTTCTTTCATCACCGCTTTTTCACACCTTGAATGTAAAATTCAACGGTTACATATTACCACATATTTAGAATTAAATCAATATCGAGGCGTCTTGTTTTAATCATTTCGGGCTTGACAATTTTTAAGGTTTAGGCGAAAATAGAGGCATAAACTCAAAAAGGAGAATATCGTGAAAAAAATGTATTGGGCAATTGGGATAGTCGTGTTTTTAATAATCCTCTTTTTCTTAGGGGCATATTTTTTGGCGGCGTATATTATGACGGGAAAGCGGCAGACCTATTCTGAAGCGCGAAAATGGCAGTCGGAGCGTTATGATACTTCGTTCTACGATAAAACCGATAAAAAGGCATACACCATTAAGTCATACGACGGATATGTTTTGCACGCCGAACTTCTTAAATGCGAAAAAAGCAGTGGAAAATATATAATAATTTCCCACGGCTATACCGACAACAAATTCGGCGCGCTTAAATATGCGCGGATGTATCTCGAAAAAGGCTTTAACTGTATTACATACGACCTTCGCGGACACGGCAAAAACGAAAAAACCTTTACAACCTACGGCATTAGAGAGGGCAAAGATTTAGCCGAGCTTATAAAGGACACCCGAAAAAGGTATGACGACATCTCGGTCTTAGGGCTTCACGGCGAATCCCTCGGAGCCGCCACAACCGTAACCTCGCTTAAATATAAACCTGATGTTGATTTCGCCGTTTCGGACTGTGCCTTTGCAGATATCTGCAATGTTTTAAGGCAGGGCTACAAAAACGCCCATGTTCCGGTCTTTTTGGTCGATGTAGGAAACATTGGCGCAAACCTTTTTTATAGGTATTCGCTTAAAGATATGCGCCCTATCGATTCGCTTGAAGGCAATTCTGTCCCGATTTTGTTTGTCCATGGCGAAAAGGATGATTTTATTTCACCCTACAACACAAAACGAATGTATAAAACGGCCGACTGCGTAAAAATGCTTTATATTTCAAAAAACGCCGGCCACGCCGAGTCGGTGCTTAAAAATTATGACGAATATTCAAAAAAGGTGGACGAATTTTTCGAAAAAGCGGGAATAGAATAAAAAGCGCAGGAGCATCTTCCAAAACGGAATTTGTTCCTGCGTTGTTTTTGTGCAAGCCTGCCTAAGGCGTAAAACGAGCAGACCGAAAAGTCTGCTCACCTATATAAAAAAGATA
>DEWC01000057.1:4716-6755 GCA_002363095.1 Ruminococcaceae bacterium UBA3220 | reverse complement strand
ATATTTCGAGAATTGAAAGCCCTCAAGTCAACTTCTTCCTCTATGAGCACGGCTGGACGCCTTCGGCTTGTCGCCTTAATATTGCAATGGACAAAGAGAGAAAGGCGCTCGGTAATGTTTTAGGCTATAATCTCCGTCCTATGGAAGACTTCGCAGGCAGACCCGACGATTATCAGTGGACATGGCAGGATCTTTACAAGGAAGGACACGGCTCAATAGGTCTTACCCCCATTTGCGGACCTAACGATATTAACAGCCGTTATCTTACCGAGGATATTCCGTTCGGTCTTGTCCCCTGGGCTGCCATAGGCGAACTTTTGGGTGTTGATATGCCTCTTACAAACGGCTTTATTGATATCATCAATGTCGTTCACGAAAAGGACTGGCGCAAAGAGGGCAGAAGCCTTGAACAGCTCGGTATTGCCGGTATGACCAAGGAAACATTGCTTAAATATGTCCACACCGGAGAAAAATAATGAACAAAATAATTAAAAATACGGATACATAGGTCCCGGCACCGAAAACAGGCGCTACGACACAACGGTAGGGCAACTGATGAACGGATTTCCGATAGGGATTTTACAGCTTTGGGCGCACCTTCCGTTTTTCCCCGGCAATGTTTCAAATGCTTATACCTATGACTTTCCGGTAAAGTTTATTGAAGTCAAAGGTTCCGGTATTGACAATGTTTTGGCGGGCGATATGAGTATTGTCGATAACATAGTTGAGGCGGCAAAGCAACTTGAAAAAGACGGTTGCAGAGCGATTTGCGCAAATTGCGGTTTTTTCGGGCATTATCAGCGCCTCGTTGCCGATAGAATCGATGTGCCTTGCTATCTTTCGGCTATGGTTCAGGTGCCTTGGATACTTGTGGGGCTTAAATCAAATCAAAAGGTTGGCATTATGACCGCCAACAAAAACACGCTTACACCCTCGCTTTTTGAGGCTTGCGGTATAACCGATGAGATGCGTCGGCGTTGTGTTGTTTACGGTGCCCAGGATATGGAGGAGTTCCCGCATATCCTTACCGGTGAAGGCGGACTTGACTATAACAAGCTCGGCGACGAACTTTCAGGCATTGCCGATAAAATGGTAAAGGAAAACCCCGATATCGGCGCAATTTTGCTTGAATGTACCGATATGCCACCCTATGCACATCGAATTCAGGCGGAGCAAAATCTTCCGGTGTATGATGCGATAACGCTGATAAAATATGTTAAATCCACCGTTACGCAAACTCCGTATTACGGATTCTTATAACTCATAAAACAAAAAGCAGATGCCGTTAAGGCATCTGCTTTTTAATAGTATTGATAGCTTATTTTACCCTTTTATAGGTTGCCGGAAGCATACCTTTTATTGTGAAGGGCCCTTCAGTAGTGTCAGTGCAGGAAACGAAGGTCAGGGTTTCCGGCTCAAGTTTAACGGTGTATATCTTGTTGGTGGCATTTTGACCCGCTTCAACATATAAATTGAGTTGATCGCCGTCCAGCTGATATCTGCCTTCTTTGTCTCTTGTAATCTCTTTAAGTTGGGTGTCGAATTTGCTTCTGAAATCTTCCGCTATTTCATCAAAGGTCATTTTGCTCTGATCAAGACAGTATTGCTCGGGTGTCGTATTCAGATTGTGCCCTTTAATTATATATTCAAGGTATTTGCGGTTTGCATCGGGGACCTTCTCTAAGATGGCGTCAAACTGTTTTTGAAGCGGTTCCTTGTCAACCGTTCTTTTATAGGTGCCATCCTCATTAAAGGTATAGTTAACAGTAGCCTTAATTCCCTTGATATCGAAATATTCCTGCATATTGGGGTTAATGACATTAAGAGCGCTTTTAACCGATTCGGTTATATCGACCTCGCCCTTCCATTCGCCTGTGACGGTTGCCGGTTTTTGTTCCGCCTTATCTTCGGAATCGGCATTTTTCTTGCATCCCGCAAAGGAAAGCAAGACCGCCGCCGTCAAAACAGCGCAAACGGCTAAATAAAAAAACTTTTTCATAAAACTCTACTCTTTTCGTTAAAATTACAGCGATAGCTTA
>DEWC01000057.1:0-4545 GCA_002363095.1 Ruminococcaceae bacterium UBA3220 | reverse complement strand
CTCTTCATAAGGTCGTCAACAAATTCCTGCGCCGCTTTACGCATCTCGCGGCTCTTTGCCTGGGCGTTAGCGATAATTTCGGTGGCTTTTTCCTGCGCGAGTTTAACTATTTCCTGCTCGGCTACCATCTGTTTCGCGCGCTCGTCCGCGCCTCTTATAATACCGTCAGCCTCTCTTTTTGCGTTGGTGATGATTTCGGTACGGTCGGAAACTATACCTCTTGCCTGCTTAATCTCGCTCGGGATGTTAAGACGGATATCGTCAACAACCGCGCGCAATTTTTCAATATCAACGACGGTCCTCTTTCCGGGAATTTTGATACCGCTGTCAAGCACCTCGTCAAACTGTTCAAGTAATTCATCAATTGTCATTTTTTTATCCTCCGTTAATGTTTTTTAGTCCTTTCGAAGTCTGTTCGAAATCTCTTCAAGGATGGACTCGGGAACAAAATGAGAAATATCCCCGCCCATACTTGCGATTTGCTTAACCATACTGGAGCTTAAATACATATTTTCCGCACTCGTCGTAAGGAAAACGGTTTCGAGCTCGGGATTAAGTTTTTTATTGGTCAGTGCCATCTGAAATTCATATTCGAAATCAGAAACGGCACGAAGGCCCTTTATAATGGCGCAGGCGTTTTTTTGCCTTGCGTATTCGGCAAGAAGCCCGTCATATACATCTACCTCGACATTCGGGATATTTCCCACCGTCTTTTCAATGAAAGACTTTCTCTCTTCAACCGAAAACGAGCCTGCCGATTTGTTTGCGTTTTTCATAACAACAACGATTATTTTATCAAACATAACCGCGGCGCGTTGTATTATATCGATATGCCCGTAGGTGATAGGGTCAAAACTTCCGGGACAAATCGCAGTTCTTTCAGTCATTCGCGTTTTCTCCTTTTTTATAAACCGTAACTGTTATTTTCCCGAATTTATATTCACGGTAAATTCTGAAATCGGCGACCTCTTCGGGCATTTTTTCCTCCCTTGGATGTTCACAGATAATAATACCGTAATCGCTCATAACCCGGACGGTTTTCAAAAGAGCATCGGCTAAAAGCCCCTTATTATACGGTGGGTCAAGAAAACAAATATCGAATGTTCCTAAGGTTCCGGCAAGAAAAGATTTATAGTCGGATTTCTTTATTTCAGCCCTATCCTCAAAACCGGTACCTTCAAGATTCTTTCTCACCACCGAAAGCGAAACATCCGAAAGGTCAACAAATGTTGCCTTTTCGGCGCCGCGGCTCAGCGCCTCTATGCCTAACTGTCCGCTTCCCGCAAAGAGGTCGAGAATACGCCTTCCCTCGATATCAAACTGAATGGAACTGAAAATTGATTCCTTGACCTTTTCCGAAGTCGGCCTGACAAGGTCGTTACCGGGAACGGTTATAAGCTTTTTCCCGCGAGCGGTTCCGGTAATTACCCTCATATCAAACACCATACCCATATAATATATCTATTATATTATCACATCAAACTACCTGTTTTGTCAATACCCAATTTTGTTTTTTAAGAATATTTAACAAAAATCTTTGAAATATACAGCCGATATGATATAATTGCATTATATCAAGACCGAGACGAAGGTGAAACAATGGATAATATATTGAAATATGTTTTAAGCAAATCTTTCATTTCCAGTTGCATTATTTTCATAGTAGCGTTAGTTATCTTCTTTTTTCTCGGAAAGAAAAAGAAAAAACTTGCTAAAAAAATCGAAGATTTAAAAGACCCGAAGGTTATCTTCACACGGCGTTTGCTGCTGACGGGACAGATACTCGCCATTGTATTGGGTTTTGTTATTATATGTCAGATAAACGGCATTAACCTGATGTCGCTTGTTGCCGGACTCGGCATTGTCGGCGCCGTAATAGGTCTCGCTTTTCAGGATTATCTCAAAGATGTTATTATGGGCTTTCATATCCTTTCGGACAGGTTTTTTACCGTGGGCGACTGTGTTGATATAAACGGAAACGAGGGCGTCGTTGTCGCCTTCACCCTCACCACCACAAAAATCGACCTGCTCTTTGATCATTCGATAGTTACGATTTGCAACCGCAACATAAACTCGGTTAAAAAACTTAACGGCCTTTTTTATATCGACCTTCCCGTTTCCTACGCCGAAGACGGCGAAAAAATGCATACGGTGCTCGGCGACAGTTGTAAAAGGATAGCAAAAATCAAGGATGTTAAAAAATGCGAGTTTTTCGGAACACAGAGTTTTGATTCATCTTCCATCGCCTATCGGATTGCAGTTTATTGTCTCGGCGCCAAAATACCCCCGGTAAGGCGCGCGGTTTTGTTTGAACTTCAAAAGATACTTAAAGAAGAGGGAATTGTTATTCCGTTTAATCAACTTGATGTTCATATCGACAAGACCGAAATAAAAAATCTTTAATCGGAATTTGTAATAAAACTTCCCCCGCGCGAATAGATTTTACTATTCTTTTTTATAAGGGGCGCAGGTTTTGATTAAAGGTATTAAACAGTATTTTTCGTTTTTTATTTTCCTGCTTGCCGTTACGCTCGGCTTCTTTGTAAACAAAACCGAAACACAGATAAAAGCTTCGGCAAGGTACTATAATTCTCTGCCTAAGGTCATAATCGACCCCGGGCATGGCGGATTTGACGGCGGAGCAGTCGCTTTTGACGGGACAAACGAAAAGGACATCAACCTTAAAATCGCAAAAAAACTTGAAACCGTTTTAAGGTTTTACGGCTTTTCAACCGTTATGACGAGAACTTCGGATATGGCAATTAACGATTCGGGCGAAAAAATACGAAGCCAAAAGAAGAGCGATATGTATAACCGCCTCCAATTTATGGAGAAAAACCGCGACGCGGTTTTTATAAGCATTCATCTTAACAAATATACAACCTCGGCGGCAAGCGGAGCTCAGACCTTTTATTCGGATAATTTTCCCGAATCGAAAACCCTCGCGGATGAAATTCAAAAAAGCATCGCCGCCCTTTTAGAGCCGTATAATAAGCGGGTTATAAAGAAAGGTACTTCCGACGCGTTTTTGCTTTATAACGCCAAAACGCCCGCCGTTATCGTCGAATGCGGATTTTTAAGCAATCGGCGGGATTTAGAACAGTTAAAAAGCGATGATTTTCAAAGAAAAATGGCATTTGCCATTGCAAACGGAGTTATAAATTTTTATTAGTGAGTTGATTTTATGCCCCCAAAACAAAAGACTGTATTTGTATGTAACGAATGCGGATATGAGACCCCCAAATGGGTGGGTCAATGTCCCGGTTGCGGCGCATGGAACACCATGGAAGAGCATCTTTCGGCGCCAAAAACCTCAAAATCGGCAAATTCGGGCGCATTAAAAAGCATAAGCGAAGCAAAACCGCTTTCGCTTATAAATTCGTCCGACGAGGAGCGTTATGTTACCGGCATCAGCGAATTTGACCGTGTTTTGGGCGGCGGAATAGTAAAGGGGAGCGTTGTTCTTTTAGCAGGCGACCCCGGAATCGGAAAATCCACTATTCTTTTGCAGGTTTGCAAGGCGGTAAATCAAAAGCTGAAAATACTGTATGTTGCCGGAGAGGAATCGCCTAATCAGATAAAACTTCGCGCAACAAGGCTTTCGCTTGACGGCGAAAATGTAACCGTTATTTCGGATACCGATACACTGTCGGTTTGCGAGTATATAAAGGCGGACAAGCCTCAGCTTGTTATGATAGACTCAATTCAAACCATGCAGATTGCCGAAATCGCTTCAAGCGCCGGCAGCCTTGTGCAGGTAAGGGAATCGACCAATATGTTGCTTCGCACGGGGAAGGCGCTTGATATTCCGATATTAATTGTAGGTCATGTAAACAAGGGCGGCGACATAGCAGGTCCAAAGGTGCTTGAACATATCGTCGATACCGTCCTTTATTTTGAGGGCGAGAGAAATCAGTCATACCGTATTTTAAGGGCTATTAAAAACCGCTTCGGCTCGACAAACGAGATAGGCGTTTTCGAAATGACCGAAAAAGGGCTTATGGCGGTTGAAAACCCCTCGGCAATGCTTCTTTCGGGAAGATTAAGCAACGTTTCGGGCGGATGTATAACCTGCGTTATGGAGGGCACGCGCCCAATACTCGCCGAAATTCAGGGGCTTGTTACGACAACCGGTTTCGGCAACCCGAGAAGAATGGCAAACGGCTACGATTTCGGGCGCCTTAATATGCTTTTGGCGGTGCTCGAGAAACGGCTCGGTATGTTTTTCTCTAATCTCGATACATACCTTAACGTTGTCGGAGGTTTGCGTCTCGACGAACCCGCCGCCGATTTAGCGGTTTGTATGGCGCTCGTTTCGGGGCTTCGCGATGTGCCGATAGACCAAAATCTGATAGCATTCGGCGAAGTCGGACTTTCGGGTGAATTAAGGGCGGTACCGCGCGCGCTTTCAAGGGTAAAGGAAGCCGCTTCGCTGGGTTTTACAACCGTAGTTTTGCCGAAAAGTTCTTTAAAATCGCTTTCCTCGGTTCCCGACGGGATTGAGATAATCCCGGTAAGAAATCTTAAAGAAGCGGTTGCGCTTAT
>DEWC01000065.1 GCA_002363095.1 Ruminococcaceae bacterium UBA3220 | reverse complement strand
CGCCGAGAACGGCGCCGCACCATAATAACAGGTTTATCGACAGACTGAAACAGGCGGTATCTTCTGATACCGCCTGTTTATTATGTCGGTGAATGTCGCAAATTTAAGTTTTATAATAATTCCGGCGCAAACAAGAAAGCCGTATGGCTTGAAAAGGAGAATTACATTGATAAAAGCAAATATCGAGAACCAGTCTTTAAGCCTTCGGTTTGACGAGGTCATATCCGACAGTAACCGTTATCTGGAGATTGAGTTCGAATATGATTCTGACTGGGACGATAAGACGAAAATCGCGGTTTTCAAAAACGACAGCGACGAATTTGAGGTTGTTCTTTTAGACGGAAACAGTATGTATTCAGGCAACAACAAATGTTTTGTCCCGAGCGAGGTGATAAAGGCACCGTATTTTTCGGTTTCGGTTTACGGAATAGAAGGAAATGTTGTTGTAACGACAAACGAGGCGGTTGTAAATGTTACCGCCAGCGGTGTCGCAAATCTCGAACCGGCGGAACCTACGCCATCAATCTGGAACCAATTGCTTAACTGTATAAATCCGCTGTCAAGATGTCCCGGCGGAGGAACGGAAGGTCAGGTTTTGCAAAAGGACAGCGACGCCGACTACGATATGTCGTGGCAGGATGCCGATTCGTTAATTTCGGAACACATAACTTCATATTTCGTGCCGAAAACACTTAAAATCAATAACAAACCGCTTTCGGGTGATATTGTTCTTGACAGCACCGACATAGGCGCTTATCCCATGCCTCAAAACGGCATACCCGTCACAGATTTATCGGCGGATGTTCGGGCAAGCCTTTCAAAGGCAAATTCGGCAATACAGGAGCATCAAAGTCTTGACGGCAAGCAGGATAAACTGACAAATAGAGTAAACATCAAATCCTTAAACAACCAAAGCCTGCTCGGAAGCGGTAACATTGAAATTCCCGCGACATTTTCACCGGTTGACGAGGTAATTTGGCGCAGTCCTAAGAATTTCGGAAAAAAGGTCGGCGGAACGGCAGGGGATAATATTAAGGTTTATCGCGATATTATTGACAGAACGCTCGTTTTTTTAGGCAGCGGTGAGATGTACGGAAGCGACCAGTATAACGATTCGTATATAGAAGAGTGCATTTGCGGCAACACCAACACAAGCATCGACAAGATTTTTATTAAGAACGGTATAACAAGTATCGGAAAAAATGTTTTCAACCGTTTTTACTCGGCTGAGACCGCCTACGGATATGATAAATACTGGAATGTAAAATCCCCGTCAAATAACTGGAACGGTGTAGGTGTACTATCTACCGCTTTAGTTTTGCCGCCGAGTGTAAATCTGATTGAATCGAGAGCATTCCAATATTGTCGGTTTTCCGATAAAATCGTGATAAATTGCGAAGGTCCGCTTACGGTGGGCAGCGAAGCCTTCAACGGAGCGGGATTTATTACGGTTGAAATTACAAATGCGACCTCAATAGGCGGATACGCCTCGAATACCTTTTTATCCAGCTCAATCAGGAATTTTTCAATATCCTGCAACTTTAATACAAGCATTTCTTTTGCTTCAAGCGATAAGCTTACCGCCGATTCGCTTATAAATATCGCAAATCATTTAAAAACCCTCTCTGTAGGGGACGGGGCACAGACATTAACCCTCCACACGACGGCAAAGACTCTATGCGGTAATACAAAGGGCACCGTTAACGAAGGTGTATTCGTTAAAGATGCAAACGGAAGTGTATATCTTACCGATTTTATTACCCAAACGAAAGGATGGACTTTGGCATAATGTTCAGCAAAAAAACGATTAAGGCGGATGAAGGAAAAATTCTCTTTAAGGATGATTTGACAAGTTTTGAGGTCGTTTTGGGCAAAAACGACAATCCCGATAACTGGTCCCAAAGGGATATGACAAAGGAAGAAATCTACAACTTAAACCTCGGAATTGCAAACTCCGCAGGGGAGACGATTGCCGAGCTTAAAGAACAACTTTCGGCTACCGATTACAAGGCCATTAAGTTCTTTGAGGGGTGGATAAGCGAAGAAGATTACGCTCCCGTAAAGGCCTTGAGGCAGGCTTTACGGGAAAGAATAAATATGCTCGAACGGACTATAAGAGAAAATGCTTGAAATTTTGATTAAATGGCTCGTTCCCGCCATTTTGGGAAGCGGCGCTACATATCTTGCCGCTTTGCACAAAAAGAGCGAGGCGCTTAAATCAGGGCTTCAATGTTTGTTAAGAGCGGAGATAATTCGCTCTTACGATAAATACACCGAGAAAAATCTTATCCCGATTTACGCGAAGGAAGCGCTCGAAAAAGAGTATAAGGCGTACAACAAGTTAGGCGGAAACGATGTAGCAACCAATCTTTACAGGCAGATGCTTATGCTACCCGTAAAATACGGAAAGGAAAACGAATATGTTCAAAATTGCACTTAACGCGGGACACGGACTTTATACCCCCGGCAAGCGTTGTCTTAAAACTATTGATAAAAATGAAACCCGGGAATGGACGCTTAATTCGCGCATCTGCGGTTTTATTGAAAAGTATCTTTCGGAATACGAAGGGTATTCGCTTCTCCGTCTTGACGACAAAACCGGAAAAACCGACATTCCGCTGAAAACGCGAACATCTAAGGCGAACGCCTTCGGTGCCGATTTTTATCTCAGCATTCATCATAACGCCGGAATCGGCGGAAAGTCGGGAGGCGGAATAATCGCGATAGTTTATAAAACCATTAAGGACGGCTCGATCACATACAACTGGCAAAAATCACTTTATGACGCCGTTGTAAAGGCGACCGGTCTTAAAGGAAACCGTGCGGCTCCGCTTCAAAAGCAGGACCTGCACGAGGTAAGAGAAACCAAAATGCCGGCGGTTTTGCTTGAATGCGGTTTTATGGACAGCACCGCCGATACGCCGGTAATTCTGAGCGGTGAGTTCGCCCAAAAAGCAGCCCGTGCCATAACCGATGTTTTGGTTCAAAAAGGCGGGCTTAAGAAAAAGGTTGCGGCTTCAAATCCCGCTCCTCAAAAAAGCGCTGCGCCAAAACAAAAAACAGTCGACGAACTTGCGAGAGAGGTAATTCGGGGTCTTTGGGGCAACGGGGCAGAGCGAAAGACAAGACTTTGCAACGCCGGTTACAGTTATAAAGCCGTGCAGGCAAGAGTTAACGAAATTCTGAGGTGAAAAATGATTGGTATAATTTCTGAAAAATGGCTTAAAGCGGCGATGGTCCGTGCCGTTAAAACGGTATCGCAGACTGCCGTAGCCACCGTAGGAACATCGGCTTTAATAGGCGATGTAAACTGGCAAATCGTTTTAAGCGCATCTCTGCTTTCGGGGATACTTTCAATACTAACCTCACTCGCGGGTATTCCTGAGATAAAATAAAACTTAATAAAAAATGTGAGGCGGGGATTTAGTCCCCGCCTCGCTTTTTATGCAAAAAACGAAGTTATCTGTTTTTCGCAAAAACCCGGCGAATAGTAAAACTCCTTTATGCTGTCTCCCTGATAAAAATATCTGATTTCTGTTTGTTTTGCATTTTCAAAGGTATCTATAATAATCAGTTTAACCTTCATTTTTTCGGGGATGATATTCTTTATGTAAACACCGGTATACTGCCCTACCTTAATTCCCTCTCTCGGTTCGGCAAGACCTGCAAGATTAGGTGTCAGTTCGACGAAAACGCCGTAATCTTCAACGCTTCTTATAACTCCTGTTACTGTTTCGCCGACCGAAAAAAGGCTCACATTCTCTTCCCATGTTCCGAGTAGTTCCTTATGGCTCAGCGTTATCCTGCCGTTATCCTCGATACGGCTTACTATCGCTTTGATGTTTTGACCGGAGAAAAACCTGTCGGAAGGATGCGATATACGGGATACCGATATGCGATCAATCGGCAAAAGCGCAATATTTCCGCACCCTATATCGCAAAATGCTCCGAAATTTTCGAGGTGTGTGATTTTAGCGTCTATTATATCACCGGGTTTGAGCCGGCTTATATATTCTTCGTAACATATTTTTTGGGCGTTTTTGCGTGATAAAACCGCAAAAAACCTCCCGTCATCTTTTGTAAGCACATCGGTTACGGTAAAGCAGACCGTTTTTCCGACCCTTGAAATCAATGCGATATCTTTTGTTATACCCTCTTTAATCCCGATGGCGCCTTCCTCGCGCGGGATAATGCCTCTTACACCGCCTAAATCGACCGTCATATTATGCTCGCTGTCGCACATAATAACCGGCGCTTCAAGGATGGTATTAAGTTCTCTCGCCTTAACAAGCGCCGAAATGCTTGCGAGCCTGCTGTTAAACACGCTTTTTTTCTTTAGGAAGCCTTCAGGATAAAATTCGCTCATTTTAATCACCATATCTTTCTTAAAACAAAAGGCAAACAGCCTCTTTATTCAATGATATGCAGCGAGGATAAAATATATAACAAAAGAGCGCGCCGAGAGATCGGCACGCCCGTGTGAACCGTATTGAATTTTTAACCTATAACAATGTTTCCGGCTTTGGCTTTGACCGTTACCAGTTTATCGTCAAGTCCTGCCGCTTCGGTCTTGATATCTAACTTATAGGTTCCCGCCTTCGCCTTATCCGTAGGTTTGAGGATTACTTTGCACATAACGCCGGCGCCCGATACAAGTTTGAGATTATCCTCGCCGCCGTTTTGCGCTATAATTTTTAATGTTTTTGTCTTAGCGTCAAAATTCCCGTCGCAGGTATCGAAAATTTCTCCGCCCGCGCAGTCTGCAAAGGTAAATGCATCGGTGTCGTAGGTGATGTTTATCTGGGCGGCAACTATTCCGGGATTTTCCGTGGCATAAACAGGCACTTCAATCTGTGCGGAGGAAGCCGAAGCCGAAACATCCTTAACTTCAACCGATTTTTTGCCGGTATCAACCGTTTCAAAGTTGTAATTGCCGGCTTTGTTATTGCTTTCGCCCGAGCCGCCTTCTTGAGTTTTTGCGGCGGACTGAGAGGTTGTTTCTTTGTTATCGTCTTTTTTGAAAACACTCTTTTTTATGGTAGGCCATTTCCAGATTAGTACGCCAACCGCAATCGCGATAACAAGAACGGAGGCTATAATACTGATTAAAACTTTCTTATTGTTATTCATTATAATTCTCCTTAAAATTTATATTCACCCTTGCGGATTTTTTCGTTAAGCGCTTTTTTAACGCTGTCTTTATCTTCCTTATAGGTTACGCCGTACCAGTTGTCCTCGCTGAGAAGTACATCAACCTGCTTTTCTCTTCTCTCCATAAGGGTTGAAACGATAGAGGGGAGATAAAATTCGGATTTCGGAACATTGATTTTTTCTTTCAGAAAATCTTTAAGCAATTCCTCGGCATAATCGAATAAATCGGGAGTAAATCCCCACATATTCATTGAAACAACCGTCTGCGGAGAAAGGGCAATCCAGTTTTCACCGTCCTCGGTGTATTTACAGTCAACGATTTTCGTTCTCTCGGTTATCTTAACAAGTTTATCGTTTTCGATTTCGCAAACGCCCCTCGAAACCGAGCCGTTCTCGGTAAGGGTGTTGACAAGTCGGAATCCAACCATACAATAGTTTCCGTTTCCTTTTTTAAGGCAGTCATAAATGCTCTTAAAGGCGCCCTTGCCGTAATAATCATCTGCGTTTATAACGGCAAAAGGTGTTTTAACCTTGTCCTTGCAACAATATACGGCATGTCCTGTACCCCATGGCTTCTCCCGTCCTTCGGGACAAGTAAAACCTTCGGGTAACATATAGGTCTCCTGAAACGCGTAATCAACATCAATGACCTTTTCGATACGCTTTCCTACCGTTTCTTTAAAGTCTTTTTCTATTTCTTTCTTTATTATAAAAACGACCTTATTAAAGCCGGCTTGCTTTGCGTCATACACCGAAAAGTCAAGAAGAGCCTCACCTCCGGGACCTATGGGCTCAATTTGTTTCAGCCCTCCGAACCGGCTCCCCATTCCGGCAGCCATAACTACAAGTGTTGCGTCAAACGCCATCTTCATCATCCTCAATGTTTCTTTTTATATCAGGTTTTACAACCGCTTCGTTCGCGCTTTTGTCAAACCCCTCTGTACTCTCTTTCATAAAGAGTATTTTAAATGTAAGTATAATGAGTTTTATATCTTTAAGCAAAGAATAGGTTTCAATATAGATTAAATCCATATTCAGCTTATCTTCGGGGGATGTGTTGTACTTTCCGTACAACTGGGCAAATCCCGTAAGCCCCGCCTTTACCCTGTGGCGAAGGTCGAATTCGGGATACGCGCTTGTGTATTCATAAACATTTTCGATTCTTTCGGGTCTCGGACCTACAATCGACATATCGCCTTTAAGGACATTGAAAAGTTGCGGTAATTCGTCAATACGGCAGGAGCGGATGACCTTTCCGACCCTTGTTATTCGCATATCGCCGTTTTCCGCTTTTTTGGCGCCGTCCTTATCGGCGTCGGTTACCATGGAGCGGAATTTCAGTATATTGAATATCTTTCCGTTTCTCGTAACCCTGTTTTGTTTAAAGAAAACAGGGCCGCCGTCATCAATCTTTATTGCAAACGCGCAAATAACCATAATGGGACTTGTTATGACGATGCCCAGCGCCGAAATAAAAAGGTCCATAAATCTTTTAATAACCGACTGTTCAAGCGTAAGCCCCTGATTTCGGCTCATAATTACCGGCGTATCGCCGATTTGAATTTCATATCCGTTATTAAGAACAATATCGGTTATTTCGGGCAAAAGATAGGTCCTTTTTTTATTTGTGTAGCAATAGGTCATTATTTCCTTTTGCTTTTGCTTGTCAATATCGCAAATGGCGACAGCGTCATACCTGTCGATTTTTCGCTTGATTATTTCCATATCGGTATGCTCGACATTGAGACCGCTCTCCATCTTAAAGCGGTCGGCGAAAACGCTCATTTTCTTTATGAATTCAAAACCCTTGGCATCATCGTTGAAAACTGCGAGTATCCGCCTTGCCGGATAAAGACGGAAATAAATGGTGTTTGCCGCAAAGGAGCAGATAAAGATGATAACAACCTGAAAAACGATATAATGTATCATCGGTTTTACTGCGACCAGCTGACGGGCGACAAGACTCAATTCAAAGTACATTATAATATCGGTTATAATCGCAGCGAGAGAAAAACTGTATATAATCTCGTGCGTGCGGTATATTCCGATTCGAAACGCACCGTAAAGCGAAGAGAAAACCGAAAAAATAAAAACGAACGAAAAAACAACCAGGTAGTTTCCCTTATTACTGAAAAGGGAATCCACATAGTTTTCATTCCATGTTGCGATGAAACTTGTAGTAAGCGCAATAACGATAAGGCATTTTACAAGAAGCATTATCGTCTTTCGCATTCTTATAAGAATTTTCATTAAGAAAAACCCTCGCACTGATACAATTGCTTGTATAAATAGTATATATTGTTTTATATACAATTGTCAAGAAATAATTGCCCGTCGTCCGATATTGAGGAGTTGTTCTGCCGTTAAACTAACCGATTTCAGTCGAAAGTTGTCCTCTTGACAAAAACAAAAGAAAAAATCCGGGTTTTTTCAAAAAAAGTGATTGACTTTTTACGGTAAATGTAGTACAATTGTTGACAGTGTTTTTAGGAGGCGGACAATTATGGAAACCGAAAATTATCTTATAATTAATTCAAAGGTTCTTCCTCCCGTTTTTGAGGGTGTTGTCAATGCTAAGGAACTTTTAGCAAGCGGAGGAGCAAGAAATGTTTCCGATGCCGTAAAAATCGTCGGAATTTCGCGAAGCGCTTTTTATAAATACAGGGACTTTGTGTTTAAACAGGAAAACGCCAACACAAAGCACATAACAATAAGCGCAGTCCTTTCCGACAAGGCGGGGGTTTTTTCCGCCCTGACAAAAATTCTTTTTGAGAACGGAGCAAATCTTGTAACCGTAAATCAGGGCGTGCCGTCCGGGGGCGTCGCTCCCGTAACCGTTACGGTTTGTACCGACAATATTCCGATTTCTCTTGATGAGCTTTTGGAAAAGATTCAAAAAACCGATGGCATTATATCGGTTAAATCAATTTAAGTGAGACAAAAAATGGTAAATGTAGCAATTATGGGGCACGGAACGGTAGGTTCCGGCGTCGCCGAACTTATTATTAAAAACAGTAATCATATCAACCGGGAAATAAAAACCGAATTGAGATTAAAGCATATACTCGATTTGAGAAAATTCGAGGGGCTTTCCTATTCGGACAGGTTTACCGACGATTTCAATGTGATACTTAACGACAAAGAGGTCGATATTGTTGTTGAAACGATGGGCGGTTTGCACCCTGCTTATGATTTTGTAAAGGCTTGTTTGCTTGCGGGCAAAAGCGTTGTAACCTCAAATAAGGAACTTGTTGCCGAAAAGGGCGTTGAACTTATAAAAATTGCCGAAGAAAAAAATGTCAATTTTCTCTTTGAGGCGAGCGTGGGCGGCGGAATTCCCGTAATAAGACCTATTTGTCAGTGCCTTGCCGCCAATGAAATATCCGAGATTAAAGGTATTTTGAACGGAACAACAAATTTCATTCTTAATAAAATGGTAACAGAGAATATGGATTTTTCCGACGCTCTGAAAATCGCTCAGGATAAAGGTTACGCCGAAAAGGACCCGACCGCCGATATAGAAGGGCACGACGCCTGCCGTAAGATTTGTATTTTGGCGGCGCTCGCCTTCGGAAAACACGTTTATCCCGAGCAGGTAAAATGTGAAGGCGTTACCGGTGTTTCTCTTACGGATATTGAATATGCGAATACGCTCGGATACGCTATAAAACTAATCGGCAAAGCCAAAAAAAACAGCGACGGGACGGTTTCCGTTTCGGTAGCGCCCATGCTTGTATCGCACGAGCATTTGCTTTCGGGTGTAAACGGCGTGTTTAACGCCATTTCGGTTATCGGAGATGCGGTTGACGAGGTTATTTTTTACGGCAGAGGCGCCGGAAAGATGCCTACGGCGAGCGCCGTTGTTGCCGATGTTATGGACGCCGCGAAACACCTCAAAGCCCGAAAATATATTTCATGGGAAGAGGGCTCCGATTCCTATGTTGCCGAAAAGGACGAGCCGACGGTTCTTTATGTTTATATTAAAACCTGCGATTTTAAGAAAACTTCGGCAGATATCGAAAATCTTTTCCCGAACAGTCTTTTGATTAAGAATGAGCATTCGGGCGAAATCGCTTTTCTGACCGGCAGGGAGCCCGAAAGCTCTCTTAATGAAAAAATCGACAAAATATTTGCCGATAACAAAAAAATATTGCATACCATTTAACTCAGGAGGAAAATAAATGGCACTTATAGTAAAAAAATTCGGCGGTTCTTCGGTTGCTAACGCCGAAAGGGTTTTCAACGTTGCTAATACAATAATTGAAGACTACAAAAAAGGCAACGACATTATAGTTGTTGTATCGGCGCAGGGCGACACGACCGACGACCTTATCGAAAAGGCAAAAGAAATCAATCCCGATAATCCTTCGAAAAGGGAAATGGATATGTTACTTTCTTCTGGAGAACAAATATCAATTTCGCTTCTTGCAATGGCAATCGAAAAACTCGGGTATCCCGCAATTTCGCTTCTCGGCTGGCAAGCGGGTTTCCGCACCGATTCAAATCATACGATAGCGAGAATTCACAAGGTGAATACCGAACGGATGAAGGCTGAAATCGACAAGAAAAAAATCGTTGTTGTTGCCGGTTTCCAGGGGCTTAATAAATATGACGATATAACCACCCTCGGCAGAGGCGGTTCGGATACAAGCGCGGTTGCAATTGCCGCCGCAATGAAGGCAGACAGATGTCAGATTTATACCGATGTTGACGGCGTATATACAACCGACCCGAGGAAGGTCAAGGGAGCTATAAAACTTCCCGAGATAACCTATGACGAGATGCTTGAGCTTGCGACACTCGGCGCGCAGGTGCTTAACAACCGTTCGGTTGAACTTGCAAAGAAACACAATGTTGAACTTGAAGTTTTATCAAGTCTTGAGAAAAAACCCGGAACAA
>DEWC01000111.1 GCA_002363095.1 Ruminococcaceae bacterium UBA3220 | reverse complement strand
CAAAACCGACATACTCGAATTCAAGGAATTTTTCGAATATGAGCGAGATTAAAAAAATGACGAAAAAGGACGGCATACAAACGCCGAGGGTAGAGAAAAGCGCGCCTTGAAACCCCGCCTTTTTATAGCCGATAAAGGTGGCGGTATTTACGGCGATGGGTCCCGGCGTCGATTCGGAAATTGAAACTATATCCAGAAACTCATCGGATGAAAGCCATTTCTTTTTTGCGACGAATTCGTTTTGCAAAAGCGCTATCATGGCGTATCCTCCGCCGAAGGTGAAGGCGCCGATTTTAAGAAAGGTAAAAAACAGTTCTATTGTCGTTTTAACTTTTTTGCTCATTTATTTTTCCTTTTTTGGTTTTTATGAATTTATCAAGCGCTCCGAAATGACGGCGGGCTTTTTCTTTTTGCTCACTGCCGTTAAAGGGCGACAGGCTTAAAAGCAACCTCTTTAAATCCTCAGCCGAATACTCGCCCGCCTTTTCAAAGTCTATATAGGTATCAACCCCTAAATCGGAGAGCATATTTTTTATCTTGACATTATATGAAACCGGCAACACCTTTTTCGAAAAAGCAAAGCCGAGAACGCTTGCGTGAAAACGGGTCGCAACGATATATTCGGATGATGCAATATGCTCTACCGTGTTCGAAAAATCGTTATTATACGGGATTACTTCAACATTTTTCTTTAAATTATCTTCAAGCGAATTTGCAATTTCATTTATTGTTGCCGTATCGTTTTCAAGGTTGCAAAACCCGAGAAGTTTTACCGAATATCCGTCTTTTACAAGAAGTGCCGTAAGATTTGAAAGGGCGGCTATATAGTTATCGGCAAGTTTTTTATCGATTTTTCTGAATTCCTCGCGAGGGTTTATAACCGAAATCGCAACCGAATTCTTTTTTTGTTCAACCTCGGGTTTTTCAAGCGAAAACAGCAGGTCGGGCGCGTAGGAAACATTTGAAAGTTCCTTAAAGGAATTGTAGGAATACATATCTCTGAATGTTACCGAGTCGAATTTTTTAAACTGCTCTTTCCAGAACAGTTTATAGTCCTCAGAAAAGAAGGGACCGAAGTTATTGGTAATACCGAAAAAGTGTTTGGCGTAAATATGCCTTCTTTTTCGCACCGATAAATCGTTTTCCCAGTTGCCTATCTGCTGGTAAACAGAACCGCCGATGTGTACCGCCCCGTCGCTCCTTTTAAGCAAAATTTCCTCAAAAAGCATATCGTTTTCGTGTTTACGGCCGAAACGGTTTATTTTATCTACTAACGGGCGCGAATACGAATAATAACGAACATTATTGTATTTTTCGAAAAACCGCTCGTATTCAGCGGTAAACAGCACATAAAAAAGCGTGTCCGGATATCTTTTCAAAAGAATATCCATAAAAATATCATCGCCTAAATTGTTGCCGAAAAAACCGTAAAGCATAAGTATTGCCTTAGGTTTTGTTCCGTCCTTCATTTTCGGAAAAAGAAAGTTTTTTATGGTACTCAGTTTTCTCATATTACCCCTCAGATTTTTATGGTCTTGGGAATGATTTTATCACCCGTGATATCGATAACGGCGTATGTTTCGGGTCCGCTTCGCGAATGCCCCACCGAGCCGGGGTTTACAAGAAAAATGCCTCCCCTTATATCAATATCGGGGATATGGGTATGCCCGTAGAGGGCAATATCGCATCCGTTTTGTCTTGCAAAACTTTCAAGGTATTCGGCAGAGCCATACTTTACCCTGAAATTATGGCCGTGGGTAAAAAGAATTTTTTTGCCCGCAAGTTTCACCGTGTCAACGGATTTTTCGGTTGCAAAATAATCGCAGTTGCCGGCAACGATATGAAAGGTTCTGTCGGGGAAAAGAAAAACAAGATTTTCGATATCCCTTACAAGGTCTCCTAAAAAGAAAATATGCAAAGCGTCCGTTTCCTTACGGATTATTTCCTCTAATCTTTCGCTTTTGCCGTGCGAATCGGATAAAACAAGAAGCCGCAAAAATTCACCTTCTACAAATTGTGATTTTTATCATATATATATTATAGGGGGAATTAATGTGAAAAACAACAATAATTTTTATAATAATATAAACAAGATTGCGGGCGGAGCATTAAACGACGATGATATCCGCAAGGCAAAAAGCGGCGATGTTTCCGCGCTCCTTGACCGTCTGCCCGAAAAGGACGCGAAACGCGTTAAAGATATTCTTTCAAGCAAAGAAAAAAGAGAGGAATTTTTAAACAGCGACGCCGCAAAGAAACTTATGAAACTGCTCGGCGGTAAAAACAATGGATGATTTAAGCGCGAAACTTAACGAAATATTATCGGACGAAAAGAGCCTTAATCAATTTAAGGCTCTTGCCGAAAATCTGCTCTCCTCCGAAAAAGAGGAAGATAGCAATAATTCGGACGTTCTCGGAATAAGCGGTGATGAGGCGCAAAAAATCCTCGGAATTTTCACCCGGCTTAAAACTCGTCCGGACGATAAGCGGACGGCACTTCTGTCCGCTCTTCGCCCCAATCTTTCGCCCGAAAAACAAAAAAAGGTGGATACCGCAATAAAACTTTTAAAACTTATAGATATGCTGCCTCTGCTTAAAGAAAGCGGGATATTAAACCTTTTTTAGGAGGGAATAATTTGAACGATACCGATTTTCTAAGGCAAAAACAGGACGCAATCGAACGGATGATGTCATATAAAGGAAATAGTTTTTCCAACCAAAACGGCGTTCACGCCCCGGATTTTGTAAAACTGTTTAATGACAGAGATAAAAAGCAAAGCGAAAAAGAAGGCTTTAATTTTTCGCTTCCGTTTAACCTCGAAAACGGCGGTTTCCCCTTTCTTGAGCGTCTTAAAAACGATAAAGATTTGGGACTTATTTTAGGGCTTCTCCTTTTGCTTGTTTGCGAGAATGCCGACAAACTTACCCTTATCGCGCTCGTTTACATACTTTTGTAAAACCGTTTATAAGTACAAAAAGCCTTATAAAAGTCTGAATTCGTTATTTTTAGGGCTTATTGTCCAAATATGGAAATTCAAGTTACAATTTTGTAAATTTTTGCCGAAAAATGTATGCATATTTTGTTGTTATGTAAACCGCCGCAACCTAACAGTTATCCACTTTTTCCACCGTATGCTTAACACTTTGTTTCAAAAAAATACGGATATTCCCATATTTTTCCAAAAAACGGTGGATAACTCTGTGGATAAAGTGAAAATCATTTTATGCATAAATAATGAAATACGGAGAATTATGTCAACAAAAATTGCCGTAAAAAATGCCGAAAATATATTAGATTGCAGACCTTTACTAACTGTCGTCAAGGCATTTTCGGGAAAAAACTTGACAACGGAACATATTTATGCTATACTACCGTAGGTGTAAAGAAAAAAACTTTACAGAGGATTTGGTTTTATGGCTGAAAAGAACCTGTTGCTCGGCTCGCTTAACGATGTTTACGGCGAATTTTTGAGCGATAAGCAAAGGCGCATCGTTTCGGCTTATTATGACGAGGACTTGTCCCTTGCCGAGATAGCCGAAAACGAAAACATCACCCGTCAGGCGGTGCTTGACCTGATAAAGCGCGCCTCGGCAAAACTTAACGGACTTGAAAAAAAGTACGGGTATCTTGATAAGTTTTTATCCCTTAAAGCCCTCAGCGAAAAGGTAAAATCGGGCGATAAAACCGCCCTTCGGAAAATGCTTGATATCATCGACGATATCTGATTTTTCTTTGAATTCTATGAGGAGGTGGACCTATGGCATTTGATAATTTAACGGACAAGCTAACCGGAGTTTTCAGAAAACTCCGCAACCGCGGAAGGCTCAGTGAATCCGATGTTAAAGAGGCTATGCGTGAGGTTCGCCTTGCCCTTTTAGAAGCCGATGTTAACTATAAAGTAGCGAAGGACTTCACCAACAAGGTTACCGAAAAATGCATCGGCGAAAACATAATGGAGAGTCTTACCGCCGCCCAAACGGTCATTAAAATCGTCCGTGAGGAATTGACCGCTTTAATGGGCAACGAGCAGGCGCGCCTAAAAACCGCTTCGAGAATACCTACCGTTATAATGATGTGCGGTCTTCAAGGCTCGGGTAAAACGACCCACTGCGCCAAGCTTGCTAAATTTCTTAAAACGAAGGGACATCGACCCATGCTTGTCGCGGGAGATATCTACCGCCCTGCCGCCATTGACCAGTTAAAAGTAGTCGGCAGCCAAGTAGGTGTTCCCGTTTTCGAAAAGGGTACACAAAAGCCCGAAAAAACCATTGTTGAAGCAATTTCATATGCAAGGGATTACGGGCACGACTATGTCATTCTTGATACTGCCGGTCGTCTTCATGTCGATTCGGAGTTAATGGATGAGTTGATAAGAATTACAAAAGCGGCAGAGATAGACAATATTTTACTGGTTGTTGACTCAATGGTCGGCCAGGATGCCGTTAATGTTGCCAAAGCCTTTAACGATATACTTGAAATCGACGGCATTATCCTCACAAAACTTGACGGCGATACTCGTGGCGGTGCCGCCCTCTCGGTAAAAGCGGTTACCGGAAAGCCGATTATGTTTGCCGGCGTAGGTGAAAAGCTCGATGCGTTAGAGGAATTCCACCCCGACCGTATGGCAACCCGAATCTTAGGGATGGGCGATATGCTCTCGCTTATCGAAAAGGTCGAAACCGAGCTTGATGAGAAAAAAGCCGAAGAGGCAGCCCGTCGCCTTGAACAAAATAAATTCGATATGAACGATTTGCTCGAACAGTTCGGACAGATAAAAAAGATGGGTAATCTTAAAAATCTTCTTTCAATGATACCGGGCGTTGGCAAACAGCTTAAAGATGTGGATATTGACGACCGCCAAATGCTTCGGGTTGAGGCGATTATCAAATCAATGACCAAAAAGGAACGCTCAAAACCCGATATTATAAATGCTTCAAGAAAACGCCGTATTGCCGCCGGCTGCGGGCTTACGGTAGAGGAAGTAAACCGCCTTTTAAAGCAATACGAACAAATGAAAAAAATGTTCAAACAGATGGGCGGAAAACACGGAAAGCGCAAAATGATGCGCGGTATGAACGGATTTAATCCGCAGGATTTCGGTTTATAAGGATTTAAATTCCTTTTAAATATGATTTTTGTTTTGGAGGTGTATTAAGGTATGGCGGTTAAAATCAGACTTCGCCGTTTAGGCGCAAAAAAAGCCCCCTTCTATCGCGTTGTTGTTGCCGATTCAAGATATCCACGCAACGGTCGTTTCATCGAAGAAATCGGAACATATGACCCGACAAAGGACCCCGCCGCGGTTAACATCGACGGCGACAAGGCAAAGCAGTGGATAAAAAACGGTGCTCAACCCACCGACACGGTCAAGGCTTTGCTTAAGAAAAACGGAATTATTGAATAATCATTTGAGGAGAATTTTATCATGAAAGAATTATTAGTTACAATCGCACAGGGTTTAGTTGAAGATCCGTCAGCCGTTAATGTTACCGTTGACGAGCCGAACGAAGAAGGCATCACCGTTTATCATCTTAATGTTGCCGAGGGCGATATGGGCCGCGTTATCGGAAAAGAAGGCAGAATTGCCAAGGCTATCCGCACCGTTATGCGCGCCGCCGCTTCCCGCAACGAACAGAAGGTAATGGTTGAAATCGACTAATTAAATACCGTTCGTATTTTCACGAAAACCGTTTTTACCCCCTATCTTTGGGGGTATCGGTTTATCTGAGGGGGTTATATCTTGATAAAGCAATTTCTGGAAGCGGGAAAAATTGTCGGCACCCACGGAATAAAAGGCGCCGTGCGCTTTCAACCGTGGTCGGATGACGCCGACTTTTTGGCAAATATCAAAACCGTTTTTTTACCCGATAACTCCCCTCTTAATATTATTTCGGTAAAGCCACACGGCAATATCGCAATAATTCTGTTCGAAAATGTAAATTCCATCGAGGACGCCGAGAAACTGCGAAACAAGGTTTTACGGGTCAGACGGAGCGATGCCGACATCCCCGAAGGCAGATACTTTATTGAAGAACTGCTTTCATCAAAGGTTTTCGACCAAAAATCGGGCGAACTTTTGGGCGTTTTAAGCGATGTTTCAAAAACGGGCGCTAATGATGTCTGGCATATTAAAAGGGGCGAAAAGGAATATCTTATTCCCGCAATCGAAAGTGTTGTTGTATCGGTGGATATTGAAAACGGAAAGATTGTGATAAACCCGATGGAGGGTATTTTTGATGAGAATTGATATTATGACCCTCTTCCCCGAAATGTGTGATACCGTTATGTCGGAAAGCATTATCGGAAGAGCAAGAAAATCGGGAAAGGTCGAAATCGTTTGCACAAACATTCGCGACTTTGCCGGCAATAAACATAACAAGGTCGATGATATGCCCTACGGCGGCGGCATGGGTATGATTATGGCGGCAGACCCGATTTATAACTGTTATAAAAGTCTCTTTTCGGAAAACGAGCCCAAGCCTCATCTTATCTATATGTCCCCAAAAGGTAAAACACTTACGCAGCAAAGGGTCGTTGAACTTTCAAAACTCGATAGGATAGTGCTTCTATGCGGTCATTACGAGGGCATTGACGAGCGCGTTATAGAGGAAATAGTCGACGAGGAAGTGTCCATCGGCGATTATGTCCTGACCGGGGGTGAACTCCCTGCGCTGTGCCTTGCCGACGCTGTCTGCCGGATGTTACCGGGTGTTTTATCAGACGACCTCTGCTTTGAGGAAGAAAGCCATTTCGCAGGTCTTCTCGAGCATCCGCAGTATACACGGCCTGCCGTTTGGCACGAAAAAACCGTACCCGAAACGCTTCTTTCGGGCAATCACGCCGAAATTGCAAAATGGAAGCGCAAACAGTCTCTTATTATAACAAAACAACGCCGACCCGAAATGTTCGAAAAAATCAAACTCGATAAAAACGACATAAAGCTTCTTGACGGCTAACGGCATTCATATTCGTAATTTTGACCAAATACGACCCTATCAAGCAGTCAATTGTTGGAAAAATTTTAGAACTTTTTCACAAAATATTGACGATTTCATTTATTGTGGTATAATGATAAATGTAAAATCTTCGCGGTGTCTTTGAAGGAGAATTTTTATGTGCGTTAAAGAAGTTACCATAAAAAATCAGGTAGGCTTACATGCTCGCCCCGCAACCTTTTTTATTCAGAAAGCAAACGAATTCAAGTCTTCTATCTGGGTTGAAAAGGATGAGCGCAAGGTCAATGCAAAGAGCCTTTTAGGCGTTCTTTCTCTTGGTATCGTCGGCGGTACCACAATCAAGATCATTGTTGACGGAAGCGACGAAAAAGAGGCGCTCGAAGGCCTTGTAAATCTCGTAAATTCCGGCTTTGAAGATTAATTTTCGCATATAAGATATGCGCTTTTCGGCATATCTTCACATTTCCGGGTGTGGCGCAGCTGGTAGCGCGCTTGACTGGGGGTCAAGAGGCCGCAAGTTCAAGTCTTGTCACTCGGACCAAAAAAGTTCTCGGTGCTTTTGCACCGAGGGCTTTTTTCATTCGAATCACAATGTTTTATCCTTGCGGGCTCTTGACCCGGAAGGGTTTTTGCGTTAAGGAAAAATGCCTGAATGGCATTTTTTCAGCAAAAAGGGGCGCAGACGGGTACTGCAAAGGGAACCTTTGCGGTCGTCGAGCCGATAGTATGCGAAGCAGACGAAAGAGGCCGCAAGTCGGGGTCTTGTCACTCGGACCAAATCCCGCTTTACCGCTTTTGCGGTGAGGCGGGATTTCTTGTTGCTTGCAGTGTATGACAAGACTTGAAAAGGGCGGTTTTGCGACAGCAAAATTGCGACCTTCCGGTGGACGGTTGCAAAGCCCGCGTTCGTGCCGGCAAAACAGTTTCGCCGGGCAAGTCTTGTCACTCGGACCAAAAAAGTTCTCGGTGCTTTTGCGCCGAGGGCTTTTTTCATTTGAATTACAATATTTTATCCTTGCGGGCTCTTGACCCGGAAACAGTTTGTTATATTAAGGAATTTGATAAATCGTTTAGAGGAGCGGCGCGATGTTCGCAGGGGTTTCCGTACCGATTTTATACGGAGATTCTAACTCGCTTCGTTATACGATAGAAAAGGAATAATCTGCGTATAATAACAATGGAAAGTATTCTCAATCAAATCAGTCAGAACAAAAAGGATTTTTCGGAATTCTGATACGAACAGAAAAATGCTATCGTAGAAAATCTACGATAGCATTTTTCACTGTTTGTCAAGCATAAACGCCTTCTCGCCACGTTTTCTTACATCTTCTTCAGGAATTCCAAGCTCCCTCGCGATAATCTCAATAACTATTGGACTGCAAAAGCCACTCTGACAGCGCCCCATACCGGCACGAACACGGCGTTTAACTGCATCTAATGTTTTTGCGCCTACGGGGCGGTGTATTGCCTGTAAAATCTCGCTTTCGGTTACCTGCTCACAACGGCAGACTATCTTTCCGTATAACGGATCGTTCTTAATAAGCGCATCTTTTTCTTCGTTTGTTTTATCGGCAAAGCGTATTATACCCTTTCTTGTACGTTTCCAGCCAACCTTGCGATTGAGTTCAAGTCCTGCTTCTTTCATTCCATGAACAACATATCCTGCAATACCTACGCTTGCCGTAAGACCGGTAGAACGAACACCGGATATACCTATAAAACCTTTTACCTTCTCCGAGAAACGAATATCATATCCTTCCGGAATTCTTGCCGGACGAACTCCGACAAATTGTGTGATGGTATCTTCAAAATGCAACCCCGGCACCATTTTAAGTGCTTGGGCTTTTATACTTGCCAATCCTTCCGAAGTTGTTTTTTTATCAGTTTTGTCTTCAACATCGTCAGCAGTAGGCCCTACAAGCATATTGTTATCAACCGTCGGTATAACAAGGACGCCCCTTGTTTTAGGACTTGGCACAGAAGATATAATATGCGAAACCTTTACGGGAGTATCGTGCGAGAACACATAAAACTCGCCTTTTCGCGGATGCACGGTAAAGTCACATTCGTCAACCATTTTAGATATTTCGTCACAATAAAGTCCCGCGGCATTTATTACCCATTTTGCCTCAATATCATCTTTTGAGGTATGTACTTTATGGATTTTTCCGTTTGAAACATCCATTCCCATAACTTTACAGTCAAGTATGAACTGAACACCGTTTTCAGCCGCATTTTCAGCCATGGCGGAAACCAAAATAAACTGATTTGCCTGTTTATCCCGAGGGCTGTAAATACCGCCCAAAATTTCCGGATTTAAGGTCGGCTCCATTTCGAGAATATCTTTCGCCGGCAAAATCTCATAATCATAAACACCGTTTAAGAATGCCTTTTCTGTAAGTCCTTTTGCCGTTTCAAGTTGGTCGGGATACAGTATAGGCGCTATGCTTCCGCATTCAATGACCGGGACGTCCAAATCCTTACAAATATTCATCATCATACTATGGGCAATAGTGCGGAGTTTACATTCAAGCGTGCCTACCGGCATAGTTGCACTTGTCGAAAAAAGTCCACTGTTTGATTTTGAAGCATCACCGCCGACATCATCGTTTTTATCGCACACTGTTACATTTATATCGTATTTTGAAAGTTCTCTTGCAAGTGCGCAACCTACAGCGCCTGCACCTATAATAAGTACGTCTGTTTTAATCATCACGCGTTCTCCCCTTCAAGTGTCATCGTAGCAATAAGTTTTGCCTTTGTGTTTAAAAAATCATTTTCAATAACTTCTCCGCATTTTATGGGAGCTTTAAGCGAAATACCTTCAACCTCTTTAGCGGCTTTCATTAAAATACTCTTCGGTATCGGCTTGGTAGTGCGAACCGGCAAAACCCTTCTGTCTGAACCGGAAATTTTAACCGAAGATGTAAAAGTGCGCTTTGGCTCAAAACATTCGTCAAGAGCGTATGAAACACCTCTTTTGCAACCGTATCCGTTTAGTACGGCATCCTCTTTTGTGTTATACTCAATCCCTATTTCACAGCCATTCGGGCATACTGTGCAGGTTACTGTCCTTTTCATATACAAACCTCCTTGTGTTCGGCACAAACCACAATTTTTCCTTTAATCTTCTTAACCTTATCTGCGGGTATTGTTAGTTTTTCTATCGTACCCGGTGTCGTTCGAATAAGTTTTTTTGTTATAAGTATACCACTGTCATCTAAAACCGTAAGTGTTGTCTGCCTACCGGGAATTAAGGTACGGAAATACAGGTCAACATCGGCATTTTCGCATGCGATTCTTTGAGGACACACATACCTTACACCGTCTCCGGGTGTAACGGGAATTTCATTGTTCTGCTCAAGTTTTCCTAAAGCATATAGTGCTGCAAACTTTCCGGCGTCTTCACTTTCGTGACTTACATGGTCAACAAGGTCGTTAACATGCAATACATTTCCGCAGGCAAAAATATACGGCTTATCGGTCTGCTTAAACTGATTTACAACAGCGCCTTTGGTTATTCCCGAAAGAGTTACATCGGCTGAACGAGTAAGTTCATTTTCGGGAATAAGACCGACGGATAAAAGTAAAGTATCACAGGAAATTGTTTCAACCTTTTCCATAACCGGACGGCGATTTTCGTCCACAGGAGCTACCGTAACGCTCTCTACACGGTCAATTCCGTTTATATCAACAACAGTATGAGATAACATAAGCGGTATATCAAAATCGTCAAGACATTGAATTTTATTGCGGACAAGTCCTGCAAGATACGGCATGATTTCAATTACAGCCTTAACCTTTGCACCACCTAACGACAGGCGCCTTGCCATTATCATTCCAATATCTCCGCTTCCGAGAATAACAACTTCTTTTCCTATTCTATGACCGTAAATATTTATAAGCTTTTGTGCTGTTCCTGCGGTATATATGCCTGCAGGACGACTACCGGGTATCATAAGATTTGCGCGGGTACGTTCCCTACAACCCATTGCAAGAACAAGCGCCCCGAAACTGATATTTATAACCCCGTCTGTATTTACGCAAATAAGAGTTTTTTCGTTAATTTCAATAGCGGTAGTATTAAGTAAAAAGTCTATTCCGTTTTCCTTTGCAAGAACCGAAAACCTTTCAGCATATTCAGGTCCCGTAAGTTCTTCTCCGAAATACTGAAGTCCGAAACCCGCATGGATACACTGTTTTAGTATTCCCCCCAAACGGTTTTCCCGTTCTATAACAACAACCTTTTCTGCACCATTTTTCTTTGCGGATATTGCCGCCGCCAAACCCGCAGGACCACCACCGACAACAACAATATCATAATTGCAGTCTTTCATCTGTCATTCCTCCCATTACTAATCAACCACATTATATTACAACATTTTTAAATATCATATTGTGTTTTTTGCGAAAATGATGTACAATATTGCTATGAGGTGATAAAAATGTATACCAGAGATTGTTACTGTCCAAATCCATATATTGATATTCACTATTCACACGGCCTTTTTGAAAAAAGTTCTACTATCAACTATCTGCATTATGATAAGGACCTGATATTAGAATTTTACCGTGTCGGAGAGTCTGATATACACATTGAAGGAAATCATTACCATATAAGCGATGGCGATATGATAATACTAAATCCCGATGAACTTCATGTATCCACGAGAAAAGATAACTCGTATTTTGAAAAAATAGTTTTTCACATTAAAGATACCCTGCTTTATCCGTTCGGCGGCGACAGAAATACATTTTTTGATACCCTGTCAAAAAAGCCAAAAGGAATAGGAAATCTTATACCAAAAGAAAAGGTCATGGCTATAGGCCTTGACCAAATCGTAAACTACTGTCTTTCACTCGCCCAAAAAGACATTTTCGAAGCTCAAATACTTATCACATGCAAAACGGTTGAATTGCTGTCGGAATTGTCAAAACTTATAAAAAAAACCAACATATCAAACCAACCTGTTTCTGCAAATAAAACAGTAAACCTCATGATAGAATATATTAACAAACATTATACGGAAAATATAACTTTGGAGTTTTTATCAGAAAAATTTCATTTTTCAAAGTACTATATTGCTCACCTTTTTAAACAAAATGTAGGTATATCGCCCAACGATTACCTGATTATAAGAAGACTTTACGAATGCAATAATCTTATCAGAGCAAATTACACAATCAAAGAGGCATGCTACTTTGTAGGATTTAATAACTATTCAAATTTTTACAGATTATATAAAAAACATCTCAACATAACACCACAACAGTTTAAAGAAACTGTTAAAACCTGATAGGAATTAAGCATGGATTTCGCATCCGTTTTGGCATAAATCTTCAACAATTCTGAAATCGGTGCAATTGTGTTTAAATTAACAGTAATCAAGACCTCCGGCTTAGGCGGAGGTCTTGACTTCTGTTGCTCGGCAAAAATTTTGCCGTCTTTAATCGCCAATCTGCAAATTTTCGCTGTTCGCGGTTTGCTGAAATCACTTGAACCATCAAAGGTATAATCTCTACCATGGATAGGGTGAAGCTTATTTATGGTAGGCGACGGCGGGCTATAAAGTAGGCGGTTTATAATGCCCATCTTGACAAACTGATAAAAGGTTGCTACATTTTTTGCAAATATTAATCTATAGCTATAAATTCCTTGATTTATCCGAAGTGATTTGATATAATCTCATCAGATATAACGAAAGTAAAATGAACCGAAAAAAGGAGCCGTGAAAATATGAAATTAGCAACAACGACCGGCGATTTTTTCCATTTCGGGCTTAATGTTGAAGAAAGTATCGACGCCGTAACGGAAGCGGGATTTAAGTACATCGATTACAGTTTCACTTATGATTTTCGGACTAAAACCGGTCTTTTGGGCGAAAACCCGAAGGCGTTTGCCGAAAAACTCCTCAAAATGGCTGATACTTCGGGGTTTAAATTTGTCCAGTCCCACTCCCCTCTCGGAAGACCTCTTGCCGAGGGAAGCGAAGATTTCATTGAGGCGACAAAGCAAAGCATTGAAACCGCTTCATGGCTCGGCATCCCGAACATTGTCGTTCATTCCGGTTACCTTAAAGGGCTTTCAAAGGAAGAAACCTTTAAGCGCAACAAAAAGTTTTATGAAGAATTGCTCAAAACCGCGGAAAAATGCAATATAAATATACTTACAGAAAATTTTGATAAAATGACCGACAACGGTTGCTATTGGGTTGACTGCGCCGAGGACCTGAAAGAACTCGTTGAATACATCAACCATCCCCTTCTTAAAGCCTGCTGGGATATCGGGCACGGCAATATGCAGGAACTGCCCCAACATAAGGCGCTGGCGCTTCTCGGCAGCCATGTCGCTGCTCTGCACATTCAGGGTAACTTCGGGCTTTCGGACGACCATGTTATGCCTTTTACGGGCACTGTTAATATGGATTCGGTTATGAACGGGCTTTTAGACATCGGTTTTAACGGCTATTTCACCTTTGAAGCCGACGGCATGCTGAACACATGGAGGCGCAGAAAATACGAAAAAGATACCCGGCTTGCCATATACCCGGTTGAATTTGCAAAACGCTTTGAAAACATAAAATACGATATGGGAAAATATGTTTTAGAGCAATACAACTGCTTTGAAGAATAATAAAAGAGTTTAGGAGAAATTATATGATTAACAAAGCAAGATTAAAAAAATCGGGCGTAATGCTTGACTGTTCAAGAAACGCCGTATTAAAACCCGAAACGGTTAAAAAATACATTGATATTGTCTCCGATTTGGGTTTTAACTGTCTTATGCTCTACACAGAGGATACATATGAGGTTGAGCATCAGCCCTATTTCGGAAAATTCAGAGGGCGCTACAGCGTAGAAGAAATTAAGGATATGGATAATTATGCGAAAACAAAGGGTGTGGAACTGATGCCTTGCGTTCAGACCCTTGCCCACCTCAACGCCATTTTTCATTGGAGCGTTTATCAAAAAATGTGCGATTGCAACGATATTCTGCTCTGCGATGACGAAAACACATACAAACTCATCGACCATATGTTTGAGGCGATAAGCCGCTCCTATTCAACGAAAACCGTAAATATCGGAATGGACGAGGCGCACATGCTCGGCAGAGGGCGATATTTTGACAGGCATGGCGCGCAAGACAGATTTGAAATTCTTCTAAAACATTTAAACAGGGTATCCGAACTTGCAAAAAAATATGATTTTAAACTTCTTATGTGGGGCGATATGTTTTTCCGCCTTTTGGGCAACGACTATTACGGCAACGAAAACATTGAGATACCCGACAGCGTCAAAAAAATGATACCCGATAATGTTGACCTTGTTTACTGGGATTATTATTCGAAGGAAAAAACCGATTACGATAAGCGCATAAAGGCTCATTCCGCCGTTAAGGATAATATCTGGTTCGCGGGCGGGCTTTGGACATGGTCGGGTTTTGCTCCCCACAACAAATTCAGTATGCAAACGACAAAGGCGGCGCTCACATCCTGCTTTGAACACGGAATTGAAAACATATTTCTTACAATGTGGGGTGATAACGGCGCGGAATGTTCTAAATTCTCCGTATTACCCTCACTTTTCTACGCAAGCGAACTTATAAAAGGCAACGACGATATTAATCTTATAAAACAAAAATTTGCCGAAAAATACAAGATAGGTTTTGACGAATTTACGGCGCTCGATCTTCCCCTTACCCCTAACGGAAGCGAAGCAATAGTAAACAGTGATAAATATCTTTTCTATAACGACTGTTTTATGGGGCTTTTTGACCGCAACATCGCGGAAAACGACGGGGCTGATTTCGGCAAAATGGCCAAGGTACTCGAAGGTGTGCCCGCAAATGAATATTCCTATCTTTTTGAAGCCGAAGCGGCGCTTTGCAGAGTACTCGAAAAGAAATGCAATTTAGGAATAAATACCCGAAAAGCATACAAAGAAAACGATATTTCCGCCCTCAAACGCCTTGTTAAAGAATATGAGGATGTTATATCGCTTACCGAAAAATTTTATGAACTTTATGAAAAACAGTGGATGATAGAAAACAAGCCGCACGGATTCGATGTTCAGGATATAAGAATAGGCGGAAATATAAAGCGTATGACCCATTGCAAAGATATGCTGTTGCGCTTTATAAACGGCGAACTATCCCGAATTGAAGAGTTGGAGGATGAGCCTCTCGACATAAGAAACCGTGAGAACGGCACCCATCTCGAATTCAACAGCTGGTCGCATTCCGTAACCGCAAATTTACTCTGATATAAGGGTTATGATAAAAGTGGTGATATAATTGAATATCGAAAAAATTGACCAAAACTTTATTGTTAATACAAATATTACCGAGCCGGATATAGTCTGGTACGACGCGTCAAAAGCGCCCTTTTCCCTTCACGGCGTATTCTATGACGAGACCGAAAATAAATTCCTGCGTATGCCCGAAGATATAGCAAAAAGCGTATCGGAAGGCGTTGCCGAACTTAACTCGAACACCGCCGGCGGAAGGGTGCGATTTAAAACTGACTCGACCTTTATTGCAATAAGCGCGGTTATGAGCGGATGCTGGCCTATGCCGCATATGCCGGTTACAGGTTATGCGGGGTTTGACATTTACAGAGCCGAAAACGGAAAAGAGGTTTATTTTAAAACTTTTGTTCCCCCGGTTGGTTTTAAAGAGGGTTACTCCTCGGGAACTAAAACCCACGGCGATTTCACCGATTATACCATAAACTTTCCTCTTTACCACGATGTTAAAAAACTTTATATCGGGCTTAAAAAAGACGCCGTTTTAGAAGCGCCGCAACCGTATAAGCATAAAACACCCGTTGTCTTCTACGGCAGTTCGATAACCCAGGGCGGATGCGCGTCGCGTCCCGGCAACAGTTATCAGGGATTTTTATCAAGAAGGCTTGATTTTGACTTTATTAACCTCGGGTTTTCAGGCTCGGGTAAAGGTGAGCCTGAAATGGCAGAGTATATCGCGGGGCTTGATATGAGTGTTTTTGTTATGGATTATGACGCCAACGCCCCGACCGCCGAGCATCTTAGAAAAACCCATTACCATTTCTATAAAACGGTAAGGGACAAAAACCCCGATTTGCCGATAATACTTGTTTCCATTCCGTCTGCCGTTTACGGGAAGTATTATACTTTTTCTGATACCTGGGGCGATTTCAAAACCCGTACCGGAATTATAAAGGAGACATACGAAAAAGCAATTCAAAGCGGCGATAAAAACATTTACTTCTTAGACGGTGCCGATATTTTTGCCGGCGAGGATTGGGACGCCTGTACGGTTGACGGAACCCATCCGAACGATCTCGGCTTTTTCAAATTTGCCAACCGTTTGGAGCCGTTCATAAAACCGCTTTTAAAATAATTTAAGACATATAATAAATAACCCCGCAGGTAAGATTTAACCTGCAGGGTTATTTTTTTGATTTTCAGCGCGAATACTTATCTTTGAGCCATAACGCTCTCGAAGTATTCCAAGGTTGCGGCTTTTACACCATCAATTTTCTGTTTTTTTACTTCAATCGGCAAATCCTGCTTTGCAATGCCGAGAATTTCCGCCTTTGAAACCTCGGTTTTGCCGAGTATCAAATTTACAAGCTCAATATACTTTGTGTTGCCGCCTTCGGTTAAAGTGTTGCTGCATTTCGCCGATTCAATTACAAGTTGACCTATTACATCGGCGGCATATTGAAGATCATCTTCAAGCGTTATTTGGGGAGCATTATCCTCTTTTTCAAAAAGCCCGAACCCTTCGGGCGCTTTCGGGCTTTCGGGATTGAAAAAAACAGGAGCAGTTTCAGCGCCGTCAGTCGAGACAGCCTTTTCCGACTGCTCAGGCTCAATCGCCGAAAGAGCGTCTGTTTTTGTTCTGAGTTGCTCATTGGCGCTTTTTTCCGCTTCTAATTCTTTATTTACCGTTTCAAACTTTTTCTCAAGCTCATTCAACTTCTTCAGCGCCTCGTCGAGTTGATGATAAAGCTCGGAATTCTGTTTTAAAAGTTCACTCTTTTTCATCTGAAATCACCTCGTTATCAGATATGTTGAAATTATCTGTTGCATAGTCTTCGCTATTCGTCGACATATTCTTTTTTGCAAGAAGGCGGTTAATCAGCATTGAGGCAAAATAATAAATTACCGCGAACATCGGTACGCCCAAAATCATTCCGAGCACCCCGAACAGTCCTCCGCCGATAAGAAGGGCAAATATTACCCAAAACGATTCTATTCCCGTTTTTCCGCCTAATATTTTCGGGCCTATAACATTGCCGTCAAGGGTTTGAAGCAAAATTATGAAAATGACAAAATAAAGTCCCTTCCACGGGTCCGACAACCCGATAAGCAGAGTGCACGGAACGGCGCCTATATAGGGGCCGAATATGGGGATAATATTTGTAACACAGATAATGGTCGCAACAAGAATTCTGTACGGCATATCCAATATTGTTATGCCGACAAGGCAAATTGCACCGACAATCAGCGAATCTAAAATTTTGCCGTAGATAAATCCGCTGAAAACCGCATTGCTTTTTTTGCAAACAAAAATAATACCGTCGACCGTTTTTTGTTTAAATACGGCGCAAAGGATTTTTCTCGACTGATTGCCGAACCGACGCTTATTATAAAGAATATAAATCGAAACAAGAAGCCCGATTGCAAAATTTTTAAGAAAACTGACAACGCCCAAAACACCGAAAAAGATATAATCGACCGATTTAAGCACAAAAGACGATAAATCGGTTTTTACCCACTTTTGAACATATTCGGTAGCCTTTTGTGCTATAAGCCGCGTTGTATCATTTTTGTCAAGGTATTTATCACCCTTTTGAATAAGCTCCATAATTCTTTTGGGGACGGTAGCCGAAAGAGTTCCGATACCATCGATAATACCGGGGATAATCATAATGACTATTCCCCATATTATAAAGCAAAAAATCACAACCGACAAAAACACCGACAGGAAATTGACCAGTTTTTCCCGCCTTTTGCTTATATTGTTTTTGAATAACCTTGAAAAGACTTTCTTTGAAAAAATGTCAACAAGAGGGTTAAGCAAATAAGCAATTACAAGCCCGTAAATAATCGGTTCTAAAACTGAAATCATTTTACCGATTGCCACAAACAAAAGGTCAACACGGTATACCGCAAAGAAAAAAAGTATTGACGCGGCAATTACAAGAAACAGTTTAAAATGGCTGTTAGTAATCATTTCGTTTTTACCGTCGGTTTTCACGCTTCTCAACTCTTTTCCTTACTATTATACAAATTCCGGTCATAACAACAATTCCGAGAAGGGCGCCTGAGCTGTCAATCAGCATATCACGGAATTCACAACTTCGCCCGGCACTGAAGAATTGATGTATTTCATCGCTTACGGCATAAAGTATGCACACAAGCCACGCAAAAATACATCTTATCCCGTATTTAGGATGCCTATAAGATATTATTGACAAAATCGAGAAAACGCCCATTAGTCCGTAAATTGAAAAATGGGCGAGTTTTCTCACAGGGTTTGATACTTTCTCCAAAAAATCATTCCACTGCTTTTCTGTCATTGTTTTTACCTTCGGATAGAACACCGAAACAACTTTAAATATAAAGCCGTCGCTTGTCTCCTGCGAACGGTCGGCGGGTTCGGCGGAAAAGAAGAATACCGCCGTCATAACCGCCAAGAGCATAATAACAGATGCTATTCTGATTATTTTTTGTTTCATAAATCTCAGAAACAACTCATGGGATTTATCCATGACCCGTTTCTTAAAATTCCGAGATGAAGATGATATCCGGTTGACCATCCGGTTGTACCGACATAGCCGATAACCTGACCCTGCGTAACCTTTTGTCCCGGGGAAACGATAATCTTCTGGGCGTGGGCATAGTATGCCGAATAGTTTGCTCCCTTAATTGTACCGTGGTTGATAACGCAATAGTTACCATAGCCGTTTCCGCAACAGTTTCCGTATTTTTTATAGTTATGCGAGCAACTGTTTGAAACAAGTTCAACAACACCGTCGGCTATCGCTCTTATCGGCTGACCCTGAATTCCGCCACCCGAAATATCTATGCCGTTATGATGTCCCCTATGAACCGAATCGTTACTCTGGAAGCCTGCCGAAATGTTTCTGAATCCGTTAACCGGCCACTGGAAGCCCGTGTTATGGTTTATAAAGGTTTGATAATTGGTACTGCTTCTGCGCAGGCTATCTTCATATGCCCTTTGCTTTGCCCTGGTTTCGTTTATTTCTTTTTGCAGGGCGTTTTTATCCTTTTGAAGAGAACTCTGTTCCGCATCGATTTGATTTATGACCTTGGTTATCTCAGCCTGCTTTGCTTCAAGTTCAGCCTGCTTTGCCTTTATCGTTGCGCGAATTGCAACCTGAGAATCAAGCAGTTTTTGGTTTGATTCGTTAAGTTTGTTTATCTCGGTTATCTCGGATGTGAGTTTTTCTATCATCGCCTTGTCTCTTGCCGAAAGCGAGGCAGTAAGCTGGGTTAACTGCAAAAAATCAGAAAAACTTTCGGCGCCTAAAAGTATCTTGATATTACTGTCAAAATCCGACATATATATGGCGCGAACGCGCTTTTTGAATTCAAGTTTGTCCGCTTCCATTTCGGCTTGCTTGTCCGCAATGCGTTTTTTGTTAGCAGACATCTCGCCGTTGATTTTGGATATTTCAGCATTGCAAACGCTTATCTGTTCCTGGACGGCGGATATGGCGCTGTTCAGAGCGTCAACCTGCTTTTGAGGGTCTACCTTCTGCTTCTCCAGTTCTTTTATCTCAGCATCCTTTGCCTTTTTTTCCTTCTCAAGGCGGTCAATCTGCTGTTGATAGGTTTCGGAAAAAACAGGGGTTGAAAAAACAAATGTGGCACCTAACAAAGAAAAGCAAAGCAACGCGGTTATAATCTTTCTTGCAAGTCTGTTCATTGTTATCAATCTCCTAAACTGAATAATCGCAAATTAAATTGCGGCAAATTCACTACCCTCTTTACGGAGGTACTTGCTTATCATTATCGAGCTTCCGATAACGCCCGAAACGGTTCCTATGGCGGCGAATATTCCCAAGAGAATGAGCGCCATATGCGAAAACGGAATAACGGCTCCGCCCAAAACGTTCTCAAGTTCATCGGTTACAACGCGGTAGCAGAAATATAACAGGCCTTCCGAAATAACCGCCGAAATAAGCCCTATCGTGATACCCTCAACTATGAACGGCAGTCTTACAAATGAGTTTGTGGCGCCGACCGCCTTCATTATGCTTATTTCAAGTTTACGGTTATACATGGTTATCCTTATGGTATTTGAAACGATAACAAGCGAAATAAGCAAAAGAATCGAAATCATCCAGATTCCCGCTATCTGGACGCCGTTTTTGATGGACAAAATCTTCTTTGCGGCATCCCCCTGAGAACGGACATTACTGATGCCTTCAAGTTCTTCGATTGCCTTTACGGTTGAATCGAATTCATCCATACTTGTCATGGTTATTTTAGCGGAGCGGGGAAGCGGGTTATCGTCTTTCAAAAGTTCCATAACGAGTTTTTTGTTGCTTTCATCCTTGCCGAGCTGTTCTGCGACATTTTTCAGCCCCTCTTCGCTCGAAATAAACTCAACATTTTTAACATTGTCGATTTTCCGTATCTGCTTGCAGAGTTTTTTTGCTTCTTCATCGCTGTGGATTACATAATCCGAATTCTTAATTCCGTTTTCATCCGGAGTTTCGGCCGCCGCACCGTCTTGGGCGCCATCGCCTTTTTCGGAAGAATTGCCGCTTTTCGAAGCCGCGGTTTGTTCCGAGGCTGTTTTATCGGCAGTATCGGCATTCGTTTTCATATCTAACGCCCAACTGTAATCCTTCATATAAGCCATAACAATATTTTGCTTTTCGAGATGCCCGAGCGCCTTATTGCCGTTTTCCGAAATTAAAACGGCAAGTCCGATTACCACCATACAGGCAACAAGCACACCGATAGACGCTAAGGTCATAAGTCTGTTTGCCCAGGTACTTTTAATGCCCTCTTTGGTAAGGTATCTTACATCACCTAATTTCATTCTTCCTCACCTCCGGCGGTATTATCGGCAACAATTTTGCCGGAATCGAGCATTATTACGCGCTGCTTGAACTCTCTTACCAACTGATGGTCGTGGGTTACCATAAGAACGGTGGTCCCCATTTTGTTGATTGAGGCAAGCATTGAGACAATATCATATGACATATTGGGGTCAACATTTCCCGTAGGCTCGTCGGCAATAATCAAAGCGGGATTATTGACAAGCGCTCTCGCGATACCTACCCTCTGCTGTTCGCCGCCCGAAAGTTCGTTCGGCATCGACCTTGCCTTATCACCGAGTCCGACGGCAGCCAGAGCATTGGTTACCTCTTTTCGTATTCTTCGGCTCGGAGCGCCTACAACATGCATCGCAAACGCAACATTGTCAAAAACCGTCATCTTAGGAATAAGACGGAAATCCTGGAAAACAATTCCCATGGTTCTTCTAAGCATCGGGATTTGTTTTCTTCGCATTTTTGTTAAATTGAAGCCGTTAACCTTAATGGTTCCCGTGTTGGCTTTTTCTTCGCGCATAATAAGCTTCATAAAGGTGCTTTTCCCGGCACCGGAGGAGCCTACGACAAAAACAAATTCACCTTTATTTATTCTTATATTCACATCTTCAAGCGCATGGGTTCCGTTGGTGTATCTTTTGGAAACGCCTTTGAACTCGATGACAGGCGCTTCATTTGTCTGTACGGAATTTATATCTGTAACATTTTCAGACATGGTTTTTCTCTCTTTCAATCAGTATTTAACCGGTGCGCTTTTAAGGTATTTATTGACCATAAGCGCGATTTTGAATATTATCGCGTGATCAAACTCCCGAAGGTCAAGTCCGGTTATCTTCTTGATTTTTTCAAGACGGTAAACAAGGGTGTTTCTGTGAACGAAAAGTTTTCTCGAAGTTTCCGAAACATTCAGGTTGTTTTCGAAAAAGCACTGAATGGTGAACAGTGTTTCGTGGTCAAGACTGTCAATTGACCCGCGCTTAAAAACTTCGCGAAGGAAGGTTTCGCAAAGGGTTGTCGGGAGTTGATATATAAGCCTTGCTATACCTAAGTTATCATATGAAATAATCGTCTTTTCGGTATCAAAAACCTTACCGACTTCAAGCGCTATTTGGGCATCCTTGAAGGAGCGGGCCAAATCTTTAAGATTATCAACGGTAGTTCCTATGCCGATAACGATATGTACGAAAAACTCGCCCGAAATGGTATCGGCGATTGTCGAAGCTAAGTTTTCAATATCCTTAGAGCCTACTCCGCTGTTGGTTTCTTTAACTATGGCAATATCGGTTTCGTTGATATTGATTATAAAATCCTTGGATTTATCGGGGAAAAGGTTTTGAAGAATATCATACAGAGCAACATCGTTTTGTTCGAGCGCGCGAACTAAAATGACGGTTCTCTGAACATCACTGCTGAAATAAAGTTCCCTCGCCTTAATATAAATATCGCCCTGCAAAATATTATCAAGCACAATGTTCTTAATGAAGTTTGCACGGTCGTACTTTTCATCATAATAAAATTTAATATTGGAAAAGGCAACCGCTAAAATCCCGGCGTATTTTGACGACAATATATCTTGTCCCTCAACAAAAACCGTATAATCTCCGCCCTGATTGGAATCGATTTTTTTAAGGGCAAAACCTCCGGCTGTAAAAACCTCGGTCGAGTTTACAACGGCAATGTTAAGCTGTTCCCCTATCATATCGAGATCGCTGCTCGCGATAACATTGAGTGATTCATCCAAAACGCCGAATTTGCGGTCGATGGTTTCCTTCATCTGCTGAATTACACCCTGGAATAATCTGTTAGGCATAAAATGCACCTCTCTTAATTTCTGTAACAAAATACTGCATAAATAATCATATATTTATAGATAATATTATTTTACACAAATTCACCCGCTATTTCAAGTCTTTTAATGAAAAAGTTACAAACAAGTTACAAAAAAGTGCCGAAATTCCTTCGGCACTTAAAGTTAAAAATCAGTATGCTTTGCCCCAATAAAGCATTTTCTCCGCCTTTTTGCCGCAGCAAACGCAGGTGTCGGATAAGTGTTCCTGTTCGAACGGAATGCAACGGGAGGTTACGCCGGCAATTTCTTTGAGCTTATCCTCGCACTCACGGTCTCCGCACCACATGGCACGGATAAATCCGGGCTTCGTATCGGCAATTTCCTTTATCTCGTCTAATGTTTTTGCGTCATAAGTCATATCCGCGCGACGGGCAAACGCCTTGTCATAAAGGCCCTTGCCGTATGCGTCAAGCAGTTTCGGAATTTCGGTTTCGACGCAGTCAAGCGAAACGGTTACCTTTTCGCCGTTATCTCTTCTTGCTACAACGCATTGATTGTTTTCAATATCACGCGGTCCTATTTCAAGCCTGAGCGGAACGCCCTTCATTTCGTATTCAGCGAACTTCCATCCCGGAGTCTGTTCGGAAACATCAAGTTTTACACGACAAACATTTTTTAACCTTTCGGTTATCTCGTTTGCCTTTTCAAGAACACCCGGCTTGTGCGAAGCGATGGGGATAATTACGGTCTGAATCGGAGCGATTTCGGGAGGCAGTACAAGACCGTTATCGTCGCCGTGAGTCATAATAACGGCGCCTATAAGCCTTGTTGTCGTTCCCCACGAGGTCTGGAACGGATAAACCTGCTTGTTGTCCTTATCGGTATAGGTTACCTCGAAAGCTCTCGAAAAACCGTCCCCGAAATAATGCGAGGTTCCGCTTTGAAGCGCCTTTCCGTCATGCATAAGCGCCTCTATGGTATAGGTGGCTTCGGCGCCGGCAAAACGCTCTTTTTCGGTTTTTTGACCTTTTATCACCGGCATACAAAGATACTTTTCGGCAAAATGAGCATATACATTGAGTTGCTGTTCTGTTTCGGCTTTTGCTTCTTCCGGGGTAGCGTGAAGGGTGTGTCCCTCCTGCCACAAGAATTCACGCGAGCGAAGGAACGGCCTTGTCGTTTTTTCCCATCTTACAACACTGCACCACTGGTTATACAGCTTCGGCAAATCACGGTAGGAATGGACAACATTTTTAAAATGGTCGCAAAAAAGAGTCTCGGATGTCGGGCGAACACAAAGGCGTTCTTCAAGTTTTTCCTCGCCACCCATTGTTACCCATGCAACCTCGGGTGCAAAGCCCTCTACATGGTCTTTTTCCTTTTGCAAAAGGCTTTCGGGAATAAATAGAGGCATATAAACATTTTCATGTCCCTTTTCCTTAAAAAGCCCGTCCATTATCCTTTGTATATTCTCCCAAATGGCGTATCCGTAAGGGCGGATTATCATACATCCCTTTACCGACGAATAGTCAATAAGCTCGGCTTTAATGCAAACATCGGTATACCATTTCGCAAAATCCTCGTCCATCGAGGTAATTTCTTTTACCAGTTTTTCCTTTGCCATAAAAAATATCTCCGTTTCATATGCCGGGATAAAAACAGCCGTAATATCTCAACCGCTGTCCCGAATATACTTATCAAAAAAATTACCATTAAATTATAACTTATTTACGGCTTTTTTGCAAGATTTTTTGTTTTTTTCAAAAAAGCTATTGACAAATGCGCAAAGAAAACATATCATTCTAATAGTAAGTATTTCTTCGAAAGGTTGACAGACTATGGTATTTGAAAAATTAAAAGAAATTATTGCTCTACAACTCGACATCGATGGCGAAACATTAACACCCGAGACAAAAATTCTCGAAGACTTAGGCACCGACAGTCTTGATGTTGTCGAAATGCTTATGTCGGTTGAAGACGAATTCGATGTTGAAATTCCCGATGAGAAAATTGAAGACCTTAAAACCATCGGCGATGTTGTTGAATACATACAAGACCACATGGATTGATTTTCAAAAGCATATTGCAAACCGGTTCGGACAATTCCGAACCGGTCTTTTTATGCCTTCATGCAGGACTTTTTAATGAATAATTAATAATGAATAATGAATAATTTCGGTGTTGTCGCAAAGCGACAACGGATTTATATATCGCTACGCGCGAAAGCATTATTGACTGTGTTGTAGGGGTGGATATCATCCGCCCTACGCGCAAAACCATTATTGATACATTGTCCAGATTTATATGCCGTAAATTTTCTTGGCGTTTTCGCTTAAAATAAGTTTTCGCTCGTCGTCGTTAAAGGGCAAATTCATAAACCTTTCAAGTTCCGCTTTGGGCGACCACATCGGAAAATCGGTGCCGAAAAGCACCCTATCTACACCGTAGGTCCTTATAAGTCTTACTATTTCGTCATCGCTGAAATTAAAGAAACTTGACGAACAGTCAACATAAAAATTATCAATGCCGTGAAGCTCTTGCGCCGCCTCTTCCCAAATAGAATAACCGCCGAAATGGGCGCCGATGACCGTCAATCCTTTATAGATATCAAGTATGGGTTTTAAGCGGTTGGGGTTTGAATAATCATACCTGTTATCTCCGGTATGCATAAGAATGGGGAGCCCCTTCTTTTCGCAAATTTCATAAATTTTAAGGCACCGGTAATCGTCAATTTTAAAACGCTGAATATCGGGGTGGAGTTTGACTCCTTTAAGCCCCAGCGCGATAAGGTCGTCAATATCCCCCGCTATATCCTCGCTGTCGGGATGCAAGGTTCCGACGCCGACAAACAGCCCGTTCGATTTTTCGGTTTCTTCGGCTATAAAACGGTTGATGCTCGGCACCTGCTTAGGCGTTGTCGCAACCGATTCGACAACGAACATATCTATCCCAGCCGAGCGTGAAATTTCTTTTAGTTCGGAGGTTTTTCCGCCCATAACCGAGGTTACGCCGTAAAATGCGTCTGTTCCGGCGACCGCCTTGCTTGCGATTTTTTCGGGGTATATGTGGCAATGCGAATCAATAACAAAAAATTTACCGTTAATCATCTTTAATACTCTTTATATCATAAGGTGTAGACTGGTAAACAAAATAGTTAAGCCAGTTCGTAAACATAAGATTTCCGTGCGCCTTCCATTTGTTCACGGGCGGTTTTTCGGGGTCATCGTCAACATAATAATTAGCCGGTATATCAATCGGCAATCCCGCTTCCCTATCCCTGCGGTACTCGCCGTCAAGTGTAAGGGCATCGTATTCGGAATGACCTAAAACAAAAAACTGCCTGCCGCCGATTTTGGTTATGATATGCACACCCGCTTCATCGGACGATGCTAAAACGCGAAGGTCCGGGCATGCCTCAATATCCTCACGCTTTACAAATGTATGGCGCGAATGCGGAGCATAAAAAACATCGTCAAAACCGCGAAGCAGCATAGACTTCGGATAATCACATTTATGCGAAAAAATGCCGAACAGTTTTTTGTTAAGCGGATATTTTTTTATGCCGTAATGATAATAAAGTCCCGCCTGCGCTCCCCAGCAAATATGGAAGGTGCTGTGAACATTTTTCTTGCTCCACTCCATAATTTTGCAAAGCTCGTCCCAGTAGTCAACCTCTTCAAATTCGAGGTGCTCTACCGGCGCGCCGGTGATTATCATTCCGTCAAATTTCAAATCCTTTATTTCATCAAAGGTTTTATAGAACGACAAAAGATGCTCTTCGGCGATGTTTTGCGCTTTATGGGTTTTTGTTCTTATAAGGGTGAGTTCAATCTGCAAAGGCGTGTTACCGAGAATTCGGCTTATCTGCGTCTCGGTTTCAACCTTTTTCGGCATAAGATTAAGCAACAGAATTTTAAGCGGTCGAATATCCTGCGTCATAGCCCTTTTTTCGGTCATAACAAAGATATTCTCTTCGGCTAAAATCTTAACCGCCGGCAAATTATCAGGTATTTTTATAGGCATTTTTAAACCTCTTTATCGTTAGTTTCAAACATTATCGAGCGCCTGCGAAACATCGGCAATAAGGTCTGCGCTATCCTCGATTCCGAAAGACATTCTTATAAGGTCGGGTGAAACACCGCATTCGTAAAGTTCGGCGTCGCTTAACTGTCTGTGGGTGGAGGTCGCAGGGTGCAGGCAACAGGACCTCGCATCGGCAACATGGGTTTCTATCGCAACAAGTTTAAGCGATTTCATAAACTTTGACGCAGCCTCTCTGCCGCCCTTGACACCGAAACTTACAACGCCGCAGGTGCCTTCAGGCATATATTTTTTGACAAGTTCATAATCCTTTGAGCCTTCAAGCCCCGGATATTTGACCCACGAAACCTTCGGATGGCTTTGAAGGAATTTTGCTACCGCCAAACCGTTTTCGCAATGTCTCTTCATTCTTACATGCAGGCTTTCAAGCCCGAGATTAAGCAAAAACGCGTTCATCGGTGCCGGCGCGACGCCTAAATCCCTCATAAGCTGGGCAACGCATTTTGTTATAAAGGCGCCGCCTATGCCGAAACGCTCGGTATAGACAATTCCGTGGTAACTTTCATCGGGTGTGCAAAGACCCGGATATTTTTCGGGGTATTTTGTCCAGTCAAAATTACCGCTGTCAACAATGGCGCCGCCTACGGCGCTTCCGTGGCCGTCCATATACTTTGTTGTGGCGTGGGTTACAATATCGGCGCCCCATTTGAAGGGATTGCAGTTTACGGGCGTCGGGAAGGTATTGTCAAGAATAAGCGGAACGCCGTTTTTATGGGCAATTTTGGCAAATTTTTCAATATCGAGAACATCAAGCGCCGGATTTGCAATTGTTTCGCCGAAAATGAGTTTTGTGTTGGGCTTAAATGCGGCGTCTATCTCCTCCTCGGACGCATCGGGAGAAACGAAGGTAACCTCGATTCCCATTCTCTTTAACGTTACGGCAAAAAGATTATATGTTCCGCCGTAAATCGCCGACGAAGATATAAAATGGTCTCCGCACGAGCAGATGTTGAAAACCGCCAAAAAACTTGCCGCCATACCTGACGATGTAAGCATTGCGGCGGTACCGCCCTCCATTTCGCATATCTTTTTGGCAACATAATCGGAAGTCGGGTTTGCAAGACGGGTATAAAAATACCCGGATGCCTCTAAATCAAAGAGTTTTCCCATATCCTCGCTTGTGTCATATTTAAAAGTAGTGCTCTGAATAACCGGTATCTGCCTCGGTTCGCCGTTATTAGGCGTATATCCGCCCTGAACACATTTTGTTCCTATTCCACTCATAATTTTCCCTCCGAGAATTAATATCAAATCATAATAAATGATTATAACACATAATATCTTTTCGGTCAAATTTTTTTGTGATTTCGGAGCATAAAAAATTCGGGGTCGTAACTCCCGAATTTATCCGCCGCACCTAACTTTTAATTTTATTGATCGCGTTTTTTTCAAGTCTTGAAACCTGCGCTTGGGAAATACCGATTTTCTTTGAGACCTCCATTTGGGTTTTACCCTTCATAAACCGCAGATTGAGTATCGTCCTTTCCCTTGCCGAAAGTTTTGAAACAGCGTCGCGTATTGCGATTTCGTAAAGCCAGTTTCGGCAGTCGTTTTTATCTCCTATCTGGTCGAGCACATAAAACGAATCGCCGTTCTCGGAGAAAACAGGCTCATAAAGAGAGATAGGCTCAACGCTGCTTTCAAGCGCGACAACGACATCCTCGCGGGGGATATTCAGCATTTCCGCAATTTGCGAAACATTCGGCTCGCAGCCGTTTTTTGCCGTAAACTCCTCTTTTGCCTTCATAACCTTATACGCGTTATCCTTTATACAACGGCTTACCTTTACAGAATTGTTGTCCCTTAAATACCGGCGTATTTCGCCGATTATCATCGGAACGGCATAGGTGCTGAACTTTACATTCTGATTTATATCAAAATTGTCTATCGATTTTATAAGACCTATGCAACCTATCTGGAATAAATCATCGGGGTTTTCTCCCCTGCCCCAAAAGCGCTTTACAACGCTTAAAACAAGGCGCAAATTTCCGTTAATAAGTTCATTTCGCGCCGCCTGCTCGCCTTTTTTTGCTCTCTTTATAAGGTCTTCTTTTTCCGCCTCTTTAAGCAGAGGCAGCTTTGATGTATCGACCCCGCAAATAACAACCTTTCCGTTATACATACCGGCACCTCCCGTGTCTTAATAAGAGTATTCCCACGAAAAACCGTTTCTAAACCGAAAATTTCCATATTTTGAGACAAAAAAATTGTAGATTTTTGTTATTGCCGGTGTTATAATTACAGTGTGAGAGGGGTGAAGTCATGAAAGAATTGCTTTTAGGCAACAAGAAAACCGTTATTCTTTACGCTGTCATAGTTTTGCTTATAGCCACACTTACAGCTTCATGCTTTAAAATTTCCGCCGAAAAGTCGCGCAAGAACGCCCTTACTTCTCAAAATTCAGAGCTTAAGAAAAGCAATGAAAAAAAGGAAAAAGAATTAAAAGAAAAAGAAAAACAACTTGAAGAAAAGGCAAAGCAAATTGAGGAAAAGGATAAGCAGATAGCGGATCTTGAAAAGAAAAATCTTGAACTGACCGCCGCCCGGCAAAAGGCGGCGGCAAATCCTCCTCAACCTGCACCGACAGCCCCTGCGCCGTCTTTTACTCCTCCTTCATATTCGCAGGACGCCCTTAACGCGCTTATAGCCGATATGACCCTTCCGAAACCGGTTGAAATCCCCAATAAGGGTAAGGTTTGTTATCTTACCTTTGACGACGGTCCCTCAACCCGTGTTACCCCAGTGATTTTGGATATTCTTAAAAAGCACAGCGTTAAGGCAACATTTTTTGTTGTCGGAACGGGTAATCTATCCCTGCTTAAAAGGATGAGCGACGAAGGGCACACAATCGGGCTTCATTCGAATACACACCAGTGCTATAAAATCAGCGCGGAGAATATATATTGCAGTCCCTACACCTATCTGCTCGACCTTAAAGCCGTTTCGGACAAGGTTGCCGCCGCAATCGGCAAGAGACCCGGCGTTATCCGTTTTCCGGGCGGCGGAAGCAACAAGGTCAGCGAAAGGGTATGCAAGGGCATTATGACTACACTTACAAAACTTCTCCCCGATATGGGATACACCTATTTTGACTGGAATGTCAGCTCCGGCGACGCCGAACGGGACGGTGTACCGAAAGACCAAATCATAAACAACGTTTTAAACAGCGGACCCGTCGCAAGGGGCGAAGGAATATGCGTTTTAATGCATGACACAAACGCCAAGGCGACGACTGCCGAAGCGCTTGAAGGCATTATAACCGGGCTAAAAGCGAGAGGATATACCTTTGAAGCTCTTTCCCCTGGCAATTTCGGATTTCATCATAATGTTAATAATTAAAGGAAAAATATGAAGAATTACAAAGGAATTATTTTTGTCGCCGTTGCCGCCGCACTTTGGGGCACCAGCGGACTAAGTGTTAATAATCTTTCGGGGACCGGACTTTCGGAAATCGGTATCGTTTTCGGGCGTTCGGTTTTCGCGTGTTTTATGCTCGGAGTTTATCTGCTCGTTTTTGACCGCAAGGCATTTTCGGTAAAACCTAAAGATTTATGGCTTTTTGCCCTTATAGGGATTGCGAGCATAACCTTTTTTAATTATTGTTATTTTACTGCCATGCGCGTTGTGGGGATATCGACCGCGGCGGTGCTCCTCTACACGGCGCCGATATTCGTTATGCTTATTTCGGTTTTGTTCCTCGGAGAAAAACTGAATCTTATCAAAATCCTATGCTGTTTTTTCGCAGTTGTCGGGTGCGCGCTCGTTTCGGGCTTTGCGGGCACGATGCCCACAGTAGGCAAGGCGGGGCTTGCCCTCGGTTTGGGCGCGGCGTTCGGCTATTCGCTCTACGGGATTTTCAGCAGTATCCTCCTTAAAAGGGGCTATTCTGCTATAACAATAACATTTTACGCTTTCGTTTTCTCTGTGGCGGGGTGCGCCTGCATTATGGGCAAAAACATCCCATCACTTTTCAACACCGTATTTTCCGATGTCAGAAGTGTTGTTTTTTTGACGGTTCTCGCCCTCGCCAATACAATTATCCCCTATATTCTCTATTCCGAGGGACTTAAAACGGTAGCCCCTACCGTAGCCATAATCATTGCGACGGTCGAGCCGGTTGTAGCAACGGTGCTTGATATAACAGTTTATAAAAAATATCCCGACATCTTCGGATATACGGGAATTGCGATAATACTTACTGCAATTTTGATACTAAATCTTTTCGGCAAGGGGAAAAAGCGGAATGAAACTTCAAAGTAACGCCAAGATTAACCTTACGCTTGATATAACCGGCAAAACCGAAAACGGTTACCATCTTATTGACTCTGTTTTTCAATCAATTTCGCTTTTTGATGAGATTGAAATTGAAAAATCTGATACGCTTTCGGTTTCATTTTCGGATAAAACCGTTCCCGCCGAAAAGAGCATTGCCAAAAAAACGGCAGAGGCGTTTTTTGAATATGCCGGCATTTCAGGCGGTGCCGATATCTATATAAGAAACAACATCCCCTCCTGTTCGGGTATGGGCGGAGGAAGCGGAGACGCCGCCGCAGTTTTAATCGGACTTTGTCATATGTATCAGGCAAATCTGACCATTGAAGATTTGATTAATATCACGGCGCCGATAGGTGCGGATATTCCGTTTTGTCTTGTCGGCGGAACGGCAAGAGTTACCGGTATCGGCGAGAAAATCAAGCCTCTCCCCTTTGCCGGCGAGCATCCTGTTCTTATAATTAAGAAAGGTGAAAAGCAATCTACCGCAAAAATGTATGAAATGCTTGATAGCGTTCCCGTGCAACCGATAAAAACCGAGCAAATGTTATCCGCGCTTAAAAGCGGCGACAAAGCCCTGTTCTTTGGCAGTATCTCGAACGCATTTACCGCCGTTTCGGATATAAGCAATGCAGAAACCGAACTTAAAAGCCTCGGTGCCGAGGCGGTAGGTCTTTCGGGTAGCGGACCCACGGTTTTCGGGATTTTCGCCGATAAACGCGCACGCGATGAGGCGTTTTTAAAGTTTGCGGAAAAATGCACCTGCTTTAAGGCGGAATTCTCCCCGTTTGGCGTGCAGATATTGAGGTAATAGGTAATAGGTAATAAGTAATAAGTAAGGTGTGCGCATCCGCGCACGATTGATATAGCTACGCGTGAAATCAATATTGCCAAATCGTAGGGGATGGCGTCCTCTTTCATCCCGTTTCGTTAAGATGAATTTTTTCGGGACGATGTATAAACCCGAATAAAAAAATGAGCCTCTGTCAAGAATTTACTTGACGGAGGTTTTTTTATGAAAAAATTCAACATAAAAATTTTTGAAAGGTCGCTTTTGTTCGCCCTCGTTTTCTCAGTGCTTTTAAGTTTCGCAAAATTCGGCGCCTCGTGCGAAACGCTTCGCAAAAACATATTAAGAATTCATATAATAGCAAATTCCGACAGCACCGCCGACCAGAATGTGAAATTAAAGGTGCGCGACGCGGTGGTTTCATTTACCGACGATATTTTCAAAAACTGTGAAACACTATACAGCGCTGAAAACCTTACAAAACAAAACCTTGAAGAAATAAACGCTGTTTGTGCTGAAACACTAAAAGAAAACGGGTTCCCCTATCAAAGTTCCGCCCGCGTCGGCAAGGCATTCTTCAACACAAGAGAATATGAAGATTTCACCCTTCCGGCAGGATACTACGATTCTCTTATTATAAAACTCGGCGAGGGCAAAGGGCATAATTGGTGGTGCGTTATATATCCGAGCGTGTGTATCGGCGGCTCTAAAGCCAACCTAAAAAAAATCGGCAAGGACAGTCAAGTTGCAACAAATCCGAAAAAGTATAAAATCCGCTTCAAACTCGTAGAAATCTATGAAAATATGAAACGAAAACCGAAGCGAAAATAATATGGCGAACGGTAGACATTATAAAAGGGGGGCGATGCAAAGCATCGTCCCTTAATATTAAACCCTCTAAAATACTTGATACTTGAAATTACAGAAAACGCAGTTTTGTGCAATCGGACAATATCAACGCTTATTAGTTTCAGTTGTCAGAGAGTAAGAATTATTCAAGCTCGAATGCGCCGGTATAGAGCTGGTAATATGTTCCCTTTTCTTTGATAAGGTCGGCGTGGGTTCCGCGTTCGATTATTTTGCCCTTTTCGAGCACCATTATAACATCGGCGTTCTTAACGGTGGAAAGCCTATGGGCGATAACGAAGACCGTTCTGCCCTCCATAAGTTTATCCATACCTCGCTGGACGATTGCTTCGGTTCGGGTATCTATTGAAGAGGTCGCCTCGTCAAGAATCATAACCGGAGGGTTTCCTACGGCGGCGCGGGCTATTGATATAAGTTGCCTTTGCCCCTGCGAAAGATTGGTGCCGTTATTTGTGAGCATGGTATTATAGCCGTCGGGGAGCCTTGTTATAAATCCGTCGGCTCCGACAAGTTTTGCCGCGGCGATACATTCCTCATCCGACGCAGTGAGTTTGCCGTAGCGGATGTTATCCATAACTGTGCCGGTAAAGAGATTTGTCTCCTGCAAAACGATACCGAGAGAGGAGCGAAGATCGGATTTCTTTATCTTGTTGATGTTGATACCGTCGTAGCGAATCTTTCCGTCCTCGATATCGTAGAAACGGTTTATAAGGTTGGTTATGGTCGTTTTTCCGGCACCGGTAGCGCCGACAAAGGCGACCTTTTGACCGGGCTTTGCATAGACCGAAACATTTCTAAGAACCTGCTTGCCCTCAACATAGGAAAAATCAACGTCTTTAAGCACGATATCCCCTGCAAGAGGCGTGTAGGTAAGCGTTCCGTCGCCGTGGGGGTGCTTCCACGCCCAACGCCCCGTTTGCTCGGCACATTCGATTAACTCGCCGTTTTCGTATTTTGCGTTTACAAGGGTAACATATCCGTTATCGTCCTCGGGCTCGCTGTCCATAAGCTCGAAAACTCTTTCGGCGCCCGCAAGCGCCATTGCAATTGCATTTATCTGCTGAGAAACCTGGTTTAAGTTGCCGGTAAACTGCTTTGTCATATTAAGAAAAGAAATGATTATCGAAACCGAAAGCGCGGCGGTAACCGAACCCGAAACAAGGGTGCTTATTCCGATATTGGGCACCTTTGTTACAAGCAAAATTCCGCCGACGGTGGCACAAATAACATAAAGGATGTTGCCGATGTTCATAATTATCGGGCCTAAACAGTTGGCATAAGCGTGGGCTTTAAAGGCATTTTGGCAGAGTTCCTCGTTTAACCTGTCAAAGTCCTCATTTGCCCTATCCTCGTGGCAAAAGACCTTGATGACCTTCTGACCGTTCATCATTTCCTGGATATAACCCTCGGTTTTACCCACCGATTTTTGCTGAGCGATAAAGAATTTTGCGCTTCCTGAGCCGATTACCTTTGAAACATAAAGCATGGTAAAGACGCCCGCAAAAACAACAATGGTCATCCAAAAACTGTACCAAAGCATAATTATCATAACGCTTAGTACGATTATCCCCGACTGCAGTATATGCGGAATCGCCTGCGATACAAGCTGGCGCAAGGTGTCGATATCATTCGTATAACGGCTCATAATATCGCCATGCTTATTAGTATCAAAGTATTTTATCGGGAGGTTTTGCATTTTATCGAACATCTTTATGCGAAGTTTGGACAAAAAGCCCTGAGTAATTTTGGCAAGAAGCAGAGAATAAACCGTCATCAAAATAATCGAAATAACATAAAGTATTACGAGTATAACGATAAGGGGCAATATTTCTTTTTTTGCCATCGTCCAAAGCGTTGACCCGCTAAAACCGGTCATTTTGGCGTATTTTTCAATAACCGCTATGGTTTTTTGAAGGAAAATCGCGGGAATCGATGACACTACCGAACAAATAACGATACATACGCCGACAAACGGCACCAGAACGGGATAAAAAGAACACAGCATCTTTATTACCCTTATAAGTGATTTCGGGTTTATCTTTTTGCCCGAACTCATACCCTTCGGAAGTCTTTGATTACTCATTCAAACCACCTCCGCTTATCTGTTGCTCATATACTTCTTTATAAATCGCGCTCGTTTTAAGCAGCTCTTCATGGGTGCCTTTACCGGTGATTTTACCGTCATCGAGCACCAAAATCAAATCGGCGTCCATAACCGAGGAAATTCTTTGAGCGATTATGATTTTTGTAGTCTCGGGAATATAATTCTTAAAGCCCTCGCGAATACCTGCGTCGGTTCTCGTATCAACCGCGCTTGTGGAGTCGTCAAGAATAAGGATTTTCGGTTTTTTAAGGAGGGCACGGGCGATACAAAGGCGTTGCTTTTGTCCGCCTGAAACATTGCTTCCGCCCTGCTCTATTACTGTATCGTACTTTTCGGGGAAGGTTTCAATGAATTCGTCCGCCTTAGCAAGACGGCATGCGGCGGCAATCTCCTCATCGGTGGCGTTTTCATTACCCCAGCGGAGATTTTCCTTTATCGTTCCCGAAAAGATAATATTCTTTTGAAGCACCATTCCTACGGCGTTTCTGAGCGTATTGAGGTCGTAATCTCTGACATCAATACCGCCCACGGTTACCGTTCCTTCATTTACATCATAAAGACGCGGAATAAGTTGAACAAGGGTTGACTTACTCGAACCGGTACCTCCGATTATGCCCACCGTCATACCGGACTCGATTTTCAGGTTTATATCCGATATAACGAATTTTTTACCGTGCTCGGAATACTTGAAGTTGACACCGCTGAAACCTACCGAGCCGTCCTTAACCTCATAAACCGGGTTTTCGGGATTATGGATATTCGGCTGTTCGTCAAGAACCTCGACGATTCGCTTTGCCGATTCTGCCGACATGGTAAGCATAACATAAATCATCGAAATCATCATAAGCTGCATAAGTACCTGAAAACCGTAGGTAAGCATTGCCGATATTTCGCCGACATCAATACTGCTTTTGCCTCCGAGAATGGCGTAGGAGCCGAGCGTTAAAACAAAAACCATATTGAAATATATGCATATCTGCATTAAAGGGCCGTTAAGCGAGACGATTTTTTCAGCCTTTGTGAAATCGGCGCGGATATCGTCCGAGGCGGCGGCAAATTTTTGTTTTTCGTAATCCTCTCTCGAAAAGCCCTTTACAACACGCATTCCTCTTACATTTTCCTCGACCGACTCGTTTAAACGGTCGTATTTCTTGAACACGCGCCTGAACGCAGGCATGGCGAATTTCGCAATAAGCAAAAGTCCGCCCGCCAAAACAGGGATTATAAAGACAAAGCCGAGCGCAAGTTTTCCGCCGATATAAAACGCCATAAAGATTGAAAAAATAAGCATTAGCGGAGCACGAAGAGCAATACGGATTATCATCATAAACGCCATCTGAACATTGTTGACATCGGTCGTCATTCTCGTTACAAGCGAGGACGATGAAAACTTATCGATATTTCCGAAAGAATATCTTTGAATGTTCCTGAACATATCTTTTCTTAAATTCTTTGAAAATCCGGCGGACGCCTTTGCACAGGTGTATCCGGCGATACCGCCGCAGGAAAGCGAAAGGATAGCCAAAAGGACTAAAATTCCGCCGGTTTTCAGAATATAAGCAACGCTTACACCGTCTTTTATATTATTTACAAGCTTTGCGGTAATAGAAGGGATAAGACTCTCAATAGCAGCCTCCGCCGCAATAAAAAAGAGGGTCAGCAATACCGGAAGTTTGTATTCTCTTATACTCCTTGCAAGTTTCTTTAACATAGTTTCCTCCGAAACAGTTTATAAAAAATTCGTTTTTTACGCCTTATAATCTATGCAGCTGCGCGCTGCCGTAAACGGGCGGACATATTTATCCGCGATTTTGTTATGCTCGGGGTTTTTCGCATAACCTTTAAGCGCCTCAAACGACTCGAATTCGCTATCGAGCATCATATCGCAGTTTGAGGTTTCAAGCGGATTTATATTAACCTTTATTCTTAAAAGCCCCTCGATTTTGCCTTCAAGCGATTCAAGCCCCGATTTTGCGTTCTGCCTTACCTCGCTCTTCTCGCTTTCGGATAAATCATCACGCAGTTTCCAAAGAATTATATGTTTAACCATTTTTTACACCTTCCCAATAACTATACAATTATATCACTTTAAATTTATATTTACAACATTTTTTACGGTCGTTTTCCGCAAAACTTGAAATTTGACCGTGTATGTGATATATTAATAATCGTAACAATTTTTCGGAGTGATAATATGCCTAAAAAAAGTTATTATATTTGCGGTTCTGTTTTTGCCGTACTGTCTGTTATATTTGCCGTTCTTGTAAAAACGGTTGATGTCGGCGTATGGGAAAAGACGGGCGAAAAAATGGGGCTTTTAACGGTAAACGCCGCCTTTCACAAACTGACTGGAACAAGTGATTTCTGGTATGAACTCACAAATAAAATGGGGATTGCCTCCATCGTTTTCGGGCTTTTGTTTATGTTTTACGGCGGTATTGTCCTTTTAAAGCGCAGAAGTTTTCGCAAGGTAGACCGCTACATATACGCCCTCGGCTTTCTTTATGTGATTTTGGGCGGAATTTATGTTGTTTTCGAAAAGGTCATCATAAACTATCGCCCGATAATTCTTGAGGGCGACACAAGAGCCGAGGCTTCCTTCCCCTCCTCACACACTCTTCTTATTACCACCATAATCATCACCGCGGCGATAACCGTTTCAAGACTTCTTAAAGGCAAAAAGGCACTTCAAATAACCGTTTGGGCTGTTGCTTCCTGCTTCACCGCCCTCGGAATTACCGGCAGACTTTTAAGCGGATATCACTGGCTTACCGATATAATCGCAAGCCTCTTAATTTCGGCGGCGCTTGTATTCTTCTATGCCGGCGCTTCAAAGGAAAAAGATGGAAAACTTGCTGAAAAACCCTGATTTATGGGAAAATCTTAAAGCCTCACGCCTGCCCGTCGTGCTTTACGGTATCGGCAACGGCGCCGATAAAATAATAAAAGTTTTGGCGGATAAGGGAATATCTTTTGTCGGCGTTTTTTCGTCCGATTCTTTTGAAAGAAAGGGCAAAACATTTCACGGATTTCCGGTTCTTACCCTTGGCGCGCTCGAAGAAAAATACGGAAAACTTACGGTTCTTATGTGCTTCGGCTCATCAAGACCCGAGGTTATCGGGAATGTAAAAAAAATAAAACAGAAGCATATTCTTTTCGCTCCCGATGTTCCCGTTTACGGAGATATTCTTTTTGACCGCGCCTTCTTTAAATCGACCTATAAAAGGCACGAAGCGGTTTATGATATGCTTGCCGACGAAACCTCAAAAAAGACCTTTAAAAATATCGTAAACTTCAAAATCTCAGGTGATACGGACTACCTTTTCGACTGTGAAACAAGCCTTGAAAACGCATTTACCGATATTCTCAAATTGGGAGAAAACGAGGTTTATCTCGACCTCGGAGCGTATAGGGGCGACACGGTTTTGGAGTTTTTGAAATATGCCCCCGCCTATAAGAAGATTTACGCTGTTGAGCCGGATAACAAAACCTTTCTTAAACTCAAAGAGACAACAAAGGATATTAGGAACATCGAATGTATTAACGCCTGCGTTTCAAACGAAAGCCGTGTGGGAACTTTCAGTATGAACGGCTCGCGCGGCTCTAATAATTCCCGTGGAAATATGGCGGTCGCATATCTTACGGCAGACGATATTATAAAAGACAACCGGGTAACCTACATAAAAGCAGATATTGAGGGCGCCGAATGTGATTTTTTGGAGGGCGCCGGGAACATCATCAAAACGAACAAACCTAAAATGATGATATCCTGCTACCACAGAAGCGACGACCTATTTAAAATTCCCGAAGCGGTTATGAAGTTGCGAAGCGATTATAAGATTTATATGCGGCATTTCCCCTCTGTTCCCGCTTGGGATACGGTTTATTTGTTTGTTTAGGAATAAAAGAAAAGACTTCCTCATATCATTTATTAGCAAATGAATATGAGGGAGCTTTTTTATGTATAGTCAAAACATTTATAAGGACATAGCACAAAGAACCGGCGGAGATATATACATAGGTGTTGTAGGCCCCGTCAGGACGGGAAAATCAACATTCATAAAGCGTTTTATGGAGACTATGGTCTTGCCTAATATAAGCGAAGAATACAGTAAAGAGCGGGCAAACGACGAGCTGCCCCAGTCCTCTGCCGGGCGGACGATTATGACTACCGAGCCTAAGTTTGTACCCGAAAAAGGTGTTGCCGTAAACATCGAAGACAACGCCTCTATGAATGTTCGGCTTGTAGACTGCGTCGGATACATCGTTCCGAGCGCGCTCGGTTATATCGAAAACGAACAGCCGAGAATGGTCAGAACTCCGTGGTTTGAAGAGCCGGTGCCGTTCGATATGGCGGCGGAAATAGGCACAAAAAAGGTTATAAGTGAGCATTCAACAATAGGTCTTGTAGTAACAACCGACGGCTCGATAAGCGATATTCCCCGTGAGGATTACGAGGAGCCGGAGCAAAGAATAATAGAGGATATAAAGGCAACAAATAAACCTTTTGTTATTCTGCTTAACTGCCTTGCCCCCGAAAGCGAGAGCGCCGTTTCGCTCGCAAAAGAACTTGAAGAAAAGTATTCGGTGCCGGTTATCGCCGTCAGCTGTCCGCAAATAACGACCGATGATATAAAGAACATTCTTTCAAAAATTCTTTTTGAATTTCCTGTTAAGGAAATAGATATCGCCTTCCCGAAATGGATAAACGCCCTGCCGTTTGACCATAATATCCGAAACGGAATAAACGAGGTTGTAAGGGCTTCGGCAAACGGAATTGCGAGGATAACAGATGTTGAGGTTTTCGGCAACGCCGCGGCAGACGGAGATATTATTGAAAAAACAAGCGTTGATAACATCGACCTCGGATGCGGAAAAGCAAATGTTACGATAACGGTAAAAAAGGAACTGTTCTATGATGTGCTTAAAGAAACCGCCGGCATTGATATTTCAAATGAGCAGGAACTTATGCAAAGCATTAAAGAACTCACCGAAGTAAAGAAACGCTACGAAAAAATCAAAAACGCTCTCGATGAGGTTGAGGCAACCGGCTACGGTATCGTTATGCCCGATATAAGCGAGCTTTCACTCCAAGAGCCGGAAATCGTAAAGCAGGGCGGAAGATACGGCGTACGCCTTCGCGCGGCGGCTCCGTCAATCCACCTTATGAAGGCGGATATAACAACCGAGGTAAGCCCTATCGTCGGAAGTGAAAAACAGTCCGAGGACCTTGTTATGTATCTTTTATCGGAATTTGAGGAAAATCCCGAAAAGATTTGGGACTCGAACATTTTCGGCAAATCGCTCCACGAGCTCGTAAACGAGGGACTTCATTCTAAACTTTCAAGAATGCCCGACGACGCGCGAATGCGAATAAAGGAAACAATAGAACGGGTAATTAACGACGGCTGTAACGGGCTTGTTTGCATAATTCTGTAAAAGAAAATCTCCGGGAAATCACTTCCCGGAGAAATTTTTATTTTAGCTTTAATTCGCGGTAGTTTTCGGCAAAATCGGAAAAGACAAGATGTTTTTCTGCATCCGCTGTTTTTTGAAGGAAAGAAACCTCATACAGCCACGGTCCTACATAACCTGCGCCGTTTAACAGCCCGACAATCTCCTGCCAGTCGACCTTTCCGACCTTCGGCAGCCAGTGCCGTTCTTTTTCAAAATCATAATCGGAAATATGCACGGTCCCGATTTTCTTTTTCAAACTGCCGACAAATTCGGTATGGGTCTGCTTAAAAAGGTGATTGGTATCAAAGCAAACCGTCAGGTTATCGTTTACACCGGTCAAAAGATTTATTTCATCCGAGCAATTGCCAAGGCAGGTTCTCGGCAGATTTTCAACGGCGACGGCGGAATTTGCCTTTTTCGCGAACTCCGAAAGAACAAAAAGCGAGTCCATACTGCATTTAAGCCGCTCGCTCCTTACATCAGGAAGCACCGGCTCACCGCTTGCGTGGATAACAAATCTGTCAATACCGATATCAAACGCCCTTTCCATTATCCCGGTAAGCATTTTTACCGTGCTTTCACGCTTGGCCTTGTTTGAAAAGGAAATATCGATTTCCTCAAACGGCATAAAGGGCAAATGAAGCGACCAAATCTCAATCCCGCAATTATCGGAAAGGGCTTTTACCGCTTTATAATCAAAATCGGTATAATCACCGAATGAAAGTTCTATTCCCTTTATCCCGGATTTTTTCATTTCCTCAAAGCCTTTTTCCCCGATAAACCGTTTCTCCCCTATCGAAAGGGCAAAATCAAACTTTTCCATAATATCCTCCGCGAATTTTTATTATTAATTTTACCACATCCGAGCCGAAGTTTCAATCGGGGAAAAGAAAACGCAAACGCCGGGGCGCTTTTCAAATGAATAATGAAGGAATGAATAATGAATAATTTTGGTGCCTGCGGCGCATTTATAAATCGCTACGCGCGAAAGCATTATTGCCTTGTTGTAGGGACAAACGTCCCCGATTGTCCGTTTTATAATCCGTCGGCTTTGCCGACACAATGGTCTATCGTCTAGAATCTATCATCTATTGTCTAACATCGTAGGGGCGGATATCATCCGCCCGTTTATTCTTCTGCTATTTTGGCGGGCAGATAATATCTGCCCCTACGAACCGGATGTCAGATTTCAGATTTTAAAGGAAAAGGTCAATAATGTTTTATCGTCTGATGTCTGATGTCTGTCATCTGCCATCTGATATGTTGACAATTTGTAACAAACCTTATATAATTATCATAATACTGTATATATAATTGTGTATTTGAGGGACAAATAATGGTTTTCAACAACATTTTAGAGGCGATGGGTAACACACCGCTTATAAAACTTAATCATATGGTTGACAGCGACTGTGCCGATATTTATGTTAAGTTTGAAGGACTCAATGTCGGAGGTTCTATAAAGACGAGAACGGCTTACAATATGATACTTGATGCCGAAAAAAAAGGACTGATTCATAAAGATACGGTAGTTGTAGAACCTACGAGCGGGAATCAGGGTATCGGTCTTGCGCTTGTGGGCGCTGTTAAGGGCTTAAAGGTTAAGATAATTATGCCCGATTCGGTAAGCGAAGAAAGGCGAAAACTTGTTAATCACTACGGCGCCGAAGTGATTTTGGTGCACGACAACGGCAACATTGGTGAATGCATCGAAAAATGCGTTGAGACCGCCCTTAAAATGAAGGCGGAGGATAAAAATGTTTTTGTTCCGCAACAGTTTGAAAACCCGGCAAATCCCGAAATTCAAAGGAATGTTACGGCAAAAGAAATCCTTGAGGATTTAAACATGCCTATTCACGGCTTTTGTTCGGGGATAGGTACCGGCGGTACCATAACCGGTATCGGCGAAGCGCTTAAAGAAAAAAATCCCGATATGATAATCTGGTCGGTTGAGCCCGAAAACGCCGCGATACTTTCGGGCGGTTCAATTGGTACGCATATTCAAATGGGTATAGGCGATGGGGTCATTCCCGAAATATTAAATCAAGAGATTTATAATGATATTTGCATTATAACCGACGACGAAGCGATAAACACATCAAAAGATTTGGCTTCAAAAGAGGGCATTATGTGCGGAATAAGCAGCGGCACAAATGTTGCCGCCGCAATTAAACTTGCGAAAAAACTCGGCAAGGGCAAAACCGTGGTTACGGTTCTACCCGACACCGCCGAAAGATATTTTTCGACCCCGCTTTTTGACTGAAAACGCGCTATGGATATTTTTTTTGACAAAGAGACCTGCAAATCGGCGCTTATTAAGTTTTTAGGTTTCCCGATTTCCGGCTCGGACGAAATTTTTTCGGAATTTTCCGTTCTTGAGGGTGCGAAGTATGTTAAGGGCAAAAAGCCTAATCAAAGATACCTTTTTATACCCGGCAAAAAGAAAAACCGTGTTTTGCTTGTTGCCCATACCGACACGGTCTGGGACGGGCAATACATAAAAAAATCCGTTTCCTCGGACTTAAAAATCGTTGACGATAAAATTATTTCAGCAAGCGAAACCGTCGGCATCGGCGCCGACGACCGCGCAGGTTGTGCCGCCTTATGGCTTTTAAGGGAAAGCGGGCATTCGCTTTTGCTTATCGACGGCGAAGAAAACAGTCATATCGGCGCTTCATTTATCTATCACGACAAAAAAATGATGAAGATAATAAACGAGCATTGTTTTGTTTTAAGTTTTGATTTATGGGGCAGAGATGAATACATGTTCCACGCCGTCAGCAACCCGAAGGCGTTTGAAGATTTTGTATCTTCTTTCGGATACAAAAAATCGCCGTTATCCGGTGGGTCGGATATATTTTATATCTGCCGGAAGGCAGCCGGGGTCAATGTGAGCATCGGCTACAAAAACGAGCATAAACCTTCTGAGCAAATCTCGATAAATTCCTTTTACGAATGCGTAAACAGGGCAAGCCGTATGCTTAGGGAAACCTATCGCCGCTTCAAAACCCCGGTGCCTGTCCGCGTTTACAAATTTATAAAACACAAAATTGCACTACTCATAAAACCGACAATGAAATCGTTAAAAGCAAGGAGAAAAAAATGATAAGTTTTAATCAAAAAACGAAGGTTTTCACCCTTTCGACCAAAAATACCACATATGCTTTCGGCATTCTTGGAGATAAACTTCTCACCCACATATACTGGGGCAAAAAGTTAAAAAACGAAATAAATGAAAACTGGGCGGACGATTTTGTTTGGCGTTCTCATTCAGCTTTTGATTACGGCGATTATTCGACCAACTATATTCCGCTTGAATATCCGCAGTACGGTGGCGGCGATTCAAGAATTTGCGCCTTCAGCGCGCGTTTTTCGGACGGCAGCCGCGTTACCAAAGCGGACTTTAAATCATTTGAAATCCTTGACGCAAAGCCTGACATTGAGGGGCTTCCGAGCGTTTATGCCGAAAATGGCGATAATGTTCAAACATTGGTCGTAACCCTGCACGATGACCTTAAGAACCTTGATATTTTGCTTTATTATTCGGTTTTTGAGGACTTTGACGCCATTACGAGAAGCGTTAAAATAATAAACTCGGGCGAAAAAATGCAAATTCGTTCGGTGCTTTCGGCAAGCGTTGACTTTTTCGGCGCAGGCGAGAGCGATATTATCCACCTTGACGGCTCATGGGCAAGGGAAAGGTTTGTTACACGCCAGAAAATAGAGGGCGGGAACATCAGTGTTGAAAGCGGCACCGGCGTCAGCAGTTCCTATTATAACCCGTTTATTGCCGTTTGCGACAGAACAACAACCGAATTATCAGGCAACGCCTACGGCTTCGGTTTCGTTTACAGCGGTAACTTTGTTGCCGGTTGTGAAAAAAATACTTATGACACCGTAAGAGCATATATGGGAATTAACCCTCGTGAGTTCGAATGGGTTCTCGAAAACGGACAATCTTTCTCTTCACCGGAAGTTATCCTCGCCTATTCTCCCGAGGGACTCTCGGGAATGTCAAGAATTTTCCACAAGATTATAAGAGAGCGTGTTTGCAAGGGAAAATTCCGTGATATCGAACGCTATGCCCTTATCAACAACTGGGAAGCGACTTATTTCGATATAAGTGAAGAAAAGATAGTGAACATCGCAAAAACGGCAAAGAAAATAGGCATTGACACAATGGTTCTTGACGACGGCTGGTTCGGAAACCGCGTCGACGATAAAACCGGTCTCGGCGATTGGGTGGAAAACCCCGAAATACTGCCGAACGGCATCGACGGACTTTGCAAAAAGATAAACGATTTAGGGATGAATTTCGGACTTTGGTTTGAACCCGAAATGGTGAGCCCGAACAGTAATCTTTATAAATTACATCCGGACTGGATAATTCACACAAAAGGCAGAATGCCAAGCAAAATAAGGCATCAATACACCCTCGACCTTTCAAGAAAAGATGTCTGCGATTATGTTGAGAACGCCGTAGGCGCCATCCTTAAAAAGGCGAACATCGGCTATGTTAAGTGGGATATGAACAGAAGTATGTCGGAGGTAGGCTCTGCTTTTCAGGTAAGCGAACGTCAAGGCGAGGTTATGCACCGCTATATGTTGGGTCTTTATTCGATACTTAAAAATCTTAACGCAAAATTCCCGAATGTTCTTTTTGAAGCGTGCGCCAGCGGCGGAGCGAGATTCGACTGCGGAATTTTGCAGTTTATGCCTCAGGTATGGACAAGCGATGATACCGACGCGGTTGAGCGTGTTAAGATACAGTACGGAACGAGTTTCATCTACCCTTACGCCTCGATGGGTTGCCATGTGTCCGCATGCCCTAATCACCAGCTCGGCAGAACGACGCCTTTTGATATGCGCTGTAATGTCGCTATTCCCGGGCAGTTCGGATTTGAGCTTGACCTTAATAATTGCACCGAAGATGAACTTAAAACGGCGAAAAAAGCGGTTGAGGACTATCGCCGTTTGGGTGAAGTTTTCCACAAGGGCGACCTTTACCGAATCAGCTCGCCGTTTGACTGCGATGTTTCGGTAAACGAATTCGTATCGGAGGATAAAAATACCGTTCTTGTTTGCATTTATCCGAAAACCTCAACGGTAGCCTCAAAGGATGAATACTTAAAACTTGCAGGACTTGACGAAACGGCGGTTTATGAATGTAATGGCAAGCTTTACGGCGGAGATTACCTTATGAACAAAGGCATTCACTACATAAACGACCGTGAATATAAATCAGTGATACTTGAATTCAAGAAAAAATAAGCAAAACAAGGCAAAATTATTCCGCCCTATGACAGATTTAGTCATAGGGCGGGTTTATCTTATATTCGATATTATAATTCCTCAGCCTTAAAGGTGTTATAGCCCTCGTAGAAATAACTGTTATCTATCCCCTTCATATATACTTCACGGCTGTTTTTTTTATCGGTCAAAGCCTCTTTAAGGATATGTTTTATCTCGGTGTCCCTTATCGGGCTTCGCTCCATGGCGAGCAGGTAATCCTCTTTGTCGATTTTGCTCCAGTCAACCACCCTTTGAAGCTCCGCCTTGAAGATAAGATCAAGCCATATCCGGGTGCTTCTACCGTTGCCCTCCCTGAAAGGATGAGCGATGTTCATTTCGACATATTTTTCGACAATTTGTTCGAAGGTGGACTGTGGCATTTTTTCGATATTTTCAAGCGCCGATTCAAGGTACATAACAGGTGCAAATCTGAAATTGCCCTTTGCTATATTTACGGTTCTTATCTCACCCGCAAAATCGTATATATCCTCAAAAAGATATTTATGGATAAACGAAAGGGATGAAAATGTTCCCGGCTTTAACCCATCGAGCAGACCGTTTTCAAAAAGCTCTGCCGCCTTTTTCTTGCTTATCTTTTCTTCCATAAGGGCAAGTTGCGCGCTGTCGGTTATTCCGAGTTTGTTTGAAAGAGCCATTTCACACCTTCTTACAATTTGTTCTATATTAATATTATACCATTTTTTGCGCCTTAAATCAAGAAAAAAACCGCCCTATGACAGATTTAGTCATAGGGCGGTTTTGTATATAAATATGCGGGTTTTTACCGAATGTTTTTTTAACGACTATTTATTATCGCTTAGCATTTTTCTTTTAAAGATGACAGCCGCCACCGCCATAGCCAAAAGAGTATAGACAAGAAAAACGGCTATATTTCGCGCGGTGATTATCTCCTGTTTGTTATTCATTACCCCTTTAATGATATTAAGCGACGGTTCAAACGGCAGGTATTCGCAAATCTTTGCAAAACCTTTGCCTACCGCTTCTTTCGGAAAATACATTCCGCTTGTAAAGCAAACGAGTTGGACGATAACGCTTGCCATTCCCGATGACGCTTTTTCGGAAGCAAAACTGCCTATGATTATTCCGAGCGCAATAAACAAAACCGAAACCATTATTGAAACCGGCACCGCTAAAACGGTGTATACCGTAAACTTAAGTCCCAAAACTACGGCAAGAATAAAAAACAGAATAATCTGAATTATCAGCATCGGTATTATCGACAGCATATATCCGCCGATATACTCAATCGGCGTCATAGGGCTTATTCCGAGCCTTACAAGAAGCGAGGTTGTACGGTCCTTACTTACAAGTGTTGCGGTGAAAAGCGTGATAAATGAAAAGCCGAAAACGATGATACCCGGCGTAAAGTTTTGGAGTTTATAGTTTTCGCTCGGTATCTTAAACTGCTGAAAAATCCAAAGCAGGAAAAGCGGTAAAACCACTGAAAAAATGATGCTTAACGGGTCTCTTATTATCTCTTTAAAATTCCTTTTTGCAAAATTAAGCGTTCTCATTCCGTTTCCCCTCCCGTCGCGATTTTTACAAAAGCATCCTCAAAGTTATCGGTGCCTGCCTTTGCTTTAAGTTGATCGGCGGAACCGGTCGCAATCAAATCTCCGTTCGCCATAATACCTATCCTGTCCGAAAGCCTTTCAGCCTCCTCCATATAATGGGTGGTTAAAATTACGGTTATTTTGCCCTTTAAGCCTTCGATTATCTTCCAAAGTTCCTTTCGTGCGATAACATCAAGCCCCAAAGTCGGCTCATCCAAAAACAGTATCTCAGGGTCGTTTATCAGGGCTATCGCGATAGATACTTTTCTCTGCCAGCCGCCCGAAAGGGTCTTGGCTTTTTGAGACAAAACCTCGTTAAGCCCGAAAAGGTTTATAAGTTCCTCGATTTTTTTCTTTTTATCGGCAATGCCGTAGACCCCCGCCATAAATTCAAGATTTTCCTTAACGCTCAGATTAGGGGCAACCGCCGTTTCCTGCGGAGAAACATTCAGTATTTGCCTTATTCTTTGCCTCTCGCTTATTATATCCATTCCGTTTATCTTTATTTGACCGGCGGTTGGAACAATAAGGGTTGAAAGCATTTTTATCGTGGTCGTTTTTCCAGCGCCGTTTGTTCCGAGCAAAGCAAAGAGTTCACCCTTTTCAATCGACAGGTCAATGCCGTTCACCGCCGTTTTTTGTTTAAATTTTTTTGTCAGATTGGAGGCTTCAATAGCAAGCATCAGCGGTCATCCCCTTTCGGAAACACCTTTTCGGTTAAATCTTCTATGGCGTCCGCCTTTATAAGCGCGATACCGCGTTTTTTATCGCATAGAACGATAATCGAATCGCCGGGGCGTATCCCGAACATATCCCGCGCCTCTTTCGGTATAACTATCTGACCTTTTTCCCCTACCTTGCTTATCCCTATAAACTTGTCCTTTGGCATATTTATCGCCCTCCTAAAATCATATTAGTTATACATTTCATACTTATTATACCAATTGGATATAAAAAAAGCAACAGAAATCTAATTGTTCCGTTGCTTTTAATTTTGTTATTTGATTTTCTCAAACGCCTTTATCCATTCGCGGGCGATAAGCTCGTGTCCGGCGGGGGTGGGATGAACGCCGTCCGCAAGCCAGTAGTCAGGCTGTGCAGATTTGCAGGCATCATCAAATTTGTCCTGCAAAGAAACAAAGGGAAGGTTATGCTTTTCGGCAATTTTGCGTGCCACCTTTGCCATTTCGGCAACTTCGGTCTTAAACCTTTCAAACCGGTCGGGTTGCTCCTCGGTGTTCTTTGTGGATGAGCCGCATAAAACAAACGGCTCCAAAATAATTATCTTTATATCCTTTAACTCGGCTTTGACCTCAGATAAGAACATATCGTATACCTTTTGGTAACGCTCTATGCCGGTCCCGTTAGCCCAGTCGATGCCGTGCCAAACATCATTAACGCCTATCAAAATGCTCATATAATCGGGTTTAAGGTTCAAAACATCCTTAACTATCCTCGCATACATATCGATAACACGGTCTCCGCTTACTCCGCGGTTATAAAAGGTGTATTCGCCCGGATTTTCAAAACCGAGACGCGCCTTGACAAGTGTCGCGTAACCGTAACCCGCGATGGTATCGCCATTCCGGTCCCTGCCGGCATCAGTTATGGAATCGCCCTGAAACAGTATTGTTTTCATAATAATATCTCTTTAACTTATAAAAAATTCAGTTTATAACTTCGAAAATCCGTAACTGTTAACAAGCGCGTCAACCGGTTTTCCCGCTTTGCACATCGGGCATTCGTGCGAGCCGTAGCTTGCGTAATCGGGAATATCTTTTCCGTCAAAAACCGATTTTACATCGTATCCCATACATTCATTGGCGGTTGCGAATATAGCGGCAACGCCCGCAACATTTCCGCCGTAATAATTTATTGCCTCAATGGCAGACCTCGCGGTATAGCCGGTTGTAACAGAGGCGGCGAGCACCAAAACATGCTTGTTTTCAATCATCGGAACATTGCTGTCGCGGAAGAGAAGTTGACTGCCGGAGGTGTGCTCCGGGGTAACGATATAAATGGTTTTATGGGCGTTAAGATTTATAAAAGAGCCTTCGGTAAGCGCCTCGGCAAGGCAGGTGCCGATGACCTGCGTACCGTCAAGACAAAGTACGGTATCGACAACGGTACTCGAATTATAGTATGAAACAAGTTCGCTTGCTACCGCCTTTGCTTCCGACAGACGGGATTTTTGAGTCGTAACATCAATAAAATAGTTTGTATGAGAGTGGCTTGTCGCAAAGTGTCCCCTTGCAACGCGCAAATAAAGATTGTCCCGCTTTGAGGGGATTTTATAGGATTCTATCGAAGGCATAAGCATTCTCCTTTTGTTATAGTAGGTAATTTAATTATACAGACAACCCGGTATAAAGTCAATACAACACAAATCGGCAATAACGGCTACGAATCGTAGAATTGCACGCCCTTGTCGGTTTTCGGCCTTTCGGTTTTCGGATACTCAAATATATCTTCATTCCCGGCGTTGGCTTCAAGATATGAAATAAACTCTTCGGCGTAATACTTTGCCATTATAAGATTATGCAGAAGATAGTTGCCGCAGTTTTCGGGGGAGGTTCCGGGAACCGTTTCAGAGGTGATTACAGATTTAAAAGCCCTCAAAACAAGCCCATAAATATCCCTCGGGGCGCGGTTACCTTTCAGAATAAGATAAAAACCGGTAAGACATCCCATCGGTCCCCAGTAAATAACATCATCCTTTATTTCGGGGTCGTTTCGGAGAAATGTGGCTATAAGGTGTTCAAGCGAATGCATAGCCGAAACATCAACAACCGGCTCACGGTTAGGTTTTTTAAGCCTTATGTCATAGGTTGTAACTTTAAATTTCCCCAATTCATCGACCCGGCTTGTGAAAATACCGGGCACGATTTTTGTATGGTCAACCGAAAAACTTGCAATCAATTCCATTTTTCCTTATCCTCCCGTTTTTAAACAAAATGATTATACCATAAAACCTGTAAACAAACAAGAAAATCGAAACAAAAATCCCTAACGCAAAAGCATTTGGGATTTTGGATTTTATCAATATTTTATTTCGTAATTTACACCGGTAATTCCCGCTACGGTGCCCTTACTGATTTCTTCCTCGTTGTCAATATGGGCTAAAACCCATTTGCTCTTTGCGATAAGTTTCTTGTCACAAACCGGTCTTTCAAGTTCGGTATTTGTCCCCTTCGGAAGGGCTACAACCCAACGAAAACCGTCGTTGCTTACCTGACAGGGCGAATAATGAAGTGTTGTGGCATAAACCTCTATCGCCGTTCCCTTGGGCACGAAAAAGGCTTTGAATTTTGAAGAATCAATCTTATCGTTTTTAACATCACTGCGAAGACCTATGATAATAACCAAATCGGTTGCCGCAATATTCACCTCGCCCGAGGCGTGCCATTCGGTGGCGTTAAGCTTTGTGCTGTGTCCGTAACAATACCCGATTTGAGCGGGAAGAGTTCCGAACAATTCTGTTTCTATGGTTTTCGCTATCGGCAGCGCCTCAAATTCGGGAGTTGAAGGCATATAAACAACATTGCCGGGCATATCAAACTGCTCTGCCGCCTTAATTATCTCGTTTGTGTCAAGGTCTACAATTCTGCCGTAGGGGTTAAATTCGCCGTCAAAAACGCTGAAAACTTCAATATCATTTAACTTTTTAAGATTTTCTAACATAAATCCACCTTCTGATTGTTTTTATATTGTTAATACCGAAAACTGCGAAATACGAAAACCTACAACCTGATGCGTATTATTCGCAGTCTTTAATAAGCCCTAAGCGATAAACGGTCGTTTGCCTATATATCTCACCGGGTCTTAATACGACGCTCGGAAAATTCGGATGGCTCGTGGCATCAGGATAATGCTGAGCCTCGAAGCAAAATCCTCCGTTTTTCGGGTAATGAACCCCGTTTTTGCCGTTTTTCACGGGGTCAAAATGCATATAGTTGCCCGAATAAAACTGAATAGCCGGCTCGGTGGTAAACGCTTCAAGTTTTATGCCGGTTTTTTCGCTCTTTACGGTGCCTATCGGTCTGAGTTTTCCCGGTTCGCCGTCAATCACCATATTGTGGTCATATCCCGTGCAAATTCTCAACTGATAGTAATCGTCGTTAAAACGCTCTCCTATGGTATGCTCTGTTCTGAAATCAAGAGGCGTGTTATCAACCGGTATAATCCTGCCCGTTTGCGCGAATGTTTCGGTATATTCGGTATAGTAACTGCTGTTTAGTTTCACCTTATGGTCGAATATTGTCGAGCCGTCGTTACCGTTTAAATTGAAATAACTGTGGTTTGTAAGATTGACAATGGTAGGAGCGTCGGTCACTGCCTTATAGGATATTTTAAGCGAGTTATCGTCGCCGAGGGTATACCTTACCTCAACATCAACATTGCCGGGGAAACCTTCCTCATTATCGGGGCTTAAATACCTGAAAACGAGGTCCCCGTCTTCAATGCTTCCCTTAAACGAACGCTTAGTAAAAACGCCGTGAAGGTGATGCATTTTATTTTCGCTTGTTTTTTCAAGTATATACTCTTTTCCGTCAAGAACAAAACGGGCGTCCCCTATTCGGTTGGCACACCTTCCGACTACCGTTCCGTAATAGTTTGTTCCGTTTTCGTAGGATAAAACATCATCGTATCCGAGAGAAACATCGGTAGGTACGCCGTTTTTATCGGGTACTGTTATACTTTGCACTACGCAAGCATAGTCAAGAATTCTTACCGTCATACCGTTGCCGTTGTCCAACTCATAAGCTGTTACCGTTCTGCCGTCCTTGGTTTTACCGAATTCAAAAGATGAAATATTACACATATTATCCCTCAAATATTTCTGTTTTAAGGTATTTGAAACTATTCCAAAAATACCGCGCGAATCTGAGCTACCTGTTGTTCGGTTATTCCTACGGTACCTACCATATAATTATGGATTTTTTCGTTGATGGTTTTGCCGTCAACGCCCTCAAGTCCGGAAATAACCGGGTTGATTTTTGCTCCGTCGGCAAAGCCGGACGCCCAGAAACCCGTCATTTTATATTCATTCAACATATCCTCTTCCGAAACGCCGAGAAGTCCCTGCAAAAGGAATACAACCGTCCCGGTCCTGTCTGCTCCGTAGGTGCAGTGAAGATACATAGGATAGTTACGGCGGTCGGCTAAATCAGAAAATATTTGTCTTAAAGTCTCCTCTTGCCCTTTCGCAAAAATGCCGCCGTATTGCGGTGAATTATAAAACTTATGCACGACATTTGAGCCAAACCGGCTTTTATAACCGGCATTGAATATACTACTGTTGCGCAGGTCGAAATCGCAAACAAAGCCAAACCGTTCGGCATCCTTCGGGTCTGAAAGATAATAGGTGTTTTCAACAAGCCCGTCCGCTTCGGTTCCCCGAATTAACATTCCCTGCCTGACCCTTTTATTATCAACGGTTTTGTAACCGCCGATATCGCGCGTATTGTAGAGACCCGGCAAATAGATAAACCTGTTTGTATCGGCAGTCTTAAAAGAACCGGTAACCTCCTTGCTTTTACCTGCTTTATCGGTTGCCGTAATCTTGTAGTAATACACGGTGCCGGTTTTCAGATTGTTGATAGACAATTCCTTTTTCGGCACATTAAGCGCATATTCGACGGCGTCGGAAAAATCGTTTTCCTCCCCGAGCAACAAAACGGCAGACTCGGCACCGCTTAGCTCGTATTTAAAAACGAGCGGTCGATACGGATTATGCCCCAGCTTCAAAACATCGGCAAAAGAACAGTCTCCCTCATAATACTGCTTCATTTGGGGCGAACAAAGATAAACTTCCTCTTTAAATTCGGGAACGGATATCGCGATTTCGGAGCCTTCGGAACTTTGAAAATTTGTTTTAATAAAACGCCCCAGAATTGAAAACAAAGCAAATACCGCAATAATAACCAACACGGCGATAAAAACGCTTCCCAAAACTTTGAACTTTTTGCTTTTCCTTTTTTTCGGCTTTTTATAGGTTGAAAGGTCGATGACGCCCGTGGGGTCAAAATAATATGTTCCGTGCTTAATTAAGCCGTTTGTCATCACCGAATGAACTACCTTGGTCTCATCCTTTATAATATTGCCATTTTCCCCGGCGTAATATAACTTTCCATCCAATTCTATTATGCCTCTGTGTGCCGGATTACCGTCGGAATTATAATAAACTCCGTCAACGATTTTGCCCATCATTACCTCCGATGCCTTGATTTGCAAATACTACCGTATACGGGAATTTAATTCCACCCGTTATACTAAATGCATTATACCATAATAGGGCAGAATTGACAATGTTTTTCTTTATGTATTTTTCATAATAGCGGATATGCAAATATTTGACTCCACCATAATGAACACATATCTTTTGATTGTAAAATTGTTGCGTTTATAGTATAATACAGATGTTAAGTCTACTGTTTTTCAGAAAGGATATATATGAGAAATTTTCAATTTAAAAAGACAGTTTCGGTTTTTTTGGCAGGCATATTTGCCCTTACGCTTCTCGCCTGTAACAAAAATGCTAAGGAAACCGTAAAAAGCATTTCGCCCGTGGAATTCGCGAAAGATTTTATAATTGCCCGAAACAAGCCGGACACATTAGCGGTTGATAATTATACCCTTGCCGGCGGTGAGGAAGCCTACAAATATGAAGCAAAATCCGAGAACAAGAGCGAGAAAGAGTATTTTATGTCAATCTCGGACGACAAAGCAACCGATTACACATCGTTTGTTGAATACCGCAACGACTATGTTTTAAATTACCGACATGAGTATTACGGCTCTACGGCGATGAAAACCGAGTTTGAGGGAATAACATCGAAAAAACTCGATTCAAAAAAGGTTGAAAAAGTAAGAGAATACTTTAAAATGTACGATTTTATTAACACAGATAAGATTTACGAAGCATTCAAGGTCCACGCGAAATTCAAGACGACCGTTGCGGATACGACAGAGGATAAGGAACTGTTTTTACTTATACTTAACTATGACGGTCAGGCAAAATACTTCGTTTCAAATGAATCGGAAGAGGAATTTGATAAAGGATTTGATTAAAACAACATAAAAGGAACAGCGTAAAACGCGGGGCCTGAGGAAAACCTCAGACACCGCGTTTTTTACCGTTTAGTACACACATCATCTCGGGAGTGCCTCCCGAAGTCTGATAAAAGATTTATGAAAATGTGAGTACTAAGCTCAGACTAACTCGATAATTGCCATCTCGGCAGCGTCTCCGCGACGGGGACCTGTCTTGGTGATACGGCAATAACCGCCGTTTACATCCTTATACTTCGGAGCGATTTCGCTGTAAAGTTTTGCAACAACATCCTCCTTAGTAATGAAAGCCATTGCCTGGCGCTTGCTGTGAAGATTATCGGTTTTTGCAAGTGTAATATACTTTTCCGCCATCGACCTGACCTCTTTAGCGCGGGTAACGGTAGTTTCTATCTTTCCGTTTTCCAAAAGAAAGGTTACCATTGCCCTAAGCATAGCGGTTCTCTGGTCGCTGGTTCTTCCAAGTTTACGAGTACCCGGCATTTATATCACTCCTTTTCTTATTCGTCTTCTTTCCTTAATGTATGACCGAACGAATCAAGTTTTGCGATAACCTCTTCAAGAGATTTTCTTCCGAGGTTTCTAACCTTCATCATATCTTCTTCAGTCTTTCCGATAAGGTCTTGAACTGTATTTATTCCTGCGCGTTTAAGACAGTTATAGCTTCTTACCGAAAGGTCAAGCTCATCTATCGTGAGATCAAGAACCTTTTCCTTTTCATCATTATCCTTTTCGGATAAGATTCCTTCGGTTTCTCTGACACCTTCTGTAAGGTCAAGGAACAGTTCAAAATGTTCAATCAAAATCTTTGCAGAAAGCGAAACTGCTTCGTTTGCAGAGATTGAGCCGTCAGTCCAAACCTCAAGGGTTAATTTGCCTTTATCGACAACATTACCTACACGGGTATTGTCAACGGTAAAGTTTGATTTAAGAACAGGTGTGTAAATCGAGTCAACCGGAATAACTCCGATAACGGCCTGTGCCGGCTTGTTCTGGTCAGCCGTAACATAACCTCTTCCCTTTTCAAGCGTCATCTCCATATTGAGTTTAGCGCCCTCGCCAAGGGTAGCGATATACATATCCTGGTTAAGAATTTCAACCTCAGAATCCGCCTTAATATCGGCAGCGGTAACAACACAAGGTCCTTCGGCTTCAATATAAACCCTTTTCTGCTCATCGCAGTGGAGCTTTGCAATAAGGCCTTTGAGGTTAAGAATAATCTCGGTAACATCTTCCTTTACACCGGGAACGGTGGAAAATTCGTGAAGAATACCGTCAATCTTAACTGTTGTAACGGCAACACCGGGAAGAATTGAAAGAAGAACCCTTCTCATACTGTTTCCGAGCGTTGTAGCGTAGCCTCTCTCAAGAGGCTCCATTACAAATTTACCGTACTTACCGTCATCGGTAAGTTCAAGGGTTTCAATTCTGGGCTTTTCAATTTCTATCATTAAAAGCTCCGTTTCTCCGCATTAAATGAATTTTTAATGAATATGCGATACAAGATGCGGACCGTACCGCATAAAATGAATATTATCTTGAATAATACTCAACTATGAGTTGTTCATCAACAGGTGCCTCGATTTGCTCGCGGGAAGGAAGATTTATAATCTTTGCCTCAAGCTTATCGCGGTCAACATCAATCCACTCGGGAACGGGCTTAGCACCGTTTGCTTCGATAACAGCCTTCATCTTTTCTGTGCCGCGCGCTTTTTCGCAAACCGAAACAACATCACCTGCTTTAAGGAGATACGAAGCGATATCAACACGCGAACCGTTTACCAAGAAATGGCCATGGCCCACGAGCTGTCTTGCTTCGGCTCTGGATGAAGCGAAGCCAACCCTGTAAACAACATTATCAAGACGGCTTTCGAGAATTCTCAAAAGGTTATCGCCTGTAACGCCCTGTTTTCTTTCAGCAACGTCAAAATAATGACGGAACTGACCTTCCTGAACACCATAGAATCGTCTTGCAGTCTGCTTAGCACGAAGCTGCAAGCCATATTCGGATGACTTTTTTCTACCCTGTCCGTGCTGGCCGGGAGCATAACCCCTTATGCCAATAGAACATTTATCAGAATAGCAGCGCTCGCCTTTTAAGAACAACTTTTGTCCTTCACGGCGACAAAGTCTGCAAACTGCACCGGTATATCTTGCCATCTGTTACACCTCCATAAAATTTGTAACAATTGTTAATTTAATTATACGCGTCTTCTCTTGGGAGGACGACAGCCGTTATGAGGAATCGGGGTAACATCTTTAATCATATTAACCTCTAAACCTGCCGACTGCAACGCACGAATAGCAGCCTCACGCCCGGCGCCGGGACCTTTAACATAAACTTCAACAGTTTTAAGACCGTGCTCCATTGCCGCCTTTGCCGCCATTTCGGCTGCGCTCTGCGCTGCGAAAGGAGTAGACTTTTTAGAACCACGGAAACCGAGTTCACCGGCGGAAGCCCACGAAAGAGCGTTGCCCTGTGTATCGGTGATGGTAACTATTGTATTGTTGAAGGTAGACTGAATATGAGCCGCTCCGCGTTCAATGTTTTTCTTTTCACGACGACGGCGGGAACCGGTCGTTTTTTTAGCAGTAGCCATTTATTCTTTCCTCCTACTTACTTTTTCTTGTTAGCAATCGTTCTCTTCGGACCCTTGCGAGTACGGGCGTTTGTTTTTGAACGCTGTCCTCTTACGGGAAGTCCCTTACGGTGCCTGAGTCCGCGATAGCTGCCAATTTCAATAAGTCTTTTGATGTCAAGAGCTACGGTACGGCGACGGTCGCCTTCAACCTGAAGGTTATGGTCGATGTACTCACGAAGCTTGGAAATATCTTCCTCTGACAAATCCTTTACTCTTGTATCGGGATTAACGCCGGTACTTTCAAGGATTTTTTTAGATGTTGTAAGACCGATTCCGTAGATGTAAGTGAGTCCTATTTCAACCCGCTTCTCGTTCGGAAGGTCAACACCAGCAATACGTGCCATTTATTAAAGCACCTCCATTTAAAGTTTTGAGTAAAATTAACCCTGACGCTGTTTATGCTTCGGGTTCTCACAGATAACCATGACTTTACCCTTACGCTTAATGACTTTGCATTTTTCGCAAATCCTTTTTACAGAAGGTCTGACTTTCATTTGGATTTACCTCCTAAATCTTTACCTATTATTTTGAACGCCATGTTATGCGTCCCTTAGACAGGTCGTACGGGGACATTTCGACCGTTACCTTATCGCCGGGAAGGATACGAATGAAATTCATCCGGAGTTTTCCCGAAATATGGGCAAGTATCTGATGTCCGCCCTGGATTTCTACCTTGAACATTGCGTTAGGCATTGCCTCAACAACGGTGCCTTCAAGTTCTATCATATCTGATTTCGACATAAATGTTTTTCTCCCTAAAATTTTTGTTTTCACAAATCGGCGTCCGGGTCGGTCATTATCTTAGGACCGCTGTTTGTAACGGCGATTGTGTGTTCAAAATGCGCGGATAAGGATCCGTCCTTGGTGAGTACCGTCCACCCGTCCGGTTGGACCGAAACACCGTACTTGCCGGCATTGACCATAGGCTCTATGGCAATGGTCATACCCGGAAGCAGTCGTATTCCTCTGCCGGGAGTGCCAAAATTAGGTACCTCGGGGGCTTCATGCATCTCTGTTCCGATGCCGTGTCCGACAAAGTCGCGAACCACCGAAAATCCCCGCTCCTCGACATATTTCTGAACCGCATATCCGATATCACCGATTCTGCTGCCGGGACGCGCCGCCGCAATTCCTTTATAAAGGCTTTGCTTTGTTACATCCATCAGCCGCTTTGCCTCGCTTGATATTTCACCGCAGGCAAAAGTGGCAGCATTATCGCCGTGATAACCTTCGAACATCGCGCCTAAATCGACACTCACAATGTCGCCCGCGCAGACTTTACGGTTCTTTGAAGGTATGCCGTGAATGACCTCGTTGTTGATTGATATACAAGCGGTTGCGGGATAGCCTTCATAGTTTTTAAAGTTCGGAACGGCTCCGCAACTTCTTATAAACTTTTCGGCTATCTCATCGAGCTCGCCGGTTGTAATGCCGGGCTCAACCGCATTGCCTACTAACTGTAATGCTTTTGCCGATATAATGCATGCTTTATGCATTACTTTGAGTTCGCGATCGGTTTTAAGCACTATCATATTATAACTCCGAAAGCGCTTTTAAAACTAAGGCGGTTGTGTCCTTGACATCATCCTGACCCTCAACTAAAAGCAACTTTTCCTTAGCCTTGTAAAAGTCCTTTAACGGTTCGGTCTGTTCGTGGAAGACTTTAAGTCTGTTAAGAACAGTTTCGGGTTCGTCATCCTTTCTGATAACGAGCCTGCCGCCGCAGGAATTACAAACACCCTCTTTAAGAGGTTTCTTAAACTCGGTATGATAACTCGCACCGCATTTTTCGCAGACCCTTCTGCCCGACATACGCTTAACTATTTCGCTGTCCGCAACCTCAATTGAGAGGGCGGCGTCAACCGAAATATTCATATCGTCAAGCGCCTTTGCCTGCGGAATGGTACGGGGAAAACCGTCCAGAATAAAACCGTTTTTACAGTCATCCTCCGAGAGGCGTTCCTTGATTATCCCGATTACAACATCATCCGGAACAAGTTCACCCTTTTCGGTATATGCCTTCGCTTTAAGTCCCATCTCGGTGCCGTTTTCAAGAGCGGCACGAATAATGTTTCCGGTGGAAACGGTAGGGATTTTATAAGTTTCGGATATAATCTCCGCCTGGGTGCCCTTTCCGGCGCCCGGGGCTCCTAAAAGAATAAGTTTCATAGAAGCCACCTTAATCAAGAAAACCTTTATAGTGGCGCATCATCATTTGCGATTCAAGATTCTGAACCGTGTCGAGGGCTACGCCTACCATAATCAGTACCGAAGTACCGCCGATTGAAATATTGCCGATTCCGCCGATATTACCCATAGCGATAGGAAGAATGGCGATAACACTAAGGAACAAAGCCCCGAGAAGCGTTATTCTCGACAAAATCTTCGAAATGAAATCGGTTGTCGGCTTGCCGGGACGGATACCCGGAATCGAACCGCCGTTTTTACGCAGGTTGTTTGCCATTTCAACAGGATTAAACTGAATTGTCGTATAGAAATACGCAAAAGCGATAATCATGAGGAAATAGAGAACAGCGTAGAAAACGCCGCGGGTACTGAACATTACCATAACCTTATGCCATGTCGGCTGCTCATAGATATTGTTGTATCTGTCGCCCGCAAATGAAAGAATCATCGTAGGGAGCATAAGAATTGAAGAAGCGAAGATTATCGGCATAACACCTGACATATTTACCTTAATCGGAATATGGGTGTTTTGACCGCCGTACATCTTGTTTCCGACAACCCTTTTAGCATACTGAACCGGGATTCTGCGCTCGGCATTTGTCATCCAGACAATAAATCCGATAACAACGAGGAACGCTGCTACAAGCCCGATTACGGCAAACTTGTGAGCGCTGAAGTTATTGACAAGCAAGCTGAACGCCTGCGGTCCGCGCGACAAAATACCGGCAAACAACAGGATTGAAATACCGTTTCCGATACCCTTAACATCTATCTGCTCGCCGAGCCACATTACAAGCGCCGAACCTGCCGTAAAGGCAAGAATGATTGTAACTGCGGCAAAAATCGTCATACCCTTCTTCGCTGCGATATCCGACATAATGAAGTTTGAATTCTTAAGATAGAAGAAATATGCCGTACCTTGAATTAAAGAAAGAACAACGGTTGTGTAACGGGTGATTGTTGCGAGTTTTTTCTGTCCCTCCTCGCCTTCCTTTGAAAGGCGTTCAAGGGCAGGGATAGCAACACATAAAAGCTGAATAATAATCGATGCGTTGATGTAGGGGGTTACCGACATCGCAAATATAGCACCGTATTCAAGTCCGCCACCGGTTAAAATCGAAAGATAACTGAAAAATTCATTGGAAGTTTTTGCGTTCCAAAGAGATCTTACATCGATAAACGGAACCGGGATAACAGAACCTATTCTGAAAATGGCGATGATGAAAAGTGTAAAGAGGATTTTGTTTCGCAGTTCTTTAACTCTCCATGCGTTTTTTATGGTTTCTATCATATTAAATCACCTCAGCCTTTCCGCCTGCGGCATTTATCTTTTCAGCAGCAGAGGCAGAAAATGCGTTAAGATTAACGGTGATTTTCTTAGTTAATTTTCCGTTTCCGAGAACCTTAACCGGCTTATCAGCCTTTTTGATAATTCCTTTTTCCTGAAGTGCCTTGGCGTCAACAACAGCTCCGTCTTCGAACGCTTCAAGAGCAGAAACATTGATGGCTAACCATTCTTCAGCGAAAATGTTATTAAAGCCACGCTTCGGTACCCGTCTTTGCAAAGGCATCTGACCGCCTTCAAAACCGGGTCTCATACCGTGTCCGGCACGAGCTTTTTGACCCTTGTGTCCCTTTCCGGCAGTTTTGCCGTTTCCGGAACCGTGGCCTCTTCCTATACGCTTTGATTCCTTTGTAGAACCGAAAGCAGGAGACAATTCATGCAATTTCATTGTTCGCACCTCCTTGTTATATTAGCGGTTTTACCGCCGTTTGTAACCTAAAAGGTTACGAAATTGTTTTAAGCCTTTGTAACCGATACAAGATGCGAAATCTTGTTTATCTTACCTTGAGTCTGAGCATTGTCCGGCTGAACCGAAACATCGCCGACCTTGCGAAGGCCAAGTGCGTGAGCAGTTGCAATCTGGTCCTTTTTGGAACCGATCGTGCTCTTTACGAGTTTAACGGTAAGGCCGGCAGCCTTTTTCTTTGTAGCCATAGCGCTGCTCCTCCTTAACCTAAGATTTCCTGTGGCTTTTTGCCACGGACAGCTGCAACCTGTTCAACGTCACGAAGTGCTGCAAGTCCTGCAACAGTGGCACGAACTACATTGCACGGATTATTCGAACGCATTGCCTTTGTACGGATATCCTTGATACCTACAATTTCAACAACGGCACGAACAGCACCGCCGGCGATAACTCCGGTACCGGGGGCAGCCGGTTTAAGAAGAACACGGCCTGCACCGAATTTACCGATTATCTCGTGCGGAATCGTAGTACCTTTAAGAGAAACCTTGATAAGATTTTTCTTTGCGTCCTCTATACCTTTACGGATTGCATCCGGAACTTCGCCCGCTTTACCGAGACCGAAACCTACTATGCCGTTTCCGTCGCCTACAACAACGAGTGCCGCAAACTTCATAATACGGCCGCCTTTAACGGTTTTGGATACACGGTTAATTGAAACTACGCGTTCCTGCAAATCCAATGTTGATGCATCAATATTTGTAGCCAAAAGTTATTCCTCCCTCTTATCAGAACTTGAGGCCGCCCTCACGGGCACCTTCGGCAAGCTCCTTAACGCGTCCGTGATAAATGTATCCGCCTCGGTCAAAAACGACTTCGCTGATACCCTTTTTCGCGGCACGTTCTGCTATTAACTGTCCAACCTTCTTGGCGCCTTCGCAGTTGCCGGCATTCTCACCGAAATCCTTTTCGTTTGAGCCTGCGGCTGCGAGTGTAACGCCGTTTACATCATCGATAAGCTGGGCGTAAATGTAGCTGTTGGAGCGGAATACATCAAGACGGGGTCTATCTGCTGTACCGGTTATTTTTGAGCGAACACGGGCATGGCGTTTAAGTCTTGCCTTGTTGCCATCAATTTTGTTAACCATTTCAATAACACTCCTTTATTACTTCTTAGCGCCCTTGGCTGCTTTACCCTCTTTGCGACGGATGTGCTCGCCGGCGTACTTAATTCCTTTGCCTTTATACGGCTCGGGCGGACGCTTTTTGCGAACATCTGCTGCAAACTGGCCAACCAACTGCTTATCTGCACCACTGATAACTACCTGGTTCGGACCGGGTACTTCAATAGTGATACCTTTAATCTCGGGAACAATAACCTGATGAGAGTAACCAAGGTTCATAACAAGATTGTTTCCCTGCTTCTGAGCACGGTAACCTACGCCGTTGATTTCAAGGGTCTTTGAGTAGCCCTCGGTTACACCGGTTACCATATTGGCAACGAGTGTACGGGTGAGTCCGTGCATTGCACGATGTTCCTTATCATCGCTCGGACGGGTAACGATTATCTCGGTTCCCTCAACTGCAACGGTGATATCAGGATTAAAATCGTACGAAAGTTCACCTTTAGCACCCTTTACGGTGATATGATTGCCGTCAATCTTAACATCAACACCGGCAGGAATTGCTATCGGTTTTCTTCCTATTCTTGACATTCCCCTGCACCTCCTTACCAGATGTAAGCGAGAACTTCGCCGCCGACATTGGCTTGGCGAGCCTGCTTATCCGTCATAATACCTTTAGAGGTGGAAAGGATTGCTATGCCAAGGCCTCTCATAACCTTCGGCATATCCTCAACGTTTGTATAAATACGCAGACCCGGTTTTGACACACGGCGAATACCGGTAATAGTCTGCGACTTATTCTGACCGTACTTCAATACAATATGAATTACGCCCTGTTTGCCGTCTTCCTCAACGGCAAAGCTGCTGATGTAGCCTTCATCAAGCAAAATCTGGGCAATTGCCTTCTTTACCTTTGATGCGGGTACATCTACCGAATCGTGTTTTGCTGCCGATGCATTACGGATTCTCGTAAGCATATCGGCTATCGTATCGGTGATTTGCATACCGTAAACCTCCTTCTAGTAATGAAACCTGTCATTACTTTTTACCTTACCAGCTTGCTTTCTTTATGCCCGGAATCTCACCTTTGTAGGCAAGCTCGCGGAAACATATACGGCAGATGCCGTATTTACGAAGATAAGCATGCGGGCGGCCACAGATTTTGCATCTGTTATACTGTCTTGTAGAAAACTTAGCAGGGCGTGCCTGTCTAACCTTCATAGATGTTTTAGCCATAATTCCTTCTCCTTATCTTGCAAACGGAGCGCCCATAAGAGATAATAACTCACGAGCTTCTTCATCTGTCTTTGCGGTAGTAACAAAAATAATGTCCATACCTCTTACTTTGTCTATCTTATCGTAGTCGATTTCAGGGAAAATCAACTGCTCCTTGACGCCCATGGCATAATTGCCGCGACCGTCAAAAGCGTCAGGGTTGATACCTCTGAAGTCTCTTACGCGGGGAAGAGCGGTGTTGAAAAGTCTCTCGACAAATTCATACATTCTCTCGCCTCGAAGCGTAACCTTAACGCCGATAGGCATTCCGGTACGGAGCTTAAAGTTAGCAACCGATTTCTTTGCACGGCAGGGAACGGCTTTTTGACCGGTAATTTTACCGAGGTCGGTAATAGCAGCGTCAATAACCTTTGCGTTATCCTTTGCCTCGCCGCAGCCTACATTTATAACAACCTTTTCGAGCTTCGGAATCTGCATGACGCTCTTGTAGTTGAATTTTTTCTGTAGTGCCGGAGCAATTGATTGCTTGTATTCATTTGACAACACTGACATGTCATGTCCTCCTTACTCTTAAAAAGTTTCGCCGCACTTCTTGCAAACGCGGTCTTTTCTGCCGTCCTCATAGACTTTTGTGCCTACTCTGGTGGCTTTTCCGCATTTAGGGCAAACAAGCTGAAGCTTGCAGGCGTAGATTGCGCTTTCGGTCTCAATGATACCGGAAGGGTCTCCTGCCTTTTTCGGCTTAACATGCTTTTTAACCTTATTAAGGCCTTCAACTATAACCTTGCCCTCCTTCGGAGCAACCTGAAGAACCTTACCTGTCTTCATTTTGCCGCCGTCGGTTTTGCGGTCTTTTTTATCTCCGGTAAGTAATGTAACGGTATCACCGGTTTTAATGTGAAGTTTACTCATTTTCCGTTTACCTCCCATTAAAGTACTTCCGGAGCGAGCGACAAGATTTTTGTATATTCATTGTCGCGAAGCTCACGGGCTACTGGCCCGAAAATACGGGTTCCTCTCGGGTTCTTATCATCACGGATAAGAACAGCCGCATTTTCATCAAATCTAATATATGTGCCATCACTGCGACGAAGACCTTTTGCGGAACGAACCACAACCGCCTTTACAACATCGCCCTTCTTAACGGTACCACCCGGAGTGGCCTTTTTTACAGAAGCTACGATGACGTCGCCAATGTTGGCGTACCTCCTTTTGGAGCCTCCAAGTACACGGATGCACATAATTTCCTTTGCACCGGTATTGTCGGCAACCTTGAGGTAACTCTGTTGTTGTATCACAGTGGTTTCCTCCTTGCAGCCAATTATTTAGCTTTCTCGATTATTTCGACAACACGCCATCTCTTATCTTTTGAGAGAGGTCTTGTTTCCATAATAAGAACTCTGTCGCCGATACCGCACTCATTGTTCTCATCATGTGCCTTTAATCTTATGGTATTTTTAATAATCTTCTTGTAAAGCGGGTGCTTAACATTGTCTTCAATCGCAACTACAACGGTTTTGTCCATCTTATCGCTGACGATACGACCCACTCTTGTTTTACGAAGGTTTCTTTCGCTCATCAAAGTTTACCTCCCCTTTTAAGCTTCCGTGCTGTTGGCGGATTCTTTTTCGCGAATAACAGTCTTAACGCGAGCAATATCCTTTTTAACAGCATCAATACGCATGGGATTATCGAGCTGATTTATCGCATGCTGGAAACGAAGGTTAAATAACTCTTGTTTGAGTTTACCGAGCTGCTCATTGAGCTCGGGGATTGTGTTATCTCTTATTTCCTTTGCGTTCATTATTGCTCACCATCCGTTCCCTTTATAACAAACTTGCACTTGATAGGAAGTTTGTTGGCTGCAAGACGCATAGCTTCTCTTGCAAGTTCTTCACTAACGCCGCCGATTTCAAACATAATGCGTCCCGGTTTAACAACTGCTACCCAGTATTCCGGTGAACCTTTACCTGAACCCATTCGGGTTTCAGCCGGTTTTTCGGTTATCGGTTTATCCGGGAAGATTTTTATCCAAACCTGTCCGCCACGCTTGATGTAACGGGTCATGGCAATACGGGCAGCCTCAATCTGATTTGAGGTTATCCATGCAGGCTCTAACGCCTGAAGACCGAAATCGCCATGAGTAACTGTAGTACCTCTGGAAGCAGCACCGGTTAATCTGCCGCGCTGCACCCTGCGGAACTTAACACGCTTTGGCATTAACATTATCGTGCGCCTCCTTTTCTGTTGTTGGTGCGACGGTTCTCGTTAAGAACCTCGCCTCTGTAAATCCAGACCTTAACACCTATTCTGCCATAGGTTGTATCAGCCTCTGCAAAACCGTAGTCGATATCGGCACGAAGAGTTTGAAGCGGAATTGTACCCTCATGATAAGATTCGCTTCTGGCGATTTCAGCGCCGCCTAAACGACCCGAGCATTTTGTTTTGATACCCTTAACGCCGAGTCTCATAGCTCTGCCGATGGCAAGTTTCATGGCTCTGCGGAAGGATGTACGCTTTTCGAGCGCCGCCGCGATGTTCTCGGCAACTAACTGTGCGTTTGCATCGGGGCTTTTAATCTCGATAATATTGATGCTAACGGGCTTGCCGAGCTTAGCTTGGCATTTATCACGGAGTTTTTCAATCTCCGCGCCGTTACGACCGATAACAATACCGGGTTTTGCACAGTGGATGTGCAATCTTACTCTCTTCGCGTCACGCTCGATTTCAACCTTTGCAACACCGGCGGTGGCAAGAGTTGCTTTAAGGTATTTACGGAGGTTATAGTCCTCAACCAAAGTATCACCGAAGGTGCTGTCCTTGGCAAACCAACGAGAGTCCCAGTTTTTGATAACGCCTACACGAAATCCGTGCGGATTAACTTTCTGACCCATAAATATACCTCCCTTTCTTAAATCTCGCGTTCCTTAAGAACGATTGTAACATGGCTTGTTCTCTTTAAAATGCGATGCGCTCTGCCGTGGTCCTTGGCACGAATTCTTTTAAGTATCGGTCCGGGGCACACGAAACACTCCGCAACATAAAGTTTTGACATATCCATGCTTTTTTCTTCTGCATTAGCCATAGCTGAATGTAAAAGCTTCTCTAAATACTCACAAGCAGACTTAGGAGTAAATTTGAGAATAGCCATTGCTTTTTCAGCATCTTGGTTTCGGATGAGATCCAAAACGATTTTCACCTTACGGGGTGAAATACGGGCAAATTTAAGTATAGCCCTTGCTTCCATAATTTTACTCTCCTTTCGGCTGCTTATTTACCGGTCGTCTTTGCACCCGCATGACCCTTAAAGGTTCTTGTGGGAGCAAATTCTCCGAGCTTATGTCCAACCATATCTTCGGTTACATATACCGGAACGTGCTTGCGTCCGTCATGTACCGAAAATGTATGTCCGACGAAATCGGGGAATATGGTTGAAGAACGGCTCCATGTTTTAAGCACACGCTTTTCACCGGCTTCGTTCATTGCTTGAACCCTTTTGAACAAGGCTTCTTGTACATAAGGGCCTTTTTTAATACTTCTTCCCATTATGAAATCTCCTTTCGTCCGACTTATTTACGACGCTTTACAATATACTTGTCGCTCGCCTTGTTCTTCTTGCGGGTCTTGTAACCTAATGTAGGTTTACCCCAAGGAGTAACAGGTCCCGGGCGACCGATGGGGGACTTACCTTCACCACCGCCGTGGGGGTGGTCGTTCGGGTTCATTACCGAACCTCTTACGGTAGGTCTCCAACCCATATGGCGCTTGCGTCCCGCTTTACCGTAGTTTACATTGGCGTGCTCCGGATTGGAAACAACGCCGACGGTAGCCATACAGTTTTCGGGAACATTACGAAGCTCGCCTGAGGGCAAGCGAAGAAGTGCCATACCGTTTTCCTTTGCCATAAGCTGAGCCATATTGCCGGCGCTGCGGGCAAGCTGTGCGCCCTTTCCGGGATAAAGCTCGATATTGTGAAGGAATGTACCTACGGGTATATTGGTAAGCGGAAGCGCGTTGCCCGGCTTAATATCAGCATCGGGACCGCTGACGATTTTATCGCCGACCTTTAAGTCCTGAGGAGCGATTATGTAACGCTTCTCACCGTCGGTATACTGAACGAGGGCGATAAATGCAGAACGGTTAGGATCGTATTCAAGGGTCATTACGGTAGCTTCTACTCCGAAACGTTCTCTCTTGAAATCAATGATTCTGTATTTTCTGCGGTTGCCGCCGCCTCTGTGGCGAACGGTTATTCTGCCGTAGCTGTTGCGTCCGGCATTCTTTTTGATAGTATCAAGCAAACTTCTCTCAGGTGCGACCTTAGACAATTCGGAATAATCCATGGTTGTCATATTACGGCGACCGTTGGTAGTCGGCTTATAATGTTTTATTGCCATTTGTTTCACTCTCCTATTTTGGCTTAGCGAAGCGGTTTTCCGCTTCATACATCACCGGAAATTCAATTAAATTTCCAAATCCGTTTATTAAAGCAATCCGTCGAAGAACTCGATGGGCTTGGAATCCGGTTTAAGTGTTACGATTGCCTTCTTAAAGGAAGCGGTGTAACCCTCATATCTGCCCATGCGTCTTGCTTTACCGCGAACATTGATGGTGTTTACCTTGGCAACGTCTACCTTGAACAGTTTTTCAACAGCATCAGCAATCTGATACTTGTTGGCGTCCTTGGCGACCTTGAAGGTGTATTTCTTGTCGGCAATACCCGACATACTTTTTTCGGTGATTACCGGAGCAATAATGATATCCTGTGCGGTTTTCATTATGCGTACACCTCCTCTATCATCTTAACGGCATCCTTAACGATAACAAGTGTGTCGGCGTTAACGATATCGTAAGTGTTAATCGTATTAACCTGAGCAGCCTTTGCGCCTTCGATGTTCTTGATGGAACGAACGGCAAACGCATTGTTCTCGGGAAGAACGATAAGAACTTTTTTCTTGGCTCCTATTGCCTTTAAGCAATCGGCAACAGTCTTTGTGCTGTAAGTATCAATTTCCAAAGCGTCGAGAACGATAAGGTCTTTATTGGCAACTTTATCCGAAAGCGCGGATTTAAGAGCAATTCTGCGAACCTTCTTATTAAGAGAATAAGAATAATCTCTCGGCTTGGGGGCGTGAACGATACCGCCGTGTCTCCACTGGGGAGCCCTTGTCGAGCCCTGACGGGCATGACCTGTTCCCTTTTGTCTCCACGGCTTTTTGCCGCCGCCGGAAACCTCTGTACGAGTCAGAGTGGACTGTGTGCCCTGACGCTGATTGGCGAGATAGTTAACAACTGCCATATGCATAACAACGGCGTTAACCTCTACCGCGAAAATATCATCGGAAAGTTTAATCTTACCTACCTTTTCGCCTGTCATATTTACAACTGATAAACTTGGCATTTCTTAGTACACTCCTTCCCTTAAGCTTTTACGCTATCGAAAAGAACTACGATTCCGCCCTTGGGTCCGGGAACGGCACCCTTAACGGCGATAATGTTCTTTTCGGCATCAACCTTGACAACGCTTAAGTTTTGAACGGTTACACGCTCATGACCTAAGTGGCCTGCCATCTTCTTGCCCTTGAATACTCTTGAAGGGCTGGAACAAGCACCGAGTGATCCGCCGTGACGGTGAACGGGGCCTGTACCGTGGGTCTCTTTAAGGCGTCCGAAATTCCAGCGCTTGATTGTGCCGGCATATCCTTTACCTTTGGAGGTTCCTCTTACATCAACAGCGTCACCTTCGGCAAAAACATCTGCCTTGATAATGTCGCCTACATTCATTTCGCTTATGTCTTCAAAGCGGAATTCACGAAGAACCTTTTTGGGAGCAACATCTCCCTTGGCAAAGTGGCCCTTCAAGGGCTTCTTTACCTTTGAAGCCTTCAAATCGCCAAATCCGATTTGAACTGCCTCGTAACCGTCGTTCTCAGCGGTTTTCTTCTGCGAGATAACGCAGGGGCCTGCTTCAATAACAGTAACCGGAACGACATTTCCGTTTGCGTCAAAAAGCTGGGTCATACCGAGCTTTTTGCCAACGATACCTTTTTTCATTGTTTTTTCCTCCTTTGGTTATTGGTCAGCATTGCTGACATGACCTCTCCGGCGAACGAAATCAACACATATTATATTAGAGTTTGATTTCGAGCTCTACACCGGCGGGGAGCTCAAGATTAGTCAGTGCTTCAACGGTTTTGTTTGAAGGACGGATAATATCTATGAGCCTTTTGTGTGTCCTCATTTCGAACTGCTCGCGGCTGTCCT
>DEWC01000089.1 GCA_002363095.1 Ruminococcaceae bacterium UBA3220 | reverse complement strand
GTTGAAAAAATTAAGCAATATCACCCGAAAAGGATTAAGTTTATGTGTATTATTGCCGCTCCCGAAGGCCTAAAAGCATTTACCGAAGCGCACCCGGATGTGCCGGTATTCTGCGCCGGACTGGATGACCATCTTAATGAGCACGCTTATATTATTCCAGGGCTCGGTGATGCGGGAGACCGAATTTTCGGTACGAAATGAGTTTTCGATGATACTGTCTTGATTTTTTTCGATTTCTGTGATACAATATCAACAATAATTTGAAAGGTGCAAAAAAATGAAGTTAAAGTATAAATTTATTATCAATGATGTTGCCGATCAAAAGGTCGCGGTCGCCGTTGGCGAGGGACTTACCAAGTTCAACGGTTTTATCAAAATGAATGAAGTCGGCGCCGACATCTTTTCAAAACTTGCCGAGGACATTTCGTTGGAAGACCTTATTTCAAAAATGGCGGCTGAGTATCCCGAAGAACCCGCCGAAACAGTTGACAGATGTGTTAAAGAATTTGTTGAAAAGTTAAAAGCGTCTGATATTATTGAAGAATAATACACTTTCAATTGTATCTGCAAATAGCAAAAGAGCAGGTTTAAAACCTGCTCTTTAATTATTGACGATTAAGCGCTCAAGCCTTGCCGATTGAACCGAAAAGTTCCATCTTTTCTTTAACTGTCTCTTTTATCGCCTCAAAACCGGGCGCCAAAAGTTTTCTCGGGTCAAAACCTTTACCGACAAGGTCTTTTCCCTCTTCAACATATTTTCTGGTGGCCGCCGCAAAACTCAACTGGCACTCTGTGTTAACATTGATTTTAGAAACGCCTAAAGAAATTGCCTTTTTAATCATATCGGCAGGAATACCTGTACCGCCGTGAAGAACAAGGGGCATCTCCCCTGTTAATTCCTGAATAGCCTCAAGAGTATCAAAACGGAGCCCTGACCAGTTCTCAGGATACTTACCGTGAATATTACCGATACCCGCGGCAAGCATTGTAACGCCCAAGTCGGCAATCATCTTGCATTCTTTCGGGTCAGCAACCTCACCGCCGCCAATAACGCCGTCCTCTTCGCCGCCGATTGCGCCGACTTCGGCTTCGAGCGAAAGACCTAATTTGTCGCAGGTTTCAACCAACTCTTTAGTCTTTGCGATGTTCTCTTCAATAGGATAATGAGAACCGTCAAACATTACAGAAGAAAAACCGGCTTCAATACACTTCTTTGCTCCTTCATATGAACCATGGTCAAGATGCAGCGCAACCGGAACGGTAATGCCTAACTCATCAATCATACCGTTAACCATCCCGACAACTGTCTTGTAACCGCACATATACTTTCCCGCGCCCTCGGAAACACCGAGAATTACAGGTGAATTCTGTTCCTGCGCCGTCAAGAGGATTGCCTTTGTCCATTCAAGATTATTGATGTTAAACTGACCGACGGCATACTTGCCCGCCTTGGCTTTTGTTAACATTTCTTTTGCGGAAACCAACATATTTAAAACTCCTTCAAAAATAAATTGCATGTATATTATAAATGATAAAACTGTTTTTTACAAGTCAAAATCGACATAAAAACAACAACTTTTTATAAAGAATCATCTACTCTTATATTCTGACATCTCTGCTCAAGCAACTGCGGATTTGAAAGATACTGCTTCATCCTTCTGAAAGCAATGGCAAAATGATAACCCGAGCAAATTCTCTCGTCCATAACAATTCCGAGCGGCATACACTTTTCATAAATGATTTTATCACCCTTGCGCTTTGCAACCTCGCGGGTGTTACCCATAGTTATAACCTCGCTCGTCGTTCCGAAATCGTAAATGTGGTGGTAAATATGATTTGTACGGATAGAAGCAAGATTTGAAATAACAAGGGAGTTATGAAAAGGCGATGCATCGATAATGGATTTCGGCAAAAGCCCGTGCTTGTCAATAAATTTGAAAAAATTAACACCAACGCGCAACAAGCCCGGAATGCTTAAAAGTATTTTAATCAGTTTTTCCGTTCCGTTATTCTCAGGCGCATTTCGGTTTTCGTCAACATACTTATTTATAATATCGTTAACCTCAAAAATGTTATTATCGGGTTGAAAATACATTTTTGACATAGTGCCGTCAACCTGACCGGCCTTCAAAACCACCATACCTACTGAAATTTCGTTTCTGGCATAAATCTTTTTATTAACAACAAAACGATTAGTTTCCGGATACTCCGCAACAGTTTGGACATATGCGGCAAGTATTACGGAAATATGACTCAGATTAATTCCCTCTTTACGCTTTGCAATTATGTAGTTCTGTATCGGTTCTAACGGAACATCAATTGTTATCATATTCATCGCGTCTGTGCGCTTGTCCATAATATGAGCCGCAACCGTATACATTGGATCTGCATGTTTTAATTTTTTTCCGTCTGTTCTCATAAAGTCCTCCCATAGTCCGGAATATAAGCAAGGTTACAATAAAAACGCAATCCTGCAAGGACTGCGTTTTCATAATTAGTCGTTGCTGTAAGGAATTAACGCAATTTGGCGCGCACGCTTAATAGCCGTAGTAAGTGCACGCTGATGCTTGGCACAGGTGCCTGTTGCACGGCGCGGTAAAATCTTAGCACGCTCTGAAATAAATTTACGAAGTTTCGCGACATCCTTATAATCAATCTCTTCTACCTTATCCGCACAAAAATGACAAATCTTTTTGCGAGGCTTTCTGTGAAGAGGTCTATCTGTCTTTTCCATTGAAAAGTTCCTCCTGAAAAATAATAGTTGTCAAATCATATTAAAACGGTAAATCGTCATCAATATTGTCGTTGATTTCATTGAAATCGTCAGCACCGGCATTGGAAAAAGACTCACCGTTATCAGAGGTTGCGTTAGCGCTGTCCCTCTTAGACTCAACAAATTGAACATTATTGGCAACAACCTCAAAAGCAGTTCTGTTGTTACCGTTTTTGTCGGTATAACGACGGGTTTGAATAGCGCCCTCTATACCAATCATACTTCCTTTTTTGAAGTATTTTGTAATAAATTCCGCAGTTTGACGCCAAGCGACGATGTTGATGAAATCGGTTTGACCCTCTTCACCTGCGCGATAACGGCGGGCAACCGCAATGGAGAACGATGTAACGGAGATACCGTTAGGAGTGGTCTTTAATTCCGGATCGGCAGTAAGACGGCCGGTCAACACAACTAAGTTAAACATTCTTTATTCCTCCATTATTTTTTGATGGTCATTACGCGAAGTACGCCATCGGTAATTCCGGCAACACGTTCGAGTTCCGCCGGGAAAGTAGGCTCTGCAGTATAAGTGAAGAAAACATAGTATCCTTCAGCCTCGTCGTTGATAAGATAAGCCAATCTGCGCTTACCCCAATCGTCAACATTCTCGATAGCTCCGTTTTTGGAAATCAACTCATTAAACTTATCTTTGAGAGCAGTAACTGCCTCTTCGCCGTCCTTAACGGAAAAGATAAGGGTTGTTTCATACTTTGCTGTCATTTTGTTGCACCTCCTTATGGACTAATGTCCGGCTCCGTACAATCAAGAACCGGCAAGGGTATTTAAAGCAAAACGCCTAAATAACTACTATATATTAACAGTTTTTTTACAAAATGTCAACATATTTTTTTTACAAATATTGACTGTTGTCGCAGTTTATGATATAATTTTAAAAAATTACGAGGTGAACGCAATGCTTATCGCTCTTGATATAGGTAACACCAATATCACTATCGGCGCTTATGACGGTGATGTTCTTCTTTTCACCGCGCGCCTTGCCTCCAACGAAAGTTTGACATCTGACCAATATGCATATGACATCAAAAATATACTTTCTCTTTACGGCAAAGACCTGTCGGACATTGAGGACTGTATCATTTCATCTGTCGTTCCGGGCATAGAAAGTTCGATAACCAAGGCGTTTACCAATATTTGCGAAATTGTTCCGCTCTCCATAGGTCCCGGAGTTAAAACAGGTTTGAATATTAAAATCGACAATCCCGCGCAACTCGGTGCCGATCTTGTCGCCGGTGCGGTAGGTGCCATTTCCGAATATACTCTCCCCTGCATTATAATTGATATGGGAACCGCAACGACCGTTTTTGCGGTTGACCGCAACGGTTGTTTTTTGGGCGGTTCAATTGCTGCCGGCGTCAGACTGACTTTAAAAGCGCTTTGCGAAAACACTGCCCAACTCCCGTCAACTCAAATATTCGCTCCCCCGTCGGTTATCGGCACAAACACTACCGACAGTATGAAATCAGGGCTTGTCTACGGCACTGCAGGTATGATAGACGGACTTGTTGAGCGTATGAAAGACATTGTAGGTTCCGACGCAAGTGTTATAGCAACAGGCGGGCTTGCAAGAGAAATCATCAAGCATTGTAAAACCGATATTATCTACAATGAAAATCTTGTTCTTGACGGGCTTAAACAAATTTACGAAAAGAACAAGTAGTTTGTATTTTTCCGCTTATGCGGTTAAATAAATATTATGAACTGTATCCCATACGGGAACAGTATCGGAGGAATTTAATATGAAAAACAAAAAAATCAGCACTCAGTTGATAACCGTGACCGGAGTTTTGTCGGCATTGATTATTATAGTTTCATTCTTGCCGCTTAAAACATTAGGACTTGAAATTACTTTTTCAATGGTGCCGGTCGCAATCGGAGCAATTCTCTACGGTCCTGCCGCAGGTGGAATTCTCGGAGGTGTATTCGGCATTGTTAGTTTCCTACAATGTTTTGGATACAGTCCTTTTGGCGCAACTCTTTTGGGAATAAGTCCGGTCAAGACTTTTCTTGTTTGCGTACCGACGAGAATATTGGCAGGATTAATTACGGGCTTAGTTTTTAACCTGTTGAAAGATAAAAAAAATCTTTCTTATCTCATAGCCTCGATAACAGCTCCTGTTTTAAACACACTGTTTTTTATGTCCGCCTTGATTCTAGCGTTCTACAATACCAAATTCATTCAAGGATTTGTTTCGGCACTTAATGCTACTAATCCGTTTATGTTTGTGATTTTATTTGTCGGTTTTAACGGACTTGTTGAAATTATTTCCGGTTTTGTCATATGCTTCCCGGTATCAAAGGCTTTATCCAGAGCTTTCAAGCAATAAATCATTAAAAGTCGGCTTTTGCCGGCTTTTTTTATGCAAAGATGTAAAAAATCGCAAAAAATGTAAAAAAACTCTTTATTTTTTATTATAAATCTGTTATAATAACTTGAATGTTCGAATATGATTATTATTTTGTATTTAAGAACATCTGTTACTATGTAATTATTTTTTTAGGAGGTTGACTTAAAGATGAGTCACAAGTATGTATACCTTTTCAGCGAAGGTAATGCAAACATGCGTGAGCTTTTAGGCGGTAAAGGTGCCAACCTTGC
>DEWC01000115.1 GCA_002363095.1 Ruminococcaceae bacterium UBA3220 | reverse complement strand
GCGGGTTCGGTTAAGGGAAAGGCCACCGCAAAGCATGCAGTTTCAGACTGGATGGACCTTGAAAAGCAAAGGGGTATTTCGATAACATCTTCGGTTATGCAGTTTGAATATGAGGGCTACTGCGTTAATATTCTTGACACCCCGGGGCATCAGGATTTCTCGGAGGACACATACCGTACTCTTATGGCTGCCGACAGCGTTGTAATGGTGATTGACGCGGCAAAAGGCATCGAGCCCCAAACACGAAAACTGTTTAAGGTTACGGCAAGAAGGCATATCCCGATTTTTACCTTTATAAACAAGCTTGACAGAGAGGCACGCGATTCTTTCGAACTGCTTGACGAGCTTGAAAAGGAGTTCGGAATAGGAACATATCCGATAAACTGGCCGATAGGTTGCGGTGTTGACTTCAAGGGCGTTTACGACCGCTCAAAAAAACAGATTATGACCTTTAACGATTTCCATAAGGGTCAGGAAAAACTAAGCGCCGTTGAATGCGATATAACCGATACCGAGCGACTTAAAGAACTTATCGGTGAGTACAGTCAAAAAGAACTTGTCGACCAGATAGAACTTCTTGACGGAGCGAGTTTTGAATTCGATATCGAAAAGGTGCATAAAGGCGAACTGACCCCCGTATTTTTCGGTTCCGCGCTTACAAATTTCGGTGTTGAGCCTTTTCTTGAAAACTTTCTTAAAATGACCTTGCCTCCGCTTAAAAGAAACACCGCCGAAGGCGAAGTAAATCCCACCGATGAGAATTTTTCCGCCTTCGTATTTAAGATTCAGGCTAATATGAACAAAGCCCATCGCGATAGAATGACCTTTATGCGTATCTGCTCGGGCAAATTTGAGCGCGATAAAGAGTATTATCATATTCAAGGTAAGAAATCGTTGCGTTTGTCGCAGCCTCAACAGTTGATGGCTTCAAACAGACAGATAATAAACGAAGCCTACGCAGGGGATATAATCGGAGTTTTCGACCCCGGCATATTCTCAATAGGTGATACCGTCTGCGATATTAAAAATAAAGTACGGTTTGAAGGAATACCTACATTTGCTCCCGAGCATTTTGCACTTATCGAGCAGGTTGACAGCCTTAAAAGAAAACAGTTTGTTAAGGGCGTTGAGCAAATCGCTCGCGAGGGCGCCATTCAGATTTTCCGCGAGCCCGACAGCGGTATGGAACGCGTAATCGTGGGAGTTGTCGGCGTTTTGCAGTTTGAGGTTTTGGAATATCGCCTGAAAAACGAGTATAATGTCGATGTTATAAGAAATAATCTGCCTTTCCAATTCATCCGCTGGATAAAAAACGAGGATATCGATGTAAAGGCCCTTAACCTGACCTCGGATACAAAGTGGGTTCAGGATTTTAGGGGCAATAATCTCCTCATTTTTACGGGAGAATGGAACATAAATTGGGCACTTGAAAAAAATGACGGTCTTCTTCTTGAAGATTTCAGCAATAATTGATAAAGGGACAAAAATTATGAGCGAAACATTAGAGAGAAAAAGAGTTTTAAGTTGTATTCAGCCGAGCGGAATGCTTACCCTCGGAAACTATTTGGGTGCGCTTAAAAACTGGGTTAAAATGCAGGATGAGTTTGAAACAACCTTCGCCGTTGCCGACCTTCACGCCATAACCGTGAGGCAGGAACCGGCGAAACTCAGAAGTCAGATATATTCAACATATGCGCTTATGCTCGCGCTCGGGCTTGACCCCGAAAAATCCACAATGTTCATACAGTCGCATGTGCCTGAACACGCCTGCCTTGCATGGGTATTATCCTGCAATACTCAGTTTGGCGAAATGGCGAGAATGACTCAGTTTAAAGATAAATCCGCCAAGCACGCAGATAACATAAATGTCGGTCTTTTCTCCTATCCGGTACTGATGGCTGCCGATATTCTTTTATATAAGCCGGATTTTGTGCCGGTAGGCGCCGATCAGAAGCAACATCTTGAGATAGCCAGAGATATAGCAATAAGATTTAACCGCCTTTACGGTGATGTTTTTACCGTGCCCGACGCATATATTCCGAAAACAGGGGCTCGCGTAATGTCGCTTCAAGACCCCGAAAAGAAGATGTCCAAATCGGATGATAATCTTAATTCCTTTGTCGCCATTCTCGATGATAAGGATACCGTGATTAGAAAATTCAAAAGGGCGATAACCGACAGCGAGGGCGGTATTTATGTAAGTGAGGATAAAAAGGGTGTATCCAACCTTATAACCATCTATTCCGCCGTTACCGGGAAAACCGTGCCCGAAGTCGAAAAGGAATTTGAAGGAAAAGGCTATGGGGATTTCAAACTTGCCGTAGGTGAAGCGGTTGCCGATGAACTGGCTCCGATAAGGGAAAGATACAATAAAATAATATCCGATAAAGGTGAACTTGAACGCCTTTTCAGAGACGGCGCCGAGCGAGCCGAAAGGGTTGCGAGAAAAACCTGTTTCAAGGCAATGAAAAAAGTCGGTTTTGTAGTATGAGTGCCGTAATGCCGATGGATGTCAACGGGCTTGAAAACCTTGAAAGAATAATAAAAAGCGGTAGAATTCCTCATGCTTTTCTTATTGAGGGCTCTTCGCCGGAAAAACGCCTCGAAACGGCAAAATATATAGCAAAAAGCGTAGTTTGCGTTTCGCAGGATAAACCGTGCGATAACTGTCCGCAGTGCAAAACGGTAAACATTGATTCAAATCCCGATGTTACCTTTGTGGTGCCCGAAAAAGATAAAAAAACCGTTACGGTCGACCAAATAAGGGCGCTAAGGAGCGAAACTGTTGTTTTACCCCACGCCGCAGAACGGCGGGTTTTTATAATCAAGGATGCTTTGCAGTTAAACGAGCAGGGGCAGAACGCCCTGCTTAAAACGCTTGAAGAGCCGCCCGAAACGGTTGTGTTTGTCATTCTTGTCGATTCGAAAGCAAGCCTGCTTCCCACGGTGGTGTCAAGATGCAGTATATTCCTTCTTTCGGATGATTCGCCCGAAAGCGACGATATCGCGATTGATTCGAGGGAATTCATTTCTCTTTTGTTTGATAATAAAGAGTATGAAATGCTTCTGGCAACGAGAAAGTACGAAAACGACAGAACTAAGGCAAAAGCGTTTTTAGACGCCGTAAAGATTGAGTGTGTAAGACAGCTAAGGTCCGAAGAGACTTCAAAGTACCGCTCAAAGGTATTGAGCAGAATCTATGATGAGGCGGAGTATTTAAGCGAGTCGCTGCCTGCAAATATAAATCTTACATTGCTTTTTACGGCAATGGTTTGTAAGTTTAAAAGTTTTATAAAATAAATAACCGAAGGTTTGGTAATTATTATGGTAAAAGTATTATCCGTAAAATTCAGAGATAACGGAAGAGTCTATTATTTTAAGCCTTTAAACGGCGTAAAAAAAGGAGATACGGTTATAGTTGACACCGCTTCCGGGAACGCAATGGGAACGGTTTGCGAGGATGTTAAGGAGGTCGACGGGGAAAGGGTTGTAACTCCCCTTAAAAGTATTATCAGAATTGCAACCGAAGAAGATTTAAAAATGGCGGAGGAAAACCGGAAAAAGGAAGCGAAGGCTTTTGAGGTTTGCGCTCAAAAAATCGTTGACCGCAATCTTTTGATGAAACTTGTCGATGTCGAATATTCATTTGACGGAAGCCGTATCACATTTTTCTTTACCGCCGACGGACGAATTGATTTCCGCGAGCTTGTTAAGGACCTGGCTTCATATTTCCATACCAGAATCGAGCTTCGTCAAATCGGTGTTCGCGATGAGGCAAGAATGCTCGGCGGTTTGGGCGTTTGCGGCTACCCGTACTGTTGCAAGCAGTTCCTTGACGATTTTCAGCCTGTATCGATAAAAATGGCAAAGGAACAGGGACTTTCGCTTAACCCGACTAAGATTTCCGGCAGCTGCGGCAGGCTAATGTGTTGCCTAAACTATGAGCAGGATTCATATGACTATCTTATGAAAATAACCCCGGGCGTAGGATCAACAGTTAAAACACCCGAAGGCGTGGGTATTGTAACCGATGTTAATTTGATTACCGGTAATTTGATGGTTAAGTCCAAGGATGACGACGGTATAGTCTATAAAATCAACCGTAAAGATGTAAAAATTCTCTCCCGGAAAAAGAAACCCGAAAAGCAAAAAGAAGAAGAATAACAAAAAATTACTTGATTTTTTTCTACTTTATTGTTACAATGACTTTGGTGTATAAAAGGGGATACCTTCTATTTATACGAAATACATTGCGGAGGTGTTAATATGGCTTTTAAGATTTCTGATGATTGCATCAGCTGCGGTGCTTGCGCGTCCGGTTGTCCTTGTGACGCTATAACCGAAGGTGCAACAAAATATGAAATTGATGCTGAAAAGTGCTGTTCATGCGGTGCTTGCGCATCCGGTTGTCCGGTAGAGGCAATTTCCGAAGAATAATACATAGTTTTAAAAAGTTTACGGCAGGTAAGTAAATCTTACCTGCCGTGAGCTTGTCGAAAAAGTCGACAAGCTCAAGGACTAGAATGCCGTTCGCCGAAAATGAAACATTTTCGGACTGCACTCTACTCCCG
>DEWC01000063.1 GCA_002363095.1 Ruminococcaceae bacterium UBA3220 | reverse complement strand
AGCGTTCTTTTCAGAACGTTATTCCCCTCTCAGAGGCAGGTTACTCACGCGTTACTCACCCGTCCGCCACTAAACTAAAAATCCGTCTTCCCGAAGGAATCCTTCAAAATAGTTCCGTTCCACTTGCATGTGTTAGGCAAGCCGCCAGCGTTCGTCCTGAGCCAGGATCAAACTCTCTAAAAATTTGTATTAACACAGTCCCTTACAGACTGTACTAACCTTCTTAGATGAGCTATCTGCTCTCTCGATGCTGACGCATCTCTTTGTCCTTCGATTTACTTAAATTTCTCTAAGAATCTTTGGGTCCTTATCTTGGTCGTTGTTTAATTTTCAAGGTCCGTTCTTCGCTTCCCCTATTTAGGGCGCCCGATTATAATACCACATCTCTCCTCCTTTGTCAATCTTTTTTTTTACTTTTTTTCGAGTTTTTTTGTGAAGTATTTTTTTACACAATATGTTGTGTATTTGTGTATGTTATTCACACTATTCGTCAGCGGGTTTTGTCGTTTCCACAACAGTATATGAAGGGTGTTTTTTTATTTCACCTGTTATTTTTATTATATATTCACCCAAAAAACCGATAGAGAAAAGTTGCAGAGATGCGAGCAGATATATGAATACAGAACCGACGCTTTGCTTAAAGCCGAGCCAACACGAAATCGACATAATCACCAGCGCAAGCGTAAAGATTGCGCTCAAAATTCCCCCGACAATGAATATTATATGTACGGGGAACAAAAAAGAATTGAAAAAAGATAAAAATTTTTCTTTTATTTTCGGCAGCAACTTACCGTTTTTATAATCGAAGGTATTTCTTCTTCCATAAAAAACCGTTGAGCTCTTGAAGTTCATATCGTCTATTATCCTGCCTAAATTGATTTCGCTGTCGCCGTATCTGCAAATTTCGGCTATGACGGGTTTTGAAACAAGAAAAAATCCGTAGTCTTTACTAATCGACGCAGGAACAACCGACCTTATAAACCGCATAAAAAAGCCGTCTTTTGCAGGCGTTAGCGGCTTTTTTGCACCTATAACGGTTTGAAAGCCCTTATTATACTCTTCTATCATTCGGTCAATGGCGTTTATATCCTTGCGACAAAGCGGGTCCGCGACAACGGCGATGTCGCAAAATCTCTCTGCCTGCCTCAGACCGCAGACGACGGCGTTGTCAAAACCGCTGTAACGCCCGAGCTTCACGCCGGAAACAAGCGGATTATTATCGGAGATTTTCAGAATTGTATCCCAAGTTCCGTCATCGCTTCCGTTATCAATAAGCAATATTCTGCTCATGGTCGATATTTTTTTGCTGATTGCGAGTTCCGAAAGTTTTTGTTCATAAAACTTGACCGCGAACGGAAGCGCGGCGGAAACATTGAAGCAGGGGATAACTGTATACAAAAGCGGTAACATATAAGTCTCCTTTCGGCAGTCTTTTGATTATGCGCCGATAATCTCCCTAAGACGCAAAAGCGCTTTTTTCTCTGTTCTCGATACCCTCACCTGCGACATAGACATTTTTTCCGCCGTTTCGGTTTGGGTCAGCGCTTTAAAGTATCTGAGGTTGATAATTTTTTGTTGCTCGGGCGGTAGTTTTTTAAGGGCGATTTCAATTGTAAGGCGGTCGCTTAAAACATCTTCGCCGTTTTGGTCGGGTAATTCAATCTCTTTTTCGTTTTGGTCGTCATGTACGGTCAGAGAAACGGTGGATTTACACGCACAAAATGCCTCGGCAACACTTTCAGCGGGAAGTCCCAGTCCGGCGGCTATTTCACTGATGGTCGGCTCGCGGTCAAGGGATGTTTGAAGCGCATTCCTCACCCTTGTCGCTTTAAGATATATTTCTCTTATGCTTCTTGAAACCTTTATTTCACCGCCATCTCGAAAAAGGCGTCTTATCTCACCTAAAATAACCGGAACGGCATAGGTTGAAAACTGCAATCCCCGTGTTGCATCAAAGCCTTTCGCCGCCTTTACAAGCCCGACACAACCGGCACCGTAGAGGTCATCAAAATCTATTCCTTTGCCGACAAATTTTTTGCAAAGTGATGTTACAAGTCGCAGGTTTTCGGTTACGAGTAAATTTTTATCTTCTGAGGTCATAACGCACCGAAATATGTTTTTTCATTATAACGGTTGTTCCCTTTTCGGGCTTTGAATACACCCTGAGATAATCCATAAAACTCTGCATTACGGCGAATCCGAGCCCGGCACGCTCATCCCCTGCCGTGGTATAAAGCGGCTCCATCGCCTTCTTGACATCGGGTATTCCTACTCCTTTATCGCGAATTCTGACCGTGAGGACATTACCCTCGGTATTGCATTTTATGTATATTTTGCCTATGGTATCGGGATAGGCATGGACTATGCAGTTTGTTACGACTTCGCTTACGGCGGTTTTTATATCGCTTATTTCCTCCACCGTTGGGTCAAGGACGGCGGCAAAGGTTGAAATTACGCTTCTTACAAAGCTCTCATTCACCGAACGCGAATCGACTATCATTGAAAAACAGTTTTTATCAGCCATCAAATTTTTCTCCCTTCAAAGGACTGTCTACCTTTACTATGCGTTCAATTCCGGAAAGGCGCATCATTTTATAAAGCCGGGGATTTACTCCGCTGATGTTCAGGTTTGCTCCCCTCTTTGATAAATTTTTATAACGCCCCATTATAAGCCCTATCCCCGAACTGTCCATAAACGATACGCGCTCAAAATCAAGGATAACAAGCGAGGGCATATTGATTTCAATCGAATTATCGATTTCTTTTCGCAGTCCTACGGCGGTGTGGTGGTCAATTTCTCCCGTAAGTCTGGCGGTTATAACCTCGCCGCTTAAAGATATTTCAACTGCCATTAATCTCAACTCCGTTAAAAAAATAAGGACAAGCCCTTTTAGTATAATAAGGGTTTGTCCTTGAAAAAACGAACATATTAAGTTGTCAAAAACAATTATTTTTTGTAAAATTTCCGTGCCGCCGAGGCAAAATACAAAGATCCTGTTATCAAAACGGGTTTTTTCCGGGAGGCGGCCTTTTTAAGCACGGCGGCGATGTCGCCGGAAAAATCGGTGTTGCCGATATATTCGCAGGCGATTTCATGCAATTCCTTTGCCGGCATACAACGCGGATTGTCAATTTCCGTGGTTACGATGCAATCGGCGTTTTCGGCGATAATTCTAACAAATTCGCGACAATTCTTATCCCTCATCATAGCCATAACGACGGTTACCTTTTGTCCTGTTTGTTTCAAGAATTCCGACAACGCCAGCGCGCCGTCCGGATTATGGGCGCCGTCTATAATCACGGGAGGTGATTTTGATACGATTTCAAGTCTTGCGGGAAATTCGGTAGAACAAAGGCCGTCAAACATCGTTTTATGGAGAATATCGGGCGAAAAAAGTTTTACGGCTTCTATGGCGGCGGCGGCGTTATAAATCTGGTGCACACCCAAAAGCGAAAGGCGGTATTCTTTTCCGTCCGACACAAATTCAGAACCGTTTATGCCGACAGATTTGACAACCGGCATTGCCGGAATAACGAGACTGTTGGTATGCTGTTTTATCACCGCAAGCGCTTTGCCTTCTTGATTAGGGACGGTTACGACCGGGGTACAGGACTTAATTATTCCGCATTTTTCGGCGGCGATTTCTTCTATTGTTTCACCCAAAACGGCGGTATGGTCAAGTCCCAATTTTGTTATTACCGAAACGGCGACATTTTGAAGAATATTGGTTGCGTCAAGCCTGCCGCCGAGTCCGGTTTCTATAACGGCAACATCGATTTTCTTGTCTCCGAAAAAGCAAAAGCCCATCGCCGTTATAAACTCAAATTCGTTAAGTTCTACGCCGGTACTTTTTACCGTTTCGGCATACCTGACAAGGTCGCTGTCCGAAATATAATTGCCGTTTATTTGTATGCGTTCATTAAAACTTACGACAAACGGTGAAATAAACGACCCGACGCGGTAACCGCCTTTAATGAGGATGTTTGTCAGCATAGCGGCGGTTGAGCCCTTGCCGTTTGTCCCTGCTATATGGATGCTCTTAAAAGAGTTTTGAGGATTTCCGAGTTTTTCGCAAACCGTTTTCATTCGGTCAAGCGAGGCGGGCAAACGGAATTTTCCGAGGGAGTGGATATATCGAAGTGTTTCGTCGCGGGTCATTTTTTCACCTTCTTTTCGGCAAACTGTACGGTCTGTCGATTAGACAGACCGTACAGTTTTACATATTTTTCAATTGGCTAATACTGTCTTCGATAATTTTTATCTTATCAAGCGCCTTTTTAAGCCCCTGTCTTTGCTGTTCCTTTACATTTTCGGGTGCCTTTGCCATAAAGCCCGCATTGTTAAGTTTTTTCTCAAAAAACTCTTTATCGACAACGGCTTTTTGCATATCCTTATTAAGGCGCTGTATTTCGGCTTCGATATCTACAAGTTCCTTCATCGGCATAAATACGACAGCGCTGTCGGTTACAACACGAACGGCGCCCTCGGTATCAAATCCGGTACCTACTTCAACATCCGAAGCGTACGCCAAACGGCAGATATAGTTTTTTCCTTGATTGAATGTATCCACGAAGGCGGTTGAGATTTGAACCTTTGCCTTTTTTGAGGGGGGAACATTCATCTCGGCGCGACGGTTTCTTACCGCCTTTATTACCGCCATTATCCTCTCAAATTCCTCTTCCTCTTTTGCGAAGGCAAACTTTTCGTTATACTTCGGGAATTCGGTTATCATAAGCGATTCGCCCGAATGAGGAAGGGACTGCCAAATTTCCTCGGTTACAAACGGCATAAAGGGATGAAGAAGCCCGAGCGTACCCGAGAAAACGAAGGTGAGAACGCTTCTTGCGGTGTTTTTGGCAGTTACATCTTCACCCGACAGTCTCGGTTTGCAAATCTCGATATACCAGTCG
>DEWC01000034.1:17511-19542 GCA_002363095.1 Ruminococcaceae bacterium UBA3220 | reverse complement strand
ACCTCATCCTTACCAAGGATGCGCTCTACCATCTGAGCTATAGCAGCAAATATATTAAATTTTTCGGCAGTGAAATTATTATAGTATAAACGGGCGCCTTTGTCAAGATTTTTTTAGGATATTCTCCTTAACCCCTTGTCAAAACGCGGTATGCATTGTATAATATAAAATATTATTATATTATAAGGGGAACAAGACCTTGTCGATTTTAACCGGAAGCCCGACATATCCCGAAGAACAGCGGGTTTACGCCGAGGCGGTAAGGTCAAAACTGCTTGAAAACGGCGTTTTGACCCCGAAGGCGTGTGTTATAACCTACGGGTGCCAGCAAAATGTCAGCGATTCGCAACGCATAAAAGGTATGCTCTCTCTTATGGGTTATCAAATGACCGAGGACAGAGAGAAAGCGGATTTTATAATTTTTAACACCTGCGCCGTAAGAGAACACGCCGAGGACCGTGTTTTCGGAAATGTCGGGGCAACCAAAAATCTCAAAAAAGAAAACCGCGGGCTTATCGTCGCCGTTTGCGGATGTATGGCACAACAAAAAACAGTAGCCGAAAAAATAAAGAACAGTTACCCTTATGTGGATATCCTTTTCGGAACGCAGGTAACCCACCGTTTGCCCGAATTCGTTTATAAAAGGCTTTCGGGCGGAAAGAGGGTTTTTGAAACCGAACTCGACAACAAGGACATTATCGAGGATGTTCCGATTGACCGCGAAAACAAGATAAAAGGGTTTATCCCGATTATGTACGGTTGCGATAATTTCTGCACCTACTGTATCGTTCCTTATGTAAGAGGCCGTGAAAGGTCGAGAAAAGCCGATGAGATTTTAAAAGAAGCAAAACAGATGGTAGCCGGCGGATACAAAGAAATAATGCTTTTAGGGCAAAATGTTAACTCTTACGGTAAAGATAATCCCGACGGCATAAATTTTGCAAAACTTCTCCGTATGATAAACGGTATAGACGGAGAATTTCGTATAAGGTTTATGACCTCGCACCCGAAGGACTGCACAGAGGAACTGCTTGACGCTATGAGGGACTGCGAAAAGGTTGAAAATCATCTGCATCTGCCTTTTCAAAGCGGAAGCAGCCGCGTGCTTAAAGCGATGAACCGCCGATACACGAGAGAAAAATATTTATACCTTATAAAATCGGCGAGAGAGCGTATGCCCGATATCGCCTTTACGAGCGATGTTATTGTCGGATTTCCCGGTGAAACATACGAGGAGTTCAAAGAGACTCTTTCGCTTATTGATGAGGTGAAATTCGCCTCGCTTTTCACCTTTATCTATTCGCCGAGGGGCGGAACGCCGGCGGCGGCAATGCCCGACCCCGTTTCGAGAAAAGAAAAGGGCGTTTGGTTTGACGAACTGATAAAACTTCAGGAAAAAATCCAGAAGGAATACGACCGGGGACTTGTAGGAAAGACCTTCAGGGTACTCTTTGAGGAAACGGCTCCCGAGGAGGGATGTCTTATCGGCAAGACCGACACAATAATCAACATCTCGGTTAAGGCGGATGAGCGCCTTTTGGGAACATTTGCCGATGTAATCATCACAGAATACGACGGAACCTTTAAGGGGAAAATAATCAACAAATAATTTTTAGGAGATAAGAAAATGGCAATTATTGAAAAAGCAAGAGAATTAGGAGAAGAACTTCAAAAGGACGAGCGTTTCATCGCTTTTGCAAAGGCAAAACTCGCTATGGATAACGACGCCGATATGCAGGAAAAAATCGGTAAGTTTAATGTTACGAGGATGAACCTTGAACAGGAAAGCGAAAAGGAAGAGCGCAACGAAGAAAAAATAAAAGAGTTAAACGAAGAACTCCGCGGCACTTATGCCGCTATTATGCAAAGCAAGACCATGCTTGATTACAACACCGCAAAAGCCGAAATGGACACGATGATAAACGATATCAACAGCATTATTATGCAGTGTGTTGACGGCGCCGACCCGAAAACGGTTGAGCCGCAAACACATTCCTGCTCGGGCAGCTGTGAAAGCTGCGGCGGTTGCCA
>DEWC01000034.1:0-17348 GCA_002363095.1 Ruminococcaceae bacterium UBA3220 | reverse complement strand
GATTTTTACGAAATGTTTTTTGACGATGCAAAGACCGTTTCGCAAGAACTTGACCTTGTTTTGACCGGGAAGGATTGCGGGCTTAAAGAGCGCGCGCCAATGTGCGGAGTGCCCTACCACAGTTGCGAAGCATATATTTCAAGGCTTGTTGCAAAAGGATATAAAATTGCCGTTTGCGAACAAACAGAGGACCCCTCAAAGACAAAAAAACTTGTCAAGCGTGATGTTGTGAGGGTAATTACGCCCGGCACCGTTATTGAAGACGGTATGCTTGACGAAACGCGAAACAATTATCTGGCGGCGGTTTGTCTCGGTAAAACGAGTTTCGGCGTCTGCTTTGCCGATGCTTCAACGGGTGAGGTAAATGTTACCGAAATCCCCGAAGACGACCGCGAAAAAAGGCTTATCGATGAGATAATGAGGTTTTCGCCGAGTGAAATTCTCATAGGCGACTATACAGCGTTTCCCGCCCTCAAAAACTTTTTAACAAACTCTTTTTCGGGAACGGTAACCGAGCGCGGCGGCGAAAGTTTCGATATAACCCGCGCGAACACGCTTATATGCAAGGCGTTTGATGTCGTAAGTCCCGAAAACCTGAAAATCCCGAAGGACGGCGTTTGCGCAGCCTGCCTCGGCGCCGTAATCGAATATCTTTTTGAAAACGGCAAAAGCGAAAAAACCGCGCTCAAAACGGTGGAGGTTTACACCGGCGCAAAATATATGCGCCTTGATATGACGGCGATAAGAAATCTTGAACTTTGTGAAACTATGCGCTCGGGCGCGAAAAAGGGCTCGCTTTTGTGGGTGCTTGACAAAACGCGTACGGCGATGGGCAAACGCCTTATCCGTTCGTGGCTTTTAAAACCGCTTCTTTCGATAACCGAGATATCGCTGCGGCAAAACGCGGTTGAAGAACTTTGTTCAAACGCTCAGGTGCGAATGGAAATTTCCGAATATATGTCGGGAATAAGGGATATCGAAAGAATTATAACAAAGGCGCTTTACGGAACCGCCTCGCCTAAGGATTTATTAAGTCTTTCGGCAACGGCGCACAGATTTCCGTATATAAAACAGTTGTTGTCAAAATCGTCGGGCAAAATGCTCAAAGAGATTTATTCCGAAATTGACGAATGCTCCGATATCGCCGAACTTATCGACGCTTCGATAAAAACGGACGCGCCCTTTGTTCTTAAAGAGGGCGGAATAATAAACGACGGATACTCGGCGGAGGTTGACGAACTTCGGGAAATATTGAACGGAGGAAGCAACCTTCTTGCCGAAATAGAGGCGAGAGAAAGAGAAAGAACCGGAATAAAGACTCTAAAAGTAAGATTCAACAAGGTTTTCGGATATTATATTGAGGTTACAAACTCTTTTCTTGATTTGGTTCCCGAGGATTACATACGAAAGCAAACCCTTGTAGGCGCCGAAAGATTTATAACCGAGGAGTTAAAAGACCTTGAAAACAAGGTCCTTTCGGCGAAAGACAAGGTTGTAGCCCTTGAATACGGAATTTTTGACGGGATACGAAAAAAGGTTGCCGAAGCAGCCGCGCGGTTTAATTTAAGCGCCGGCGCTATCGCGAGGCTCGATGTTTTATGCTCCTTTGCCGAAACGGCGGCGGAGAACAACTATACAAGACCGCTCGTTGATAACTCCGGCACAATTTCAATCAAGGCGGGCAGACATCCCGTTGTTGAACAAATCATAAAAACGCCGTTTGTTTCCAACGATACGCTTATGGATATGAACGACAACCGTTGCTCGATTATAACGGGCCCCAATATGGCGGGAAAATCGACCTATATGAGACAGGTAGCCCTTATTACCGTTATGGCGCAGATAGGTTCGTTTGTTCCGGCAACAAGCGCCGAAATAGGGATAGTCGACGCCGTTTTCACAAGGGTGGGCGCGTCCGACGATTTGGCGTCGGGTCAATCCACCTTTATGGTTGAAATGAGCGAGGTTGCCGAAATACTTAAACACGCAACAAAAAACAGCCTTCTTATTTTAGACGAAATCGGCAGAGGAACCTCTACTTATGACGGAATGAGCATAGCCAAAGCCGTGCTTGAATATGTTGTCGACAAACGAAAATTAGGAGCGAAATCCCTTTTCGCGACTCATTATCACGAACTTACTAACATGGAAAGCGAAATAAAGGGGTTAAAAAATTATAACATTGCCGTAAAGAAGCGCGGAGACGAGATTATATTCCTTCGCCGTATCGTGCCGGGCGGCGCCGATGACAGTTACGGAATAGAGGTCGCCCTTTTAAGCGGTGTGCCCAAGTCGGTTACCGACAGGGCAAAAGCAATTCTTAAAGATATCGAATCCAACGGAATCGTAACCTACAAAGAAAGACCGGGCGATTCGGCGCAGATACCTCTTGAAATGCAGGGCGCGCAGGATATACTGAATGAACTCAAAGCGCTTGATGTAAATACGCTTACTCCGATTGAGTCGATGGAAATCCTTTTTGATATCACCAACAAAGCAAAATCAATATAAAAAAACAAAAATAAAGCAGGGGCGGTGAAAAAATGCCGAAAATAAATCTGTTGCCGAAAGAAATATCGGAGCTTATTGCCGCGGGTGAGGTCGTTGAAAGACCTGCCTCGGTGGTTAAAGAACTTGTTGAAAATTCGATAGACGCAGGCGCAAAACATATCACGCTTGAAATAAAACGCGGAGGGATTTTGTATATTCGTGTTACCGACGACGGGTGCGGAATAGCATACGCGGATGTTCCGACGGCATTTTTGCGCCATGCGACAAGTAAAATAAAGTCGGCGGGCGACCTTGACAGAATATCCTCGCTCGGATTCAGGGGCGAAGCCCTTGCCGCAACGGCGGTTGTATCAAAAACCGAGATGTTCACAAAACAGGCGGGCGATGTTTTCGGAACCCGCTATATTATAGAGGGCGGAGAACAAAAGATTTATGAGGAAAGCGGTTGTCCCGACGGCACGACCGTTGTCGTCAAGGATTTGTTCTATAACACGCCTGCGAGAATGAAGTTTTTAAAAAGGGACATTACCGAAGGCAACTCGGTTGCCGCCGTGTTCGAGAGGATAGCGATATCTCATCCCGAAATTTCTTTTAAGTTCATAAGGGACGAAAAAACCGTCCTCACAACGCCGGGAGACGGAAAACTTTATTCGGCAGTTTACAGCGTTCTCGGAAGGGAAACCGCTTCAACCCTTATTCCGCTCGCCGGGCAGGAGGGGACGGTAAAGGTGTCGGGATTTGTTTGCAAGCCCGCGTTCTGCCGTAAATCAAGGTCGGTGCAATATGTCTTCTTAAACGGAAGATATGTTCAGTCAAACACCGTTACCGCGGCGGTAGAGCAGGCATATAAAAACAGCGCAATGATAGGCAGGTTCCCCGCCTTTATTGTTTGTTTGGAACTCTTGCCGGAAACGGTAGATGTAAATGTTCATCCCGCGAAAACGCAGGTGAGATTTGCCGACGAAAAGCGAATATTCGACGCGGTCTATGTATCGGTAAAAAACGCAATTGCGACAGGTGACACAAGGCCTGAAATCATCCTGAATAAACAACCCGCTTATTTCGGCAGAATGACAACCGAAGAATATAGGCAGCAGGTCGCAAACATACCTCCCACCCCCGCGGAAAAGGCTTACGGAATAACAAATTCAAAGCCGGAATCAAAAACGCCGAACAGTTTCAGTTTTAAGAGCGACAACACTCCGTTTTTTGAGCGAAAGGATGTTAAGGAGTTTTTAAACGCCGGGCAAAAAACCGCCGAACAAGGCGTGCCTGCGCCCGAACCGGAAAATACCCCTTCGGAAGTCGCGACAGCGGACGATAAAGCGGCGGAAATTCAACCGTCGCAGGGTGAGAACGAGGATGTTCGGTATATCGGCGAGGCGTTTTTGACCTATATTATTGCCGAAACCGAAGATTCGCTTTATCTTATCGATAAACACGCGGCTCACGAAAGAATAAATTATAACAAACTGAAAAAATCCGCCCGAGCCGAGAGCCAGCAGTTGCTCCTTCCTGTAAGCGTCAGGCTTTCGGGCGAAGAATATGACGCCGTAATTTCAAACGAAGCTCTGCTTGCCGACGCCGGGTTTGAAACGGAGGATTTCGGAAACTCGACCGTTTTGGTGCGCGCCGTTCCCGGTATGCTCTCGGGAGAAGATGTTTCGGATATGATTGTTGAGGCGGCGAAAAACCTAATAATAAAGGGTGCCCCCGAAAGCGAAAGGCTTGACCGCATTTACTATACGGTTGCCTGCAAGGCGGCGATAAAGGGCGGAAAATATACAACCGAAAAAGAGCTTGAAGCCCTGGCAAAAACCGTTTTGTCCGATAACGATATTATGTATTGTCCGCACGGAAGACCGGTGGCGTTCAAACTTACAAGGAAAGAACTTGAAAAACAGTTCGGCAGAAGAATATGACCCAAAAACCGAAGGTAGTTTGCATTGTGGGACCTACCGCAAGCGGGAAAACGGCGCTTGGGGTTAAGCTGGCAAAAATGCTTGACGGCGAGATAATATCCGCCGATTCCATGCAGGTTTACAAAGGTATGCCGATAGCCTCCGCCGTTCCGACAGAGGATGAAAAGCAGGGCGTAAAACACCACCTTATGGAGTTTTGCGAGCCCGAAGACCAGCAAACGGTGGCAAGATATAAGGAACTTGCAACCGAAAAAATCGAGGACATATTAAACCGGAAAAAGACGCCGATTATCGTAGGCGGAACGGGGCTTTATATTGACGCGGTTATAAATAACATTGTTTACACACCCCAAAAACCGGACCCCGAAACGCGAAAAAAACTTGAAAAAGAGTACGATTCTCTCGGTGGCGAAAAGATGCTCTTAAAACTTAAAAAAATCGACAAGACCGCCGCCGAACGCATTTCGCCGAACGACAAAAAGCGGATTATAAGAGCATTTGAGCTCTATTATAACGCCGATATTACCGTTACCGAGCAGTATGAAAACTCAAGAAAAGTCGAGTCCCCTTATGATTTTGTTATAATCGGGCTTAATTACGCTGACCGCCAAAAGCTTTATGACAAAATCAACAAAAGGGTAGATGTAATGCTTGAAAACGGACTTTTGGACGAGGCAAAAAAGGCTTTTCTGAAAAAAGGACAGGCGTCGGGCGGATTTGCGGCAATAGGCCACAAAGAGTTTTTTCCGTATTTTGAGGGTGAAATCTCTTTAAGCGAGGCAACCGAACGCCTGAAAATGCAGACAAGAAGATACGCAAAAAGGCAGCTCACCTGGTTTAACCGAAACGACAGTATCGAGTGGATTTATCCCGACAAAACCGAAGATGTTTTATCGGAAGCCGCACAGATACTCAAAAGGAGGCGAATGATGTGAAAAAAGGCCGTGTTTTAAAGATTATCGTTATTGCTTTTGCCGTTGTTTTTATCGGACACCAACTTTACTTTTCTTTTTATTCTCCGATTACAACCGAATCCGCCGAATATTACGTCGCGGACGAAGGCATAACCGCCAAGGCGACCGTTATCCGCAATGAAACGGTTGTTTTGTCAAACACTGCCGGTTCGCATCATTTTTGTATTCAAAACGGAGCGAGGATTGCCAAGAACGGCGTTCTTGCCGATATTTACGGAAGTGACGCCGACTCTCTTGCGGTAAGTAAACTTGACAGTCTTAACGAAAGAATAAGCGACCTGGAAGAAATCACAGGCTACAACGACACATCCGCCGCAGATATTTCTCTTATAAAGCAGGATGTTGTCGATTCGATTAACAACTTTGTGAAAATCGCTTCGACCGGAGATTATTTCGGCGCCGACGAATACGAAAAGGACCTTTTGTTTTCGATTAACCGGATGCAGTTTGTTACGGGCGAAACAACCGACTTTTCGGGACAGTTAGAGGCGTTGAAGGCGGAACGGGAAAAACTTTCCTCCAATCTGCCTTCCCCGGTTGCAAGCCTGCGCTCAGAGTCTTCGGGATACTATATTTCCTCGGTTGACGGGCTGGAGAATGTTTTGACTACCGAGAAACTTGACGAAGTTACGCCCGAAAAACTGAGCGAATTGAAACCCGAAAAAACCGAAGGCAATGCAGTGGGGAAAATCGTGTCGGATGACGACTGGTGTTTTGCGGTAAGCGTTTCAATCGGGGAGGCTTCAAAATACAAGGTTGACGACGAACTCCTGATAAAACTTAAAATCAAGGACAACTCCCAGATACCGGTAAAGGTTAAAAAAATCAATGTTTCCTCAAAATCGGGAAAAGCGGTAGTTATTATGTCCTGCCTTCAAATGAACAAGGAACTCGCAAGCATAAGAACCGTCGATGTCGGCATAGTAAGCAAGGAGTACAAGGGACTTAAACTCAGCCGAAGGGCGCTAAGGGTCGTAGACGGCAACAGCGGAGTGTATGTCGTTTCGGGAATGTCTCTTAAATTCGTAAAGGTTGACGTTATTTACAGCACCGACGATTTTGTTATCTGTAAGCAGGAAAAAACAGACAACAAAACGGTGCTGAGGTTATATGACGAAGTTGTTGTGAAGGGAAAGAATTTGTATGAAGGAAAAATCATCGGTTGAGATTTTTGACCGGAACTATTCAGAGATAAAAAAGAACATTAAAGCCGCCGCCGAGTCGGCAGGGAAAAAATATGAGGATATTACCCTTTTGGCGGCAACCAAAACGGTCGATGTTGAAACGATAAATCACGCAATTAAAAGCGGTATAGAATATATCGGAGAAAACCGCGTGCAGGAGTTTTTGTCAAAACGCGAGGAGTATGCCCCCTGCCACAAGCATTTTATCGGTCATCTTCAAACCAACAAGGTTAAAGATATAGTGCCTTATGTCGAGCTTATTCATTCGGTTGATTCGGTTCACCTTGCAAAGGAAATATCGAAGGTTTCGCTTAAACTCGGCAAAGTTACCGATATTTTGCTTGAAATAAATATCGCGGGTGAAGAGAGCAAGTCGGGATTTGCGCCCGACGAGGTGTGCGAAAAGCTTGTCGAAATCTCAAAATTCGAGGGCATCAGGATAAAAGGTCTTATGGCGATACCGCCGATTTGCGACAAACCTGAGGAAAACGAAAAATATTTTATAAGAATGAGAAAACTGTTTATTGACATCGGCGCAAAAAAAATAGATAATAGTAGTATGGAAATTTTGTCGATGGGAATGTCGGACGATTATATGACCGCGATTAAAAACGGAGCGAATATGGTCCGTCTCGGCACTGCCCTTTTTGGCAAGAGAGATTATACAAAAACAGGAAAAGGAGTTTAATTATGGGACTTATTGACAAAATCAAAGGAATTATGGCAATTCCGGAGGGCGACGAATACGATGAGGATTACGAAGATACCGAATCCTCTTTTGAGAACGCTTCGGAAGAGCCGGTTGCCAAAAAAGAGTCTCCGAGAATTATCAAATCCAAAAACGCTCCCCAGACAGGGCGCGGTTCTATGCAGGTTGTAATCGTAAAGCCGGAAAGGTTTGATGATGTTAAGGCAATAGCCGACCATCTTAACGAAGGCAAAACCGTTATTCTCAATCTTGAAATTGCCAATCGCGATGAATCAAGAAGAATTGTTGACTTTTTGAGCGGCGTTGCGTATGCAAATCAGGGAAATATGAGAAAAGTCGCCGCAAGCACATTCATTATAGTTGCCCGCAATGTTGATGTTATGGGAGAATTGATGCTTGACGAGTTTGACGAAACAAAAATGTACCTTTGATGGAACAAAAACTGCTTGTCGCAAGGGTTGACGACCTTATAAGACTTTGCGACAGAACCGGGGCGCCTAAGTTTTCGGATTTTCTTTCCGAAAAGCAGGCGCAGATTGTTAAACAGCATCTCGCTTCACTTAAAAAAACAGCCGTTTTTTTCGGTGGATACGAGGGCGCGCAAAGAACGCAGGCGGGCTTTTTGCCCGAGGGATGTTCGTCAGAGTGTTTCCCGATTGTTCCGGTTTCTCTCTCTTTCCGCAAGCAAGACGCGCTTTCTCACCGGGATTTTTTGGGCGCGATAACCGGGCTCGGGCTTGACCGGAGCAAAATAGGCGACATACTTGTAGAGCCCGGCAGGGCGGTCGCTTTCCTCGAGCCTTCTGCGGCAAAGTTTGTTCTTTCGCAGATATGCAAGATAGGCAAGGTTGGAGTAAAACTCCAAAAGGGCTTTGAGGAGCCTCTTCCCGGCGTGAACTCAAAGAAAGAACTGTCCGACACGGTGGCGTCGTTAAGGCTTGACTGCGTTGTCGCTTCGGTGTGCGGTGTTTCGAGGAAAGAAGCAGCCGGGTATATCGGAAAAGACCTTGTCGCTGTTAATTCTTCGGTTGTTGACAAAGCTACGCATAAGATCGGCGCGGGGGATATCCTTTCTGTCAGAAAGAAAGGCAGATTTGTCATAAAATCGATTGACGGCGTTTCCAAAAAGGGAAGAACCGTACTTATTTACGATAAATATATTTAGGAGGATTTTGTTATGCTTACATCTCAGGACATTAAGAATGTTGCCTTTTCGAGCGCTATGGGCGGTTATAAAAAGGACGAAGTTGACGTTTTCCTTGACAACATTGAGGCGGACTACGAACGAATCGAAAGAACCGTTGCCCAAAAGGACGAAAAAATCCGTGAACTTCAAAAGCAAATTGATGAATTGGAAAAATCGAAGGGCAGCATACAGAATGTTTTAATCAGCGCGCAAAATCTTGCCGACCAAATCGTTGCGGAAGCAAAAACGAAATCGGCGGAAATTGTTGCCGCGGCACAAAAAAACGTTGACCAAATTGCCGAAAAAGGCAAAATCATAACCGATGAACTTGACGCTCGCGCGCTTGAAAAGAAATCCCGTCTTGAAGAAGACATCGCCGAGATGATAAAAAAGGCGGAAGAAAAGAAGGCTCTTATTGAACAGGCGACCAACGCAACGGTAAGGAAACAGCAGGACCTTTACAACGCGATAAAGAACGAAATGAATTCCTTCAAGAACGAAATCACCGAAAAATACAAGGAGCATTTGCAGTTGTTGGCAAAAATGCCTGCTACAACCGAACTTGACCCTCAGAAAGCGGCGACCCTTGTGAACGAAAATGTTTCGGACAAGAATGATATTGTGTCTAAGTCGGAAGAATTCGCCGAAGCGGTCGACGCCCCCGAAGCGGACGGGAACCAAACAGAAGAAACACCGGCAGAGTAAAAAGAAGCCGGTTTTGAGGATGTAAACAGTAATGATTTCATATATCTTAGCGATTATTGTTGCCGGCGGAATTGTCGGAATTGACCAATATACAAAAAGCATAGCGGTGGCAAAACTTGTAAACGGCGCACCGCCAACCCCGTTTATAAAGGGCTTTCTTGAATTCAATCTTATCGAAAACACCGGCGCGGCATGGGGAATGCTCAGCGACTACACATGGATTTTAATTTCGATAACCCTTGTCGTAACGGTTGTTATTATCGCCCTTTTGCTTAAATACGGCGCGGGCAACAAACTGCTTTTTTGGGCGGCTACATTTGTTTTGGGAGGCGGTGTCGGAAATATGATAGACCGCGTTTTCAAAGGCGGAAAGGTTGTTGACTTTTTGCATTTTGAGTTTTGGAAATCCTTTCCGACATTTAACATTGCCGATTGCGCAATCGTTTTAGGGGCGGCGCTGATGATAGTATACTTTATAATCGACGCCGTTAAAGACTACAAAAAGCAACGAAGCGCAAAAAAGGACTTAACCGACCTAAATGAAGACAGTTGAGATTACCTTCGCCGAAGACATAAGCCGTCGGCTTGACGGGTATATTGCCGATACGACCGACCTTAGCCGTTCAAGAGCGACGAAACTTTGTGAGGAAGGACGGGTTTTTGTAAACGGTAACCCGGCAAACAAAAAGCAAAAGCTTAAATGCGGCGATGTTATAAAAATTGATATAGACGACCCGGTTGAGTATTCCGCAAAGCCCGAAAATATCCCTCTCGAAATTGTTTACGAGGACCAAGATTTGATGGTCGTGAACAAACCGAAGGGTATGGTTGTGCACCCCGCCGCCGGAAATGCGAGCGGTACGCTCGTTAATGCCGTAATGTTTCATTGCGGCAGTTCGCTTTCGGGCATAAACGGAGTTTTAAGACCGGGAATAGTACACCGTATCGACAAGAACACGAGCGGACTTTTAATGATAGCAAAAAACGACCGTGCCCACATTTTTCTCGCAAATCAGATAAAAGAGCACAGTTTTGACCGTGAGTACGAAGCGGTGGTTTACGGGAATATTAAGGAAGACAGCGGAAAAATTGACGCCCCGATAGGAAGACATCCTATAAGGCGCAAGGAAATGGCGGTAACCGAAAAAAACAGTCGGGACGCTGTTACATACTTTACCGTTTTGGAGCGTTTCGGCAGTTTTACGCACATAAGACTGAAACTGTTGACCGGGAGGACCCACCAGATAAGGGTTCATATGGCGTATATCGGGCATCCGGTTGCCGGAGACGAGGTTTACGGACCGAAAAAGGTTATTAAAAAACTCGGCGGACAGTGTTTGCACGCAAAAAAACTCGGGTTTACGCATCCGAACGGGCAAAAAATGGAGTTTGAAAGCGATTTGCCCGATTATTTCAAGGAATTTATTAAGGATTGTAAAAACAACAAGGTATGAAACTTTTTGAAAAATGCTTAATCGCCTGCGATATCGACGGAACGCTGATGGTAAACGGTGTTATCCCCGAGATAAACAAGGAAAAAATACGCTTTTTTATGGAGAACGGCGGAGATTTCGCCATTGCTACCGGCAGAAGCCTTTGCGCGGTTAGTGATGTTACTTCGCAATTAAGCGAGGTAACCCTCGGCACCTACGCCAACGGAACGGTAATATACGAACGCGCAGAACATAAACTTTTATTCGACGCTACGCTTAGCAACGCTGAATACGGTATAATGTTCAAGGTGATTGAAAAATTTCCCGATGTCGGAATAGAAATTCATTATCAGGATAATGTCGGCGTTTTTCGCGGCAACGGAGAAACACAACTGCACATCAAATACGAGAGTATGCGGACGGTTGACCTTAAAAAAGAGGATTTAAACGCCATAAGCCCCAACAAGATTCTGTATCTTTTCCCTTCGCACGGGCAACAAATTAAGGCAAAGGCGTTTATGGAAACCTTTGAAACCGAAAGCGATTATGTTGAAACTACGGTAAGTTATTACGGCAAGCAGAGGTTTTTTATAGAACAGGTGCCTAAGGGTCTGTCAAAGGCGATAGGGGTTAAAAAGCTCGCCGAACTTTTGGGGACAAAAGAAGGATGCGTTTATGCGATAGGTGATTATTACAACGATGTCGAAATGCTTGAAGCCGCCGACATAAGCGCCGTCCCGAACGACAGCCCGGAGGAAGTAAAGAAGCTTGCGGATTATATAACAACAGGCGCAGAAAACGGCGCAGTCGCCGATTTCATAGATTATTTAACAACAATAAGGAGAAAATGATGGAGAAGGCAGCAAAAAAAGAACTCGAAAAAATCGCTCTTAAAGCGCGAATGGGTATTATCGAGAGTATCCATGCCGCAAAAGCGGGGCATCCGGGAGGTTCGCTCTCCTGTGTGGACATCTTAACCTATCTTTACTTTAAGCAGATGAATGTCGACCCGAACAATCCCGATATGGCGGACAGAGACCGCTTTGTTCTTTCAAAGGGGCATGCCGCTCCGGCTTTATACGCCGTTTTGGCGCAAAGGGGATTTTTTGACGAGAAGGAACTTTTAAACCTTCGTCAGATAGGCAGTATTCTCCAGGGACACCCCGACCTTAAAAAAATACCCGGCGTCGATATGTCGACAGGGTCGCTCGGTCAAGGCGTTTCGGCGGCGGTCGGAATGGCGCTTTCGGCAAAGCATTTCGGTAATGACTTTAAGGTTTATTCAATTTTGGGCGACGGCGAGATTGAGGAAGGCCAGGTATGGGAGGCGGCAATGTTCGCCGGCAACCGTAAACTTGACAACCTGATATTATTCATTGACAACAACAACCTTCAAATCGACGGAACAGTGGAGGAGGTAAACTCTCCGCATCCGATAGATAAAAAATTCGAGGCGTTCGGATTTGATGTTTTGATAATAAACGGTAACGACTTTGATGAAATAGAGGACGCCCTTAATAAGGCGGAAAAATGCACAAAGCCGGTCGCGATTATCGCAAAAACGGTTAAGGGTAAGGGCGTTTCGTATATGGAAAATGCCGTTAACTGGCACGGCGCCGCTCCTAATGACGAACTGTTTGAGCAGGCGATGGCGGAACTGAAAGCCGCCTATGCCGAAATGGAATAAGGAGGGCTTGAATTATGTCAGAAGTAAAAAGTGTTGCAACAAGAGCGGGCTACGGCAAAGCGCTTGTTGAACTCGGAAAAATAAGAGACGATTTTGTTGTTATGGACGCCGACCTTGCGGCGGCAACCCAAACGGGAATGTTCAAAAAAGAATTTCCGGATAGATTTTATGACTGCGGAATAGCAGAACAAAATATGATGGGCATTGCCGCGGGAATTGCCACAACAGGCAAAAAAGTCATCGTAAGCTCCTTTGCGATGTTTGCCGCAGGCAGAGCCTTTGAGCAGGTAAGAAACTCCATCGGTTATCCGCACCTTAATGTTATTATAGGCGCCACCCATGCCGGAATTTCGGTAGGCGAGGACGGTGCCACCCACCAGTGCCTTGAGGATATTGCGCTTATGAGAACCATACCCGGTATGACGATAATCAACCCGGCGGATGAGGTTGAGGCGAGAAAGGCGGTTTATGCCGCCATGGAACTTGACGGACCCGTTTATATGCGATTCGGTCGTCTTGCCGTTCCGGTAGTTTTTGATGAGGACTATAAATTTGAAGTAGGGAAAGCGAACACGCTTAGAGACGGAAACGATGTTACGGTAATTGCCACCGGACTTATGGTAAAAGAAGCGCTTGAAGCCTACGACCTCTTAAAAGCGGAGGGAATAAGCGCCAGAATTATCAATATGGCAACCATAAAGCCGATAGATAAGGATATAATCATAAAGGCGGCGAAGGAGACAGGCGCCATTGTTACCGCCGAGGAACATTCGGTTATAGGAGGTCTTGGCGGTGCGGTAAGCGAGGTTGTTTGCGAGGAATGCCCCGTTCCGGTCGTAAAGTTAGGCGTTTATGACACCTTCGGTCATTCGGGACCTGCCGCGAAACTGCTTGACGAGTTCGGACTTCGCGCCGTTAATATCGTAGAAAAAGCGAAGAAAGCAATTTCGCTGAAACGATAATTGTTAAAAATCTTGAAAGCCCCTTAATAGGGGCTTTCGGCATTTATGTTTTATTGCATTTTCGCTGTATTTATGGTAAAATATATTCAGAGGTGAAGCGTGTGGTAGAGCAGTATATTGATATTGAAAGAATAGAGCAGCTTGTTGAGCTTTTCGGGAATTTTGATGAGAATGTCAACATAATCGAAAAGAAATATCCTGTTAAGATAACCTCCCATTCGGGGCATATCAAAATAAGCGGTGAAACCGAAGCCGTTTCCAAGGCGGTCAAGGCGATAAACTGCCTTATTGCCATGATAAATAAAGGCGAAAACATAACCGAACAGGCGGTCTATTCGGTTATGGATATGGTGGACGACGGCTCTGAAGAGAGCATATCAAAATTAATCGACAGCGACTGTATCTGCGTTACCTCAAAAGGAAAACCGGTAAGGGCTAAAACTCTCGGTCAGGAAAAATATATCGAAGCGATAAAGAAAAATACTATAACGATAGGCGTTGGTCCCGCCGGAACGGGAAAAACCTATCTTGCCGTTGCCCTCGCCGTAGCGGCTTTTCGCGCGAAAAAGGTCAACCGCATTATCCTCACCCGTCCTGCCGTTGAAGCGGGTGAACGGCTCGGCTTTCTGCCCGGAGATTTGCAGGCAAAGGTCGACCCGTATTTAAGACCGCTCTATGATGCGCTCTTTGATATGATGGGCGCCGAGAATTTTAACCGTTGCCACGAGAGAGGCGATATCGAGGTCGCTCCGCTTGCCTATATGAGGGGCAGAACGCTTGACGACAGTTTTATTATCCTTGATGAAGCCCAGAACACAACGCAGGAACAGATGAAGATGTTCCTTACCCGCCTCGGGTTTAATTCAAAAATCGTTGTTACCGGCGATATAACACAGATAGACCTGCCCGACGGTAAGAAGTCGGGGCTAAAACAGGCGGTATCAATTCTTAAAAACATTGACGGAATCGAGACGGTACAGCTTACCGCAAAGGATGTTGTAAGACACCGCCTTGTCAGCGATATAATCAAGGCGTATGAAAAGGACGGGCAGAGGAATGGCAGGAAAGGATAAAATTACCGTTACCGATAAATATAAAAAAGATTTTGTATCAACCGAAGCCAAGACGCTTGTCAGAAAAGCCTGCAGAGCCGCTTTAAAATATGAAAAATTCGAAAAACCGGCGCAGATAGACGTTACCTTTGTGGACGATATCAAAATAAGAGAGATTAATCGGGAATTCAGAGATATTGACAAGGCTACCGATGTTTTGTCGTTTCCGCTCGGCGAAAACGGTATTTATGATGTAAATCCCGAAAACGGCGCTTGTATGCTCGGCGATGTGGTCATTTCGGTTGACCGCGCAAGGGCGCAAGCCGATTTATACGGGCACGGAATTGAGCGTGAAATCGCCTTTTTGACGGTTCATTCGGTTTTGCACCTTTTGGGCTACGACCATGTCGGCGGCGAGTCCGAAAGAAAGATAATGCGAAAAAAAGAGGAAGAAATACTTGAAAGCATGGGGCTTTCGGTTGACCGCTAAGGAGAAAAAATGACTCAAAAATCTGTTTTTGCGGCGATTGTCGGAAGGTCGAATGTCGGCAAATCGTCATTACTTAATAAAATATTAGGGCAAAAGATTGCAATCGTTTCAAGCAAGCCCCAAACGACAAGAACGAGGATTATGGGCGTGCTTACAAAGGATGAAACACAATTCGTTTTTATTGACACACCGGGACTTCACAAACCGAAAAACGCCCTCGGAGAAACCATGGTGAAGGCGGTAAAGGACGGTATGACCGATGTTGATGTCGCCGTTTTGGTGATTGATGCGGCGCCGCATTTTAAGGTTGATAAAAACAACATTCCGTCTGCGGAAACCGAACTTATCGAGCGGTTCAAAGCCAAAAAGATACCCGCAATACTCGTTATAAACAAAATCGACCTGTTGAAAGACAAAGAAGAGATACTGAACATTATCGGGATATATAACGCCGAATATGACTTTGACGCCGTTGTTCCCCTTTCGGCAAAAACGGGGAGCGGTGTAGATATATTGGTGGGCGAAATAGAAAAGCACAAAAAGGATTCGCCCCACTTTTTCCCCGACGACGAGCTTACAGACCAGTCCGAAAAGGTTATGGTTGCCGAGATTATAAGGGAAAAACTGCTTCGCTGTCTTTCAAAAGAGATACCCCACGGAATAGCGGTCGATATAGAAAAGTTTTACGAGAGAGATACTTCCGAAGGCGAACCGATATTAGAGGTTGAAGCGGTTATATACTGCGAAAAGGCGTCGCACAAAGGTATAATTATCGGCAAAGGCGGTGCCGCCCTTAAAAAAATCGGGTCGATAGCAAGAGAAGACATCGAAAAGTTTTTCGGCATTCGCGCGAACTTAAAACTTTGGATAAAGGTTAAAGAGGGCTGGCGAAACAACCGCGGAATGATACACACCTTCGGGCTTGACATAAAGGAGAATTAAACACTTCCTACGGCAAGTAAAGTTTGAAATTTTCCGTAATAAATCGGGCGTCTTTGCAAATGATAAATTTGTAAGGATGTGTTATAATGGACAAGAATGAGTTATGGCTTAAATTTATTATAAGCGGAGACCCGAAGGATTATATTCGTTATCAAAACTGTAAAAGGGAGGGTTTCTCCGATGAAAACGGTAACCGACGGACTGGTAATAAAGGAAATGAGCATAGGGGAAGCCGACAAACTTATAACAATTCTTACAAAGGATGACGGAATTGTAAAGGCGTACGCCTCGGGCGTTAAGAGCATAAAGTCGAAAAGGAGCGTCGGCACAACCCTGCTTTCTTATTCTAATTTCTCTTTTTCCCAAAAAGGAAACAATTTACGGGTGAGCGAGGCGACCCCGATAAAACACTTTTTTTCGGTTGACAGCGACATCGAGGCGTTTGCGATATCTCAGTATTTTTGCGAACTTTGCGCCGTGTTTGAGCCCCATGAAAAAGCGTCCTCTGAATTTTTAAGACTTATTCTGAACTCGCTTCATTTTTTAAACGAAAAATCAAAATCACCGTTTTTGATAAAGGCGATAACCGAACTGAGAATTGCCGCCATATCGGGCTATTGCCCTAATCTTGTCGCCTGCGAGGCGTGCGGCGCATATGAAAGCGATGTTATGTATTTTAATTATCGCGACGGCTCTGTTTTTTGCAAAGACTGCAACAAAGACGGCGAAAATATTCCGCTTGGCATAACCCTTTTAAAGGCGATGAGGCATATCGTCTATTCGCCTTTTGAAAGGCTTTATTCCTTTTCGGTTCCGGATGAAGCGGCGCGCGCGCTTTCAAAAATTACCGAACGGTATATTACCTATCAGACCGAGCGGAATTTTAAAACGCTTGAATTTTTACATACAATTTACCCGGAGAACGGCTGACGATGAGTTATAATTTTGAAAAACATTCAAAGGTACTTGAACTTGATACAGTCTTGTTGAGGCTTTCCGAAGAGGCGCTTTCGCCCCTGACAAAGGAGAGCCTTAAACAAATTACGCCTTCAAACGATTTTGACGAGGTTGCAGGGCTTCTGACGCAGACAAACGAGGCATACATACTTCTGGCGCGGTTTTCGGCGCCGCCCCTTTTTGTGAGTGAGGACATTCCCTCAATAATTGCGCGGGCAAAACTCAAATCCACCCTCTCGATAAAGGAAATCTTGTCTGTGTCCGAGATGTTAAGGGTTGTAAGAACGGCAAAAAACTGGCGAAGCGACTGCCAGGGCGTAAGCGAGATGAGCATTGACCGTTATTTTGATGCGGTTTTCCCCAACAAACACCTTGAGGATCGCATAAATTCGGTCATAAAATCGGAAGATGAAATCTACGACAGGGCGTCGCCCAAGCTATACGATATAAGGCGCAAAAAAACTGCGTGTTTGAGCAAGGCGAAGGATATTCTTGACAAAATCATCAGAGGACCTATGTCGAAATACCTCCAAGAGGCGATAATAACCCAGCGCGACGGAAGATATGTAGTGCCCTTAAAGGTTGAGCATAAATCTGAAATCGGCGGCATTATTCACGATACATCATCGACCGG
>DEWC01000083.1 GCA_002363095.1 Ruminococcaceae bacterium UBA3220 | reverse complement strand
CTCGATGTCGATAATACTCTTTCCACCCACCACGGTATGAAATTATGCGAAGGACTTGAAGACTGGCTCTCACTGATGAAATCCAAGGGTGTTAAACTTTTAATTCTTTCTAATTCTACCCGAAAGAGGGTAGAGCCTTTCGCGCAGAAAATCGGGCTTGATTTTATTGCGCTCGGATTAAAACCGCTTTTTATCGGCTATGTCAGGTCATTAAAACGCCTCAGAGTTAACAGGAAAAACACAGCAATAGTCGGCGACCAGATATTTACTGATGTTTTAGGCGGTAATTTTTGCGGGATTACAACAATTCTTTTAACGCCCATTAGGCCCGAAACAAGTTTAAGGTTTCGGTTTAAAAGAAAACTTGAGAAAATAGTTTTCAAATTGTACGGAATAAAGACAACAAAGGAGTAGAATTATGGCGTCAAAATTCGGTCCTGCCGGAAAACCCGATTCTTTTGAAAAACTCGGTTATAAGACCAGCCTGCAAATTCCCGAATATGTTGAAAAAATGGGGCTTGATGCTTTTGAGTATCAATGCGGCAGGGGCGTCAATATCGGAGAGGACAAGGCAAAGCAACTCGGAGCATTGGCAAGAGAAAAGAATATTGTTCTTTCGCTTCACGCTCCTTATTATATTTCAATGTCATCGGTTGAAGAGGAAAAAAGACTTAAATCGGTCGATTACATCCTTCAAAGCGCCAGGGCTGTGAACGCCATGGGCGGAAACCGCATAATCGTTCACACCGGCTCTTGCGGGAAAATATCCCGCGATGAGGCGTTGTTTCTTGCAAAGGATACAATGAGCAAGTCAATAGATGCTCTTGACAACGAAGGACTTTCAAATATACATATATGTCCCGAGACGATGGGAAAGGTCAACCAACTCGGAACGCTTGATGAGGTAATTGAACTTTGTCTTTTGGACGAACGGTTAATTCCGTGTATTGATTTCGGTCATTTGAACGCAAGGGATTTAGGATTTTTTAAAACATTTGACGATTATAAATATGTTTTTGATTCAATCGAAAACCGGCTGGGAACCGAGCGGCTTAAAACATTTCATTCGCATTTTTCGAAGATCGAATACACTACCGGCGGCGAGAAAAGGCATCTTACCTTTGAAGACACCGTTTACGGACCTGATTTTGAGCCCATTATGGAACTTTGCGCGCAAAAGGGTTGCAGTAATATTTTTATTTGTGAATCGGCGGGAACACAGGCGGAGGATGCAAAACGGATGAAAGATTATTACAACTCGGTTACAAATGCGCAATATCGTTGATTTATTCGGAATTTGATAGTATAATATCAACCGAAAAGTTTTGCTTTTAGGAGATTTGATTAGTGTATGAAGATTATTATCGCAGGTTGCGGAAAAGTCGGAGATATCATAATTAAAAATCTTACCGCTGAAGGCCACGATGTTACCGTTGTCGATAACGACGCTTCGGTTCTTCAGACCATATCCAACACATATGATGTCATTTGCATAAACGGCAACTGCACCGACTACGATTCACTTTGCGAAGCCGAAGTCGCCGGTGCGGATATGTTTGTTGCCGTAACGGGTTCGGATGAACTTAATATGCTTTCGTGCTATCTTGCCAAGCATCTCGGAGCGTTGCATACCATAGCGCGCATAAGAAACCCTGAGTATAACGATAACTCGAAAGGGGCGGCGTTTATAAAGCAGGAGCTTGATTTGTCGCTTGTCATAAACCCTGAAATGATGGCGGCTCAGGAACTGTTTAATGTATTAAAACTCCCGAGCGCCATAAATATCGAAACCTTTGCAAAACGAAAATTCGAGATGGTTGAGCTTAATGTTAAAGAGGGAACCTTGCTTGACGGTATCGCCTTGTCGGATTTAAGGAAAAAAACTTCCGATAAATTTCTTATATGCGTAGTTATGCGCGGGGAAAATGTTTACATTCCGGACGGTAATTTTGTCATCAGGGCAGGCGACCGAATAGGGCTTACAGCCGAGCCGGTACAAATCCAAAAACTCCTTAAAAATCTTTCCATACTGAAAAAGCAGGCGCGAAAGATAATGATTGTGGGTGCAAGCCGTGTCTCGTATTATCTTACAAAAGCGCTTGTTGCCAGCGGAAATGAAGTCAAGATAATTGATATTGACCGTAAACGCTGCGATGAATTCAGCCGTATCTTGCCGGGCGCCGATATTATTTACGGCGACGGCGCCGAACAGGATGTTCTGGTTGAAGAGGGTATAAATAATATGGATGCCTTTGTCGCCTTGACAGGTATGGATGAAGAAAATATTCTTTTGTCCTTCTATGCCTCTTCGCTTGGTATTCCCAAAGTTATAACAAAGATTAATCGCTCCGAACTCGCAAAAATGGCTGATAAACTGGGGCTTGATTCCATAGTTTCGCCGAAAAGGATAACCGCCGATATTGCGGTCCGTTATGCAAGGGCTCTCCAAAACTCAAAGGGCAGTAAAATGGAAACTCTTTATAAGATAATGTCGGGCAAAGCCGAGGCGCTTGAATTTGTCGTGGAGGATAGCTTTAATTATGCGGATATCCCGCTTAAAGAGCTCAAAACAAAGGATAATGTCATTATTGCCGGCATCATACGCGGCAGAAAATCGATTATTCCTTCGGGCGATGATTATATCGCGCCGAAAGACAGGGTTATAATAATCTCGGCAGGTCATATAATCGAAGACCTATCGGATATAGTTAAATAGAGGCGTAAAGCAAATATGAACAAAAGAATAGTTTTTCATATTTTAGGACGAATAATCTGTGCCGTTTCGCTGTTGATGTTGTTACCGATTGCCGTTGCCGTTTATTACAAAGAGTACGGTGATAACAGAGCGCTCTTTTCGTTTGCGGCTGTTGCCGTGGCGGGATATGTTTGCGGCAAAATAATGTCAAAGGTTTTTCCCGCGACCGATAGGACGATGTATGCCAAAGAAGGCTTTTATATCGTTTCAATAGCGTGGATAGCCGTATCGGTAATAGGAGCGCTTCCGTTTGTTATTAGCGGCGAGATTCCGAATTTTACAGATGCGTTTTTTGAAACGGTAAGCGGTTTTACAACTACCGGCGCATCGGTAGTGGCTAATGTTGAAAATCTATCTCGCAGTATGCTTTTTTGGAGAAGTTTTACTCATTTTATCGGCGGAATGGGCGTTTTGGTGTTCGTAATGGCAATTATTCCGAGTGTTTCCGAACGCTCAATTCATATTCTGCGTGCCGAGATGCCGGGACCTACGGTTGATAAAATTGTCCCCCGAGCAACCGATACTGCCAAAATTCTTTATATAATCTATATAGGGCTTACCGCTTTTGAAATATGTATGCTCTATTTCGGCAAATTAGCAGGGATAGGGAATATGCCGTTGTTCGATAGTGTTATCCACTCATTCGGTACTGCCGGAACGGGCGGTTTCAGCATGAAGTCGGCAAGCATTGCCGCGTATTCACCCTATGACCAATGGGTTATCGGGTCGTTTATGCTGGTATTCGGAATTAACTTCAATGTTTTTTATTTGCTTATAATAAAAAGAACGGTATCGGCATTTAAAAGCAGTGAACTTTGGACATATTTGTCCATCGTTTTGGTTTCGGTCGGCTTGATAGCCGTAAACATATACAATGTTACAAACGGTTTTTCAAAAACCGCGCGCGATTCATTTTTTCAGGTATCATCTATTATTTCGACTACAGGGTACGCAACCGCCGATTTTGACACATGGCCTACATTTTCCAAAACGATACTGTTGTTGCTTATGATAATCGGTGCTTGCGGCGGTTCTACCGCGGGAGGAATAAAGGTTTCGCGCGTCATTTTGATTTTTAAAATGATAAAGAGAAAAATGAAATCATTGTTGCAGCCGAGGGTGGTAAAAACCCTTCGCGTTGACGGCAAGCCGGTTGACGAAGCAACGGTTTCGGGCGTCGCAGTCTATACGGTTGTATATTTTGTCCTCATAGTTCTTATCATGTTAATTCTTGCTTTGGAATCGAATTTTGATATTGAATCCAATCTAAGCGCTACGCTTGCCTGCTTTAATAACATAGGGCCGGGTCTTTCGAAGGTTGGACCGACTCTTAATTATGCTTCATACAGCGTTTTATCAAAAATTGTTCTGTCAATTGCAATGCTTCTCGGGCGGCTTGAAATATTCCCGATTTTGCTGTTTATTATTCCTTCTTCCTGGCGCAAGGTGAGATGAATGAAATTAAAGAAAAAAACCTTTACATCCGAAAGAATCGTACTGCTTGGATTTTCCGCAATGATTTTGCTCGGAACCATTTTGTTAATGCTGCCGATTTCTTCATACGAAAAAACCGGATTTGTTGATGCGCTGTTTACGGCAACTTCATCTTCCTGTGTTACCGGGCTTGTAGTTAAGGATACTGCCGCACATTTCACATTATTCGGTAAAGCCGTAATCCTTGTTATGATTCAGATAGGCGGTATGGGCGTTGTAACCATGACCACCCTTATTGCCATTATATCGGGGCGGCGAATAGGTCTTTCGGGGCGCAATCTTATGAAAAACTCCATTTCAGCCGATCATATAGGTGGGATTGTCGGATTTACAGGATTTATCGTCCGAACAACGCTGTTCATTGAAATGCTGGGCGCGGCGGTATTAACATTTGTGTTTTATCAAAAATTCAGTTTTTTAACCGCTCTTAAATACGGCGTTTTTCATTCGGTCTCCGCTTTTTGTAACGCCGGATTTGATATAATCGGCGGAAAGCAACCGTTTTCTTCGCTGTGTGATTATACCGATAACCCTGTTATGAATATAACCGTAATGCTTCTCATTATCATAGGCGGTATAGGATTTTTGACCTGGCAGGATTTTAAGGAACATAAGTTTAGTTTTAAAAAGTACAAAATGCAATCTAAGGTGATTTTGTTTGCCACAACCCTTTTAGTGCTTTTGCCGGCGATGTTTTTCTATTTTTTTGAGTTTTCAAAATCTCCGTTATCTGAAAGAATATTTGCATCGCTTTTCCAATCCGTAACACTCAGAACGGCGGGGTTTAACTCAATATCGTTTGACGGTATTTCCGACAGCGGAAAAATAATGATGATTTCATTGATGCTTATCGGCGGTGCGCCGGGCTCTACTGCGGGCGGAATGAAAATAACGACGATTGCCGTTATGTTTGCCTCGGTTTCTTCGGTCTTTAAAAAGAAAAACGACGCCGTAATGTTTAAAAGACGAATCCCCGAAAGAGTAGTCAAAAACGCCGCGGCAATATTCATGCTCTATTTATTTTTATTTGTTATCGGCGCGGTAATTCTCAATAGAGCAGAGGGAATTCCCGTTATTAACTGTCTTTTTGAAACCGCATCTGCGGTCGGTACGGTAGGTCTCACAACCGGAATAACACCGGGTTTGCATACCGTTTCAAAGATAGTTTTGATTTCTTTAATGTTTTTAGGACGCGTAGGAGGGCTGACCTTTGTTTTCGCAACGGTAAACTCTGCTGACGCAGACCTGACAAAATATCCGGCTGAGAATATAACCGTAGGATAAAAAAGGAGTTAATTATGAAAAGTGTTTTGCTTTTAGGTGTTGGTCGATTCGGACAAAGGATAGCCGAAAGGCTTGTTGAAATGAAACATGAGGTTATGGCTGTTGATTTTCACGAAAATCTGATCAACGATATTGCCCCTCTCGTTACCGACGCCCAGATCGGAGACTGTACCGACAAAAAATTCCTTTCATCTCTCGGCGTCAGCAATTTTGATGTTTGCTTTGTTACGATAAGGGATAATTTTCAAAACTCGCTTCAAACGACCTCCCTGTTAAAAGAACTCGGAGCGAAAAAGGTCGTTTCGGTCGCGACTAATGATATTCACGAAAAATTCCTGTTACGAAACGGTGCCGACGCCGTAATTTTTCCCGAAAAGCAGTTGGCGCTCTGGGCGGCAATTACCTATACTTCCGAAAATGTTTTCGATTATGTCCGCGTTGACGATAACTTCTCGATTTTTGAGGTTGCAATACCCGATAGATGGGACGGGCTTACAGTAGGTGAAATAGGAATAAGACCGAAATACGGAATAAATATTATGGCAATTAAGGCGAACGATGAACTTGATATCACCATAACTCCCGATACCGTTCTCGATAAGGAACAGCATCTTTTGGTTTTGGGAAGCCTGAAAAGCGTCAGAAAATGCTTTGATATTTAAACTTACATCAATATTTCTTGACATTTAACACTATGTGTTCTATAATTTATAATAGATTAAACTATGGAGGAATTCTAAATGATTAGTGCCGGAGATTTTAGAAATGGCGTAACTTTTGAGGAAGACGGACAGGTTTTGCAGGTGGTTGAGTTCCAGCATGTTAAACCGGGAAAAGGCGCCGCTTTCGTCAGAACAAAAACAAAAAATGTTATAACCGGGGCTGTTGTTGAAAAATCTTACAACCCGACCGCAAAATTCCCTACCGCTTATATTGAGCGCAAGGATATGGAGTATTCCTATGCGGACGGCGATCTGTATTATTTTATGGACCAGGAAACTTATGATATGATTCCTATCAACAAGAGTGAAGTTGGTGATAACTTTAAGTTTGTAAAAGAGAATATGATTTGTAAGATTTTGTCCTACAAGGGCAAAGTTTTCGGTGTTGAGCCGCCAACATTTGTTGAGCTTACCGTTTCTCATACCGAGCCCGGATTTGCAGGTAATACCGCGACCAACGCCACCAAGCCCGCAACGCTTGAAACCGGTTGTGAAATTCGTGTACCGTTATTCATAAACGAAGGCGAAGTTATTCGTATTGATACCCGCACCGGCGAGTATATGGAACGCGCGTAAATTATATAAAGGAGATTTTCAAATGGATATTTGCGAGAAATTAGCGTATATTAAGGGTATTCTTGATTGTACACCGATTGATGAAACAAAAAACGAAGGCAAGCTTCTTTTGGCTATTGTTGACCTCTTAGGTGATATAACCGAAGAGATATGTGATATAGAGGATGCTTGCGATGATATGAGCGAGCAGATTGACGCTGTCGATGAAGATCTTTCGGATTTAGAGGAAATTGTTTACGATGATTGCGACTGTGATGATTGCGACTGCGAAGATTGCGATGATGGCCTTTATGAGATAGAGTGTCCCGAGTGTCATGATGTTATCTATCTTGATGACGATATGATTGATGACGGCGGCATTGAGTGTCCCAATTGCGGAACCGAACTTGAATTCGATTTCGATTGCGAAGATTGCGATTGTGAAGACTGTGCCGATAAGGACGAAGACGATAAATAAGTATTAGAATCGACCGCACCTTCCGTCAGGTTAGGTGCGGTTTTGCTGTTTTTGGGTGATTTTATGCAATTGACAAAAAGCGTTCTTGACTATGAAAGAATATGTGATGCTGATAACCAACTGGCGGTGATAATTGTTGCTGCCGGCAGTTCTTCGCGTATGCAAGGCATAAATAAGCAGTTTGCCGAAGTTAAAGGCATACCCGTGCTTGCGAGAACCGTTTCGAAATTCCAGAAATGCGAGATAATTAAGTCGGTTATAATTGTTACCAAAAGCGAGGATATCTTAAAGGTTCAGCAGTTGTGCGATGATTACGGGTTTTCCAAGGTTACCGACATTGTCGCCGGAGGTAATAACCGTACAGAATCGGTGAGGTGCGGTCTTGAAAGGTTGTCAAAGGGAGAGAAAAATGTTCTCATACACGACGGGGCCAGACCTTTTGTTACTCAAAAAATGATTAAAGATGTTGCTGAAGCTTTAAAAACAAGCGATTGCGCTCTTGTAGCTGAAAAGTCGGTCGATACCGTTAAGCAAACCGACAGCGAAGCAACGGTTACCGCAACTCTCGACAGGGAAAGAATATATCTTGCTCAAACGCCCCAAGGCGTAAATGTAAGTAAGTATAAATTTGCTCTTAATTCAATAAAGGATAAAACCTTTACCGATGATGCCTCTATAATGGAAGCGATGGGTTTTAAGTGCGTTGTCTGCAAAGGAAGCCCGATAAACATTAAGATTACAACAAAAGAAGACTTGATGCTGGCAAATGCTTTTGCCGATGTTTCGGAGGATTAAAAATGCGAATAGGTCATGGCTATGATGTTCACAGATTTTCACAAAACCGAAAACTGATTATCGGAGGCGTTAATATTCCTTTTGACAGAGGATTGGACGGTCATTCGGACGCGGATGTTCTTATCCATGCCGTTTGCGACAGTCTTTTGGGTGCGGCAGCACTCGGCGATATCGGAAAGCACTTTCCGGATAACGACAGTCGGTTTAAAGATATCGACTCTGCCGTTTTGCTTTCGAATGTCGGTAAACTGCTTGCCGACAATGGTTACAGAGTCTTAAATATCGACACCACCGTTATAGCGCAGGCACCGAAACTTGCGCCGTATATTGAAACTATGAGGGGAAATATTGCGAAGGCGCTTAATCTTTCACCGTCTCAGGTGAGCGTTAAAGCCACCACCGAGGAACACCTTGGATTTACCGGCAGGGAAGAGGGCGTATCGGCGCATTCTGTTTGCATTATTGACGGTGTAATATAAATTTCAAAAAGGTCATATTCTTTTCTATAAAGAGGTGACCTTTTATGAAATATAAGGTTTTAGGGAGAAAATCCCTTGCAGTAGTTTTGCTTTTGCTCATTCTTTCGATTCTCTTTATATCGAAAGTTTCCTCTTTGTCTGACATTAAAGCCAACGGTTCAAGCCGTAAGGCGCGAATTGCTTTTTTAAAGGACTTAGGATGTTTCGTTAATCCCGAGAGTGAAACCGAAAAGAAAATCGAAATCCCCGACGAGTTTTCGGATGTTTATCTGAACTATAACGAGATACAAAAGCAGGCGGGCTTTGATTTAAGCCTCTATAAAGGCAGCAAATGCAGTTTGTTTTCATTTGAAGTTAATGAACTCTCGGATGATGAAAATCCTCAATATATGAGGGCAAATCTTATAGTATATAAAGGGAGAATAATCGGCGGCGACATATCATCCTGCGAAATTGACGGAGAGATGTTTCCGCTTATAAGACGAGATGAAAAAGCAAAGATTAGACAGGTTTATTTCAACCCAACTCAATTTGCCGAGAAGTATGGCTAAAACACAGATTCACCGAGGCAAGGTGAAAATAGGTGATACCGTTATTCGCGATCCGTCGCATATTTTCGACGCCGAAGCCCAAGAAGTGTTCTACAAGGGCGAAAAGGTTGTTTTCAGTGAATATATCTACATAGTTATGAACAAGCCGAAAGGTTTGCTTTCCGCGACCGAGGATAAAAAACAAAAAACGGTTCTTGATATTGTGCCGTATGAAATGAAAAGAAAAAATATGTTTCCCGTCGGAAGATTGGACAAGGACACAACCGGGCTCTTGATTTTGACCGATGACGGGACATTCGCCCACCGCCTGACCGCTCCGTCAAAAACCGTAGGAAAAACCTATCGTGTTGTATTAGACGGCGAAATTGATGAAACTCTTGTCGATTTGTTTAAAGGGGGGATTACCCTTGCTGACGGAACATTATGCAAACCGGCAAATCTTCGGATAATTGACAAAAACATCGCCGATATTACCATCACCGAAGGGAAATATCATCAAATAAAAAGAATGTTCGGAACGGCAGGCCTCGGAGTAGTAGAACTTAAACGGACAAGCATCGGCCGTTTTATTTTGCCGAATAATCTGGCTGAGGGTGAGTGTCGCTATTTAACGGAAAAAGAAAAAGAAAATTTATTTCGATAAATATGGCAACTTTAACAAATTATAGGTGCTAACATTGTAGGAAATAGTAATTGCATTTTGAAATCAAATTTGATATAATGATAGCATAATATGCGTATGTGCTTACGTTATAAAACAGGAGGTAAATATTTTATGGCAAGTTTGTCACTTCGCAATGTGTATAAGAGATATCCGGGCGGGGTTACTGCCGTTTCCGACTTTAATCTTGAAATCAAAGATAAGGAGTTTATCATTCTTGTCGGTCCTTCAGGTTGCGGTAAGTCAACGACCCTTCGTATGGTTGCCGGACTTGAAGAGATTTCCGAGGGTGAGGTTTACATAGGCGACCGTCTTGTTAACGATGTTGCGCCTAAGGACCGTGATATCGCCATGGTTTTCCAGAACT
>DEWC01000008.1:7439-8629 GCA_002363095.1 Ruminococcaceae bacterium UBA3220 | reverse complement strand
CGGGCAAACGCTTTCAAAAGCAGTCCTTAACGGAAAAGAAATAATTTAGGAGGCATAATATGAACATTTGTGTTTACGGAGCTTCATCAAACTCAATTGACAAATCATATACCGATGCAAATTTTAAACTCGGCGAGTTAATTGCCGACCGCGGTCATACAGTTGTATATGGAGGCGGCGCCGGAGGAATGATGGGAGCAGTTGCAAAGGGTGCAAGAAGCAAAAACGGTGCAGTTATAGGAATCTCCCCTTCCTTCTTTAAAGTTGACGGCACACTCTACGATAACTGTACCGAGTTTATTTATACCGAAACAATGCGACAAAGAAAACAACTTTTAGAGGAAAAGTCCGACGGTTTTATTATATCCCCCGGCGGAATCGGTACAATGGATGAATTTTTTGAAATATTCACTCTAAGGCAACTTGCAAAGCACACCAAACCGATTGTAATATTTAATGTTAATAATTACTATGAAAATTTGCTTAAATTCTTAGATGTTTGCATCCGTCAAAATTTTATGTCTGAGATTAACAGAGAACTCTTTTATGTAACAGACAACCCCGAAAGTGCGATTGACTATATTGCAAATTTCGTTCCGCGTGAAGCAAAATTAACAGATTATAAAGACATTACATAAAAAGACAAAAAAAGGCTTTTCAAACAATGAATGCCTTTTTGTAACAAAAATTCCCGATTACACATAGTATAGGTTGAAAGACGAAAAGGAGGTCTTGTCTATGTGTAACAACGGATTTGGCGGAAATTGTACCTGGATTCTTATCCTCATCCTTTGCCTCGTATGCTGCTGCGGCAACAACAATGACAACGGCTGCGGCTGCTGAGCATATTTAAGGCTTTAATGTTTTTCGGCGGAGAGAACCCTCTCCGCCGAAATTTTTATTGACAAATCTCAAGAATTATAATATAATACCGTATGTTAACGACATGACATAATTAATATTCGGAGACGTATCGAACTGGGGACGTTGCCGAGCGCTGCCGGTGGCAGTTGAAGCGAGGCATAAGGAGTGGCAGCGGTCGAAATTTCTCACGGCAGTGTTAAGAAATTTCGGGCACCGCAACAGGACATAACGGGGCGCCCCGTTCGATATAATAAAATAGTTTGTTCAAATTATAATGATTTCTCAGTATATTCGGAGACGTATCGAAGTGGTCATAACGGGGCTGA
>DEWC01000008.1:0-7395 GCA_002363095.1 Ruminococcaceae bacterium UBA3220 | reverse complement strand
ACGGGGCTGACTCGAAATCAGTTAGGGAGCAATCCCCCGCGAGTTCGAATCTCGCCGTCTCCGCCAAAAAAAGCAAGGCGTACCTTCGGGTATGCCTTGCTTTTTTTCAGTTATGATTGCGAGATTCTAAAAAGAAGGGAAAGCTAAAAAGCTTCCCCTAATTTCAGATTAATTATCTTTGGTTTCATCTATGTATTGCAACTTAAACTTGTGAAGCGAAATAAGCATGGCAATGCCCTCAACTATAAGCGAAATGCCGTAAAGCTGCATCATAAATGAAGCAAAAGCTTCAGGATTTATGAAAATCACTATTGCAAAAACTGTTATCACAACCGCAAACACCAAAGAGATTTTCATAATTATACTTGATTGTGAGCGAATAGAATAGGCGCGAATAAACAGAAGAATTGCACCGTAGAGCAGAACAATGCCCAAAAGATATTGAAAAGCGACTATGATATGTTCCCAAAACACAATAAAAGAAAGACAAATAGCAAATTGAATAATTGCCGTAACCAAATCTCTTGAATTTCTTTCATCGTCTGGGTCCGTAAAATATGATATGCACCTTAAAAGTCCTAAAATGCCAATAGAAATACCAATAATAATGCAAATTGTCTTCAAAGCATCGTTCGGCCACACTATTAAGGCTAAACCTAAAAGCGTTAAGAGTATGCCGTCCAACACATAATTTTTGAATAACATTTTTATTCCGTTTGTCAAATCAAACACCTACCCTTTTTTACTTCACGACTACATTAACAAGACGCTTGGGAACATAGAGTTCCTTAATTATAGTCTTGCCCGAAATTGCTTCAAAAACATTCTTTTCAGCCTTTGCAAGCGCGAGAGCATCATCAGCCGAAATATCAGCAGAAACCATAATTCTCGCCTTAATCTTGCCGTTAACCTGAACAGCGATTTCTACCGAAGAGTCCACGCATTTTGACTCTTCATAAGTCGGCCAGCGAGATTCATTCAGCATCCCTTCAAAGCCGCAAATTTCCCAAATCTCTTCTGTTATATGCGGTGCGAAAGGATTAAGAAGAGTTATAAAAGCCTTCATCTCGGCGTGGTTTATATTGCCTTTCGACAAAACGGTGTTCAGCAAAGACATAAGAGAAGCTATTGCGGTGTTCATTTTGAGGTTTTCAATATCTTCAGTTACCTTTTTAATGGTTTTATGAAAATCAGATTCAATATCTTTTCTAAATTCATCGCCCTCAATAAGGCAATCGGTCAAGGCAAACACCTTTTCAAGAAAGCGCTTGCTGCCTTTAATTGAAGACTGACTCCAAGGAGCGGCTTTTTCGAAATCACCGAGAAACATTTCGTATACACGCATGGTATCGGCACCGTAATCTCGAACAATATCATCAGGATTAACAACATTTCCGCGGGATTTTGACATCTTTTCTCCGTTCTCACCCAAAATCATACCGTGGCTTGTTCTTTTAGAATAGGGTTCGGGATTTGGGACAACTCCGATGTCAAAAAGGAACTGATGCCAGAAACGACTGTAAAGAAGGTGAAGCGTTGTATGCTCCATTCCGCCGTTGTACCAGTCAACAGGGCACCAGTAACGGAGCGCTTCCTTTGAGGCGAGGGCATCATCGTTATGAGGGTCACAATAGCGAAGGAAGTACCATGATGAGCCAGCCCACTGGGGCATAGTATCGGTTTCTCTGACTGCATGACCGCCGCATTTCGGGCAGGTGGTGTTGACCCAGTCGCCGATTTTCGCAAGAGGAGATTCACCGGTATCGGTAGGCTCGTATGAGTCTATATTCGGCAGTGTAAGAGGAAGCTCACTTTCGTCAAGAGGAACATAACCGCATTTTTCACAGTAGACCATCGGGATAGGCTCACCCCAGTATCTTTGACGCGAGAATACCCAATCCCTTAATTTATAGTTAACTTTTTTAACGCCTAAACCTTTTTCGGTCAGCCATTCCTGAATCTTTGACTTTGCCTCATCAACAGAAAGGCCGTTAAGAAAATCGGAATTTACCATTTTCCCTTTATTGCAGTCGACATAGGCTTCTTTTGTTATATCGCCGCCCGCAACAACCTCAATCATGGGAATATCGAATTTTTTTGCAAATTCATAGTCGCGCGTATCGTGCGCAGGTACCGCCATAATCGCGCCGGTTCCATAGGAAATAAGGACATAATCTGAAATGAAAATCGGAATTTCTTTATTGTTGACGGGGTTGATTGCCATAACGCCTTGGAGTTTAACACCGGTTTTTTCTTTGGCTAATTCCGTCCGCTCAAAATCGGACTTTTTAGCAGACTCTTCCCTGTATTTTTGAACCTCTTCGGCATTCTTAATAGAGCCTTTCCACTTTTCAATTAAAGGATGCTCCGGCGAAATAACACAATAAGTAGCGCCGAAAAGCGTGTCAGCACGGGTAGTAAAAATCTCAAAACTGTCGCCAAGGGTCGTTTTAAATGTAACTTGAGTACCGTAAGAACGGCCGATCCAGTTACGCTGCTGGGTCTTAACACGGTCTATAAAATCAACATCATCAAGTCCTTTAAGAAGTTTGTCCGCATATGCGGTTATTTTGAGCATCCACTGGCTTTTTTCTTTATGGATAACTTCGTTTCCGCATCGCTCACAAACGCCGTTGACAACCTCCTCATTAGCAAGAACACATTTGCAGGATGTACACCAGTTTACATTCATCTTTTTCTTATATGCGAGACCGTTTTTGTATAACTGCAAGAAAATCCATTGGGTCCATTTATAGTAAGACGGATCGGTGGTATTCACTTCCCTGTCCCAATCAAAAGAAAAGCCGAGCGATTTTAATTGACGCTTGAAATTTTTAATATTATTCTCAGTTACTTTTGCAGGATGAATGTGATTTTTAATGGCATAGTTTTCGGTAGGAAGACCGAACGCGTCCCAACCCATCGGGTAAAGAACGTTATATCCTTGAAGGCGTTTTTTTCTCGCAACGATATCAATGGCGGTGTAGGAACGAGGATGTCCTACATGAAGGCCCTGCCCCGAGGGATACGGAAATTCAACCAAACCGTAAAATTTCGGAAGAGTATAGTCATTTTTTGCCGCAAAGGTTTTATTTTTATCCCATATTTCCTGCCATTTTTTTTCAATTCTCTCATATTCGTATTTCATAATCAATCTCCTTGCGATTGTTTTAATATTTTATCTAAATCCCAAAGTTTGCCGTCGCTCCATATTTTTTCGAGATTGTAGAACTCTCGTTGATCTTTTGTAAAAATATGGATTATTACCGATCCGTAATCAAGTACAAGCCAACCTGTCGATTTGCCTTCAATATGTTTAGGATTAACGCCGTTCTCACATAATTTATCCTCAACTTCGTCAGCAAGTGAGCGGACATGTGTTGAAGATGTTGCGGTTGCTATAAGAAAATTTTCGGTTAAAACGGTCAAATCCTCAACATTTATAGCCTTAATATCAATTGCCTTTTTATCATTAAGCGCGTTCGCGGCAATTTCTATTATCTCGGGTGAATTCATAAACATTCCTCCTTTAAAACTGTTTCGTTATACGCGTTAACGGTATCTATATGGATGGGCAATTTTCGCTCAACTAAATCCTTAACTGTGTAGGATAGCGCGTAGTTATATGCATTATCAAGCGACTTATCAAGAATTGCCCTAAGCGTCTGAACATCATCATAATCACGGTCGGCAGAAGTAAAATCAGCCATATATATAATTTTTGAGAACAAAGACATATCCGCTTTTGCGGTTGTATGATATCGGATTGCATCAAAGATTTCATCGTCTTCAATTTTTAAATTATACTTAACATATGCGCTTCCGGAGATTGCATGCCAAAGTTTTTCCTGACTCAACTCAATATCGCCGAGTACAATACCGTTGCTCTTAAAAATCGCAAAATGCTCATCCTTACAAGAGTTTTTGGTAATGTCATGTAAAAGCCCTGTCAGATACGCCTTATCGGCGTCCAAACCGTATATTTTCGCAAGACGACATGCCTCTTGGGCGACACAAACAGAATGATAATAGCGCTTTTCCGTAAGCCTCTGTTTTAAAATATTTTTGTATTCCGAATAATCTTCCATCATAAATACTCCGTTATTTTACGAGTTTAATCAACTTATTCTTTGACGGACGGTAAAGAATAAACTTTGAGCCGATAACCTGAACCACATCAGCATTCACCTTTGCGGCAATTAAATCGGCTGTTTCTCTTGCAGTATCAGGCGCGGTTTCAAGCCTGCGAAGTTTTACAAGTTCCCTCGACTCCAAAGCGTCATCAACCTGCTTTACCGTTTGCTCGGATATACCGGATTTACCTACTTGAAGTATGGTGTCATACGAATTTGCCATACCTCTTAATTGAGCTCTTTGTCTGCTGTTTAACATTTTAACCTCACATAAATTCCTTTAACTTTTCAGAAAAAAGTTTAAGAGCCTTACCTCTATGACTGATGCTATCCTTCTCATCGGGAGAAAGAAGCGCCATAGGTCCTTTTTCACCCACAAAAAGCGGATCATACCCAAAACCGCCGTTACCTTCGGGATATTCGGAAATATAACCGTGGCATTCACCTTCTACGGTAAACAGTCTGCCGTCCGGGAAAGCGCAGGCAATAGAAGAAACATACTTTGCTTTTCTTTTTTCTTTAGGGACACCGGACAACTTTGAAAGCAACTTAGCATTGTTGTTTTCGTCGTTTGAAGGCTCACCTGCATATCGTGCTGAATAAACGCCCGGCGCTCCACCTAAATAATCGACGCAAAGTCCCGAATCATCAGCGACCGAAATAAGCCCCGAAAACTCAAGCCCGGCTTTTGCTTTAAGAACCGCATTTTCGCTGAAAGTTGTCCCCGTCTCTTCAACATCGGGAAATTCCTCGGGATAATCTTTTATCGAAAGAACCTCAAAGCCTAACGGCAACAGTATTCTCTCTAACTCACTTAGTTTTTTTCTGTTTTTTGTGGCAATAAAAATTTTCATAATTATAATTCAATAATTCCTTCGGCGAACTCATTTGGATTAAACGGCATAAGGTCATCAATTCCCTCACCTACTCCAACAAACTTGACGGGAATGCCGAGTTGCTTGTAAATTGAGATAATAATACCTCCCTTTGCAGTTCCGTCAAGTTTTGTAAGAATTATACCGGTTATATTAGTAACGCCCATAAATTCTTTCGCCTGATTAACTGCATTCTGACCGGTTGAAGCATCAAGAACAAGTAGGGTTTCTTTAGAATAGTCAGGCATTTCCCTATCAATAATGCGGTTAATTTTCGATAATTCTTCCATCAGGTTCTTTTTATTATGCAGTCGACCGGCGGTATCACAAATAATAACATCGGCTTTTTTTGCCTTTGCAGAGGCAATCGTATCAAAGACGACCGAAGCCGGGTCTGTTCCGTCTACGCTCTTGACCATATCAACTCCTGCCCTTTGAGACCAAACGCCGAGTTGTTCGATAGCCGCAGCCCTAAAGGTATCCGCCGCTCCTAAAACAATCTTTTTGCCGCTGTTTTTAAGCATATATGACAGTTTTCCGATTGATGTAGTTTTGCCGACACCGTTTACACCAACAACAAGAATTATCGAGGGTTGGGTTTCCAGATTGAGACTACTGTCTCCGGAAACGGTCGAAGCAATAATATCAACAAGCAGTCGCTTTATTGCGTTCGGGTCGGTTGTGCCGGTCTCTTTAACTTTTTTCCTTAATTCCGCACATAAATATGCGCTCGTTTCTACGCCTATATCAGACATAACAAGAATTTCTTCAAGTTCATCAAAAAACTCTTCATCTATTCTCGTAAAACTGTTTATTACGCCTGTAATTCCGTTCGAAAAGGAAGCCTTCGTTTTCGATAGACCTTCTTTGATTTTTGAAAAAAAACCCATTTAAGCACCTTTTTCCTCGAGTTTCAATTTCTTTTCAAGTTCCTGAACATTGAGTTCAAGCAACTTAGTAACGCCTTTTTCCTGCATTGTAACTCCGTAGAGCATATCGGCGGACTCCATAGTTCCGCGTCTGTGAGTAACGCAGATAAATTGAGTGTTGAACTTAGAATTGCGCATATATTCGCCGAATCTGTCTACATTGATATCATCAAGTGCGGTATCAACCTCATCAAGGAAGCAGAACGGCGGTGGATTGACCTGCATAATGGCAAAGTATATCGCAAGGGCGACTAACGCCTTTTCGCCGCCGGAAAGACCATCAAGACTCGGAACATTTTTTCCCGGCAGGTTTGCGACAATATCAATTCCGCTTTCAAGAATATCTTCGGGATTTTCAAGTTTAAGACATGCCGAACCGCCGCCAAACATATCAGTAAAGGTTTTTTGGAAATTTTCGTTAATCTTGGCAAAGCCCGTAACAAATAATTCTTGCATTTGCGAAGTTAGCTGATTTATCAGTTTGTTAAGTTCCGCCTTTGAATTCTCAACATCGGCTAACTGTTCACTTAAGAAATCGTAACGGGATTTTACATCCTTATACTCCTCTATTGCCGAAACATTTACAGTACCAAGTGAACGAATGGAAGCCTTAATTTCGGCAAGGCGTTTTTTCGCATCGGTGAGATTTTCAATCGGTTTGGCAATTTTCTCCGCTTCTGATTTAGTCAACTGATACTCATCATACAACCTGCTAAGGCAGGAATCGTATTCTTTTTCCATTGTTTCCTTGCGCTCGGTAAGCCTTGCAAGCTCTGCGCTGATTTTTTCTCTTTCGAGCGTTTTATCCCGTTCTTCGCTTCTGATTTTAACGCCCTGCTTTTCGGTTTCATTTCGTTTGGCAAGAAGGTCCTGAATATCGGTTTCGTGCTGTTTTGCGGTAAACTTGTTATTATCGATTTCGTCGGTGTAATCAGAAATCTCGTCCTGCTGCTGTTTAATTTTAAACTCAAACGCGGCAATTTCATTTTCAATCTCCGAAGCCTTAATTTTTCTTTCGGAAATACTCTTCTCAAAGTCCGCCGCCATCAGCAAAAGACTTGCCTCATCCTTTTCGGTGTTCACAACGGAAAGTTTAATTTCGGTTATTTTCTCATTAAGAAGGTCCCGTTTATCAAACACACCGTTTCTTCCGCCGTTCATTTCATCAATTTGACCTTGTATAATCAGTTTTTCATTCTCAAGTTTTTCAATTTCCGCGGCGCACAGACGAGACTGCTCTTTAAGACTTGCGATTTTTTCGTCGCCGTTTTTGTTTTCAAGCCTGAGTTCTTCGAGTTCTTTTTCTTGCGCTGAAATCATATCTTCGAGATGTTTAAACTCAGAAAGAGTTCGGATTTTATCCTCGTTAGCGGTTATAAGTTCAGCATTTGAGGCATCAATATCGGCCTGAATCTTTGAAATTTCGGCAATAATGAGTTCAAATTCTTCGGTATACTT
>DEWC01000105.1 GCA_002363095.1 Ruminococcaceae bacterium UBA3220 | reverse complement strand
ACAACAGGTTTATCGACAGACTGACGGCAGGTAAGGTTTACTTACCTGCCGTCAGTCTTTATGTTCTCTATTTTTTTCTTATTCTTTCGGCGAGGAAAAAGAACGATACTGTAGATATAAGATAACCTGAAAACAACAATAGTTCAAATATTAAACTGTTTGCCGCATAAGCATTCAAATAGTATGTTTGAGGCAAAAGACTTTGTATAACAGGCACTTTGAAACTAAAGAAAATCGGACAAAACGCGAAAACGAAAAGACTCATAAAAACCGAAAACACGCCGATTCTTTCAGGCTTTGCGAGCAAAACCGAGAAGAAAGCAGAGAACGCCGAAACGTTCAGAACAAGAAGCAAAAGCGAAAACAGTTCTATGCCAAACGAAGTAAACAAAGGAGTAAAACAAAGTGAAATAAAGGAAACTGCCGCACAGTCAAACGCTCCGAAAAACACCGAACACAGCAACAGAAACAGGCGCCTTTTCTTCGGCATAACCGTAAACGCGCCCATATTTGAATCGCTGTAAAAATACATAGCCGAAGCAAACGCCGAAATCATAATAAAAATGGATAAAACGCCCCTGACAGGTGAAATCAGATATTCGGTTTTCGGGTTTTCTTCGCCGTCGGCGTCAACAAAAGTTATGATTTTATCGCCGGTGTTTATTCTGTCGTAAATATTTAACAATTCCTCTTCGCTGAACTTGTCTTTAAGTTTCAGGTCATTGTTTATATAATTCAAATAAATTTTTTTTGCAATCTCGGGGAAAACCGAACCGAAAAGCAATTCGTTTGAAAGTTTTGTCGGGATGTTTTCCTCCTGATAGTATATTTCAATCAATTCTTCATTTGAGGAGGGATTATTGACAAATTTTGTAATACTGTCCTCAAAGTTTGCAGGAAAAATCCATGCTCCGTCGGCTTTTCCGTAAGCAACCGCGTTTTTTGCCGTCGCGGCGTCCTCGAAAAACTCAAAATCTATAACATCCTCGTGTTCAAGAATGTTGGAAATAACCGATTTCAAAGATTTATCTTCGCTATTTCCGGGATAAACGGCAATCTTTAAAAATGTTGCCTCTTTTTTTGCAACCGTCATTACCGAAATTACCGCAAGAGGAATGAGAAGCAAAATAATTATGAAACTCGGTTTTTTTAAAAGCCGCTTTTGAATAAGATAAGCCATTGTAATTATTCGTTTCATCATCTGCCGCTCCTTTCGGTACGCGCTTTTCTCGCAAAAACGGAAATGATTACAAAAGCAAGCCCGTATGCCGTAACCGCAACGAATCCGCTAAGTGATATGTTTTTCGCAAACGCCTGCCGTATATACGAAAAGGCGGCGCCGAACGGCAGAAAAGGAACAATTTTCTGGTACGATACGGGAAAGAAATTTATAGGATAAAAACATCCTGCCATATATGCCAAAACAATCGCGCAAACAAACTGCCCGATAATAACCGCACAAGAGGATTCTACAAGTTCGTATAAAAGGAACTCGAAGGCGGTTATCATAAAAAGGGCGGGCAGAATTTTGAATGAAAACAGTAAAGCGCTTGATACGCCGATGCGGTCAAACCCCGGGAGGTTTAAAGGTATATGCTCGAACACGGAGCCTGTTATAACCGAAATGACGACGAGAACCGTTGCGGAAACGACTGAAAACGCGAAATATTCACCTGTAATTTGCCTTGTTATTCCGATTCCTCTCGATTTGATATACCCGATATACGAAATAGTTTTTGTTTTCAGAATACCGGTGCAGAAAATGCCCCAAATGAGCATAAAAAAGAAAATAACAGCGCAAAAATAATATGTTTCTCCTGGCAAACCGTCCGATACGCCCAAAAATTCGGGAGCAAAAATTTTGTTGCGATTTAAAACAAAGGAGATGTAATCAAGGCTTAGTTCCGTATCCGCTTTTCTGATTTCACTTTTTGAAAAACCGTTATCGTCTGCAATCTTATGCATAGAATAAATCCCCGCCTCGGCAGGGGAAACGGTGCTTGATATAACCGCCGCAACCTCTTTTATTATTTCGGAACTGAAATTGTTTTCGGTTTTGTTTGAAACGTAGGTGATTTGCGGATTTTTACCCTCAACAAGGTCTGAAACAAAGCGGTCGGGCACAACGAGGTAAGCCGAAATTTCGCGTTTTTTCAGCTTCGACTTCGCGGTTTCCTCGTCGAGGCGAAGAAAAGTAAGTTCATATTTTGAGGTATCATATTTCTGAACGGAATCGATGCCGAAGCCTAAGTATGTGCCTTCGGTTTTGCCCACCAATCCGAGTTTAACCTTTGCCCGACTTTCGGAATTAAGAACGGAATAAACCGCTGCCGAGCCTATAACGGCAAAAATAAGACCTATTGCCAAAACGGGTAACAGGATTGAGGGAAGAAGTCTTATGTTTCGTTTCAGATTTGCTTTAAAATACGATTTTCTAATCATAACTGCGTTACCGTGCCGTCAATATCATCCGATTTTTTAAAGCTTGAAAGTAAGCCGTCTTTTATTACAAAAGCGGCGTCGCAAAAAGCCAGTTCGTCCAAATCGTGGGTGGAGAGAATAACCGTTCCGCCGAATTTTTTAAATCTTTCAATGTATTCGTATATGGTTTTTTTGCACATCGGGTCCAGAGCTGAAGACGGCTCGTCAAGCAAGAGGATTTTAGGTTTGTTGCTTACCGCGCAGGCTATCGAAAGGCGCTTTTTCATCCCGCCCGACATTTTTTTAACAGGTGTTTTCAAAAAACCGCTTATGCCGAGAATGTTTAAAACCCCCGAGGACAAAGAAGCCTTAATTTCGTCGGCGGTATACCACATCAGAAGGTTGTCTTTTGCCGAAAGTTCTTCAATCAGTAACGGGTTTTGGGGAACATAGGCGACCGTTTTCTCCCTTAATTTTGAATTGGATAAAAGGTCTGTTCCGTCGCATAAAAACTTCCCCGAATTTCCTCGGGTTATCCCGTAAAGAATGTTAAAAAGCGTGGATTTACCGCAACCGTTCGAGCCTAAAACAGCAATGCATTCTCCCGAATTCACCTTTAAAGATATATCCTTTAAAACCTGTTTTTTGCCGTAACTTTTGGTAATGTTTTCAATGCTGATTTTCGTAAAATCACCCTCTAAAACGATGACGGTGAAACGGGGGTATGTTTCACCGTCATCTGTAATCCGTTGACAATTATTGCCGCGGCTTAATAGTAGTAATCGTCATCGTCATCATCGTAGTACTCGTAGTCATCATCGTCGTAGTCATCATCGTCGTAGTCATCGTCATCGTAGTCGTAGTCATCACTGTCGTAGTAATCCTCATCGTCATCGTAGTCATCATAATCGTTGTAAATATAAGGACTGTAAATAAAATCGCTTACTAAATCGTCAAAAGAGTTTTCTAACTTTTCGCGCTGCTTTTCGGTCATATCATCCATACTTTTTGCGTTGCCTACCGAGGGGATGGAGATGCTCTTTCGGTTAAAGTTAATATTTAAGTTCAGCACTTTTTCGCCGTCGGAAGTCCATTCAATGGATTCCTTAGCCGATTTATCATCAATATCAAAACTGATTACGATTTTTGAATCACCGATAAAATCGGCAATATCAGGGTCGTCAATAGCACTGTCAATCGGGAAATCCGAGCCTGAAATGATTATCTTCCCGCTCATTTTTCCGTTTTTGGCGTTGTGGATATCAATATCTTCAAATCTTGCGAGCGTCATTGAAATGCCGTTGTACTCTAAATTGATTTTACCGTTTAATTTGTTGCCCTTCTGCTCGCCTTTGGCGGTAACTCTTATTTCACGGCGGTCAATCTTGACAACGATGCCGCAGGCGACCTTTTTGCCGTCCTTCATTGTGTAGAGCGAAACTTCGTATTCGCCCGCCTTAAGTGTTCTGCAAACGACATTGCCGAAGGCGTCAACATTCAAAGTAAGGGTGCATTCCAGTTCGTCAAGTTCCCTGAAATTGTCTTTGTCGAGGTTGTCAAGCAGACTGTCAATGCCGTCTTCGTATTCCTCAACAGCTTCATCGGCGTCTGCGTCGGCAAAATCCGAATCGGCAATTTTTTCTATAATCTTTTTTATCTCTTTATCGTCTTGCGCAGTTTCAAGAATATCGGTCAAAGCATCATAAGCATAATCCGAATCAATTGTTGCCGTGAGTTGTACGGTATTCTTTTCAATATCGCCAAATTTAACCTTTTCTTTACTTTTCTCAACATCTTCAAGATGTTTGGTTACGATTTTTCCGTATTTTACAATAAGTTTCTTAACCGTTCCTTTGTCGGGGAGAGTTTTTTTGATACTGCCAATGCTTTCAAGAGCGTCGTCTTCATATTCCTCCACTTCGTAGTAGCTCTTTCCGGTTGCGTCGGTTTTGATATAGAGCGAACCGTCGTCCACAACCGCCGAAGCGTCGATGGATTTGCCGTTAACCTTGGCTTTTGCTTTTATATAAGCCGAGTTGCCCTTAACCGCGTTTTCAAATTCAAGTGTGGCTTTGTTCAGATTTGCAAAACCCTCGTTGCCCGCAACCTCCTTTAAGAGCCGGCGTGCATTTTTTGACAAGGTTAAGGAAATCGAACCGTTTCCGGTATTCTTTTCTAAATCAAGTATGTTATCATAGGATTTTGCAAAACCGTCGGCAAATTCATTGACATCGTCGTTAATAACCGCCGACATATACTTTTCGTCGGAGTAGAAAAGATTACGGAACTGGTTTTTAAGGAAAGGGAAAAATATGATAACAAGCGAGGTTACTATCGCAATGGCTGTTATTGTTATAATAACGGGTACCGGCTTGATACGAAGCTTCTTTTTAGGTGTATTCTCGCCGTAAAAGCCGTTTAGGTTTTCTTGTCCCGAAGGGTATTCGACAGGAACGGGCGTGCTTTGCCCGGCATTTATGAAGGTGTTCTGTTCGGTCCCGCCTTCATACACGGTATCGGCAGGATTATTCGTAATTGCTTCGGGCTCGGGAAACGCAGCTGCAACAGAGTTGTTATCAGGTGTTTGCGCCTCTGCGTAAACAGGTTGTTCGGGTGTGGTTGCCGGTGTTTCGGCAGGAACTGCGTTTGCGTTCGGCAACGGCGCTCCGCATCCTCCGCAAAAAACCGACGAATCAGGACAATCTTTTCCGCAATTCGGACAGATCATAGAAATCGCTCCTCACAATTTATATTTAGTAATATAAGATGATATTACTCTTTGAATATAACATAAGTGGTATTTTATGTCAAGATTTTTGTTTTTTGGCAGATATGTATCACCGCCTGAACATCTGCCTGCGTTTTCGCGCCAGGTGGCGTTCAAAATTACCCGAAGAAATAAAATCCGCAAGAATATACTGGTCAAGAACGGGAACGGTGCAGGAGGCGTTTGCGGTCATCCTGTCGTATTTTTCAGAAAGTCTGTCGGGGATTAGCATATAACCTATCCTCATCGAATCGGAAAGGCTTTTCGAAAAGGTGTTTATATATAAAACGCTGTCGTTTTCGCTAAGCGAATAAAGGGTTTCTATCGGGTGCCCTTTTAAGAAAAATTCACTCGCGTAGTCATCCTCGATAATATAGTTTTCCCCACCGGACATTCTGCTTAAATACTTGAGCCTTTTTGTTAGTGAAGTCGTTATTCCCGAAGGAAAACTGTTAAAGGGAGTTACATGCAAAATGTCAAAGTTTTTTCGGTTAAGTTCCCCTGATAAAATACCGTCTTTCCCCATTTTTAAAGGAACCGTAACCGCTCCCATACCCTTATAAACCGCGGGAATTTTGGAATAGCAAGGGTTTTCAATGCCGTATTTTTTGTCTTTTCCGAGCAGTAGTATGGCAAGGGCGTAAAGTTGCTCTGCGCCCGAGCCTATCACGATATTTGCAGGTTGAACAAGCATTTTACGGTATCTTAAAAGATATTCCGAAATGGCGTTTCTCAATACTTCGCAACCCTTAGGAGGGGATTTTTTGAAAAGCAGATTTCCGTTGTCGTTAAGCACCTTTCTTATCGTTTTAAACCATATCGAATACTCGAAATCGGTTTGTTTAAAATCGCTTTTCGGCAGTGGCAAAAGGTTTATTTTTGCATTTGAAACGAAGGGCGTAAAACTGCCGATTTCACTGATGTTCGATACAAAATAGCCTTTTTTTTCGACCGAGTAAAGATATCCTTCCTCGGAAAGCATTCCATATGCCATCTCAACCGTTGTCAGGCTCACCCCGGAAAGGTCTGCCATTATCCGTTTTGAGGGGAGTTTTGTATTCGATTTATAAACGCCCGATTTTATATCGTCTTTTATTTTTTCGTAAAGCTGAAGATATTTTTTCATCTGGTATCTAAAACCTTTCTTAATGTGAATATTTTGAATAACCACATTTCCATTATAATGTAATAAAGACGATTTGTAAAGGGGTAGGGATATGTTCAGAACAAATCAAAAAAGGGTCGCCGCCATACACGATATTTCCTGTTTCGGCAAATGCTCGTTAACCGTTGCGTTGCCCGTTTTGTCTGCGGCAGGCATTGAAACGGCGGTTATACCTACGGCAATTCTTTCGACCCATACGGGCGGCTTTTCGGGATATACCTTTACCGACCTTACCGATAATATTTTGCCGGTTGCGAGGCACTGGAATAAAGAAGGAATCGATGTTGACGCCGTTTATACAGGCTATCTCGGCTCAAAAGAGCAGGTGGCGATTGTAAAAGAAGCCGTTGACATAATTAAGCGCAAAGGCGGGATTACGATAGTAGACCCGGTTATGGCGGACAACGGAAGGTTATACGGCGGTTTTCCCGATGACTTCCCGTCCGAAATGAGAAAACTCTGCGAAATTGCGGATATAATTACCCCGAATATCACCGAAGCGGCTTTGATGACGGGAAATGAGTTTGAAAATCCTCCCCATACCAAAGAATATATCGAAAAACTGATAAAAGGACTATCCGAAATGACCGATGCAAAAATAGTCCTTACCGGAGTGAGTTTCGATAAGGGAAATATCGGCGTCGCAACCCTTGAAAACGGTAAAACCGAGTATGTTTTCAATCGCCTGATTGACGCTTCTTATCACGGAACCGGCGATGTTTTCGCAAGCACGCTGACGGCGGCGCTTTTATCCGGTAAAAGTCTTAAAAAATCGGCGGAAATCGCCTGTGATTTCACCGCCGAATGTATAGCGTATACTAATGAAAATGAGCCCGAAATGAGGTATAGCGTAAACTTTGAGTCAAACATTCCGAAATTGCTTAAAATGCTTGATTTAATATGATTTTTTGCCGGATAACGAATGCCGTTTCGCGCTTCGAAATCTCGAAAGGATAATAATATGGAAATCAGAAAAGCCGAAAAAAAGAACATCAAAAAAATAATGGATTTGCTTAATCAAATTCTTGAAATTCACGCCGAAATCCGCCCGGATATTTTTATCGGCGGCACCTCGAAATACACCCGCGAGCAACTCAAAAAAATCATAAAAAATCCCGCCACCCCGATATATATCGCGCTTGACGGCGAAGAGCTTGTCGGGCATGTTTTTTGCGCCTTTACCGAGTATCCCGAAACCAACGATACATACGGTTATAAAAGCGTGCATATCGACGATTTTTGCGTCGACGAGAATTATCGGGGAAAGGGTGTCGGAAGGGCGCTTTTTGAGCATGTTAAGGCTCAGGCTGAGTATAACGGTTGCAGGGAAATCACCCTAAATGTCTGGAAGGGCAACGCGGGCGCCGAAAAATTTTATGATGCAATCGGATTTAAGCCGAGATACACCTTTTTGGAATATAAAATTTAATCGCATTTTCCGCCCGCCGAAACGGGCGGATTTTTTTCCATTCATATATATATTTTCCATTTGACTTTTGCGGGCTTATATGATAATATATACAAGCAGTATTATTTCTATTTTTTTATGCGAAACGGGATGTTGTAATTGGCTTTTGTTTTAAACGAGGGGTTTAAAAAGTTTGATAAGAAAATTTGGTTGTCCTCACCCACAATGCACGGGGAGGAAATTGAGTATATTAAGCAAGCGTACGAAACAAACTGGATGTCTACCATAGGCGCAAATATTGATGAAGCCGAAAATCACATTTCGGATATGATCGGCAGAAAATATGCGGTGGCTCTCGCTTCGGGCACTTCGGCGTTGCACCTTGCGGTAATTGCAAGCGGTGTTAAACGGGGAGATAAGGTTTTTTGTTCGGATGTAACATTTGCCGCAACGGCAAATCCGATAACCTATGCCGGTGCGGAGCCTGTTTTTATTGATTGCGAAACGGATACATGGAATATGGACCCCGAGGCGCTAAAAAAGGCATTTCGGCTATATCCCGATACAAAATATGTTATGCTTGCCCACCTTTACGGCACCCCGGCAAAACTTGATGAGATAGTTAAGATTTGCGAGGATAACGGCGCGGTTTTGATTGAGGACGCCGCCGAATCCTTAGGCGCAACCTATAACGGGGTTAAAACCGGCTGTTTCGGAGATGTATCGGTTATCAGTTTCAACGGCAACAAAATCATAACAGGCTCTTCGGGCGGAATGCTTTTAACCGATTCAAAGGAAACGGCGGACCTTGTAAGAAAACTTTCAACCCAGGCTCGCGATAACGCTCCGTGGTATCAGCATACGCTGATCGGATATAACTACCGTATGAGCAATGTTATCGCCGGAGTGGTAAGAGGGCAGATTCCTCATCTCGATGAGCATATTGCCCAAAAACGCGATATTTATTACCGCTACAAGGAAGGCTTTAAGGACCTACCCGTTAGAATGAATCCCTTCGAAGAGAAATCGGTTCCGAACTTTTGGCTTTCGTGTATGTTAATTGATAAGGACGCTATGTGCAGTCAAACAAGAACCGACCTTGAAGCAAGTTACAAAGC
>DEWC01000002.1:11046-13985 GCA_002363095.1 Ruminococcaceae bacterium UBA3220 | reverse complement strand
CCGGTGGCTAAAGAATAATCCTTCCTTGTAGCGTTTTTCGGAATCGAGGCGGTGTGAAAATTACGCCCCCTCTTAAAAACCGCCGTTTCGTTTTCATTTAGAAACGGCTCAATAATTTCAAAGGCTTTCGCCTGCGCCGGTGCCGACACCCATTTTACCGACTCTTTGTGAAGTTCTGCAGAGGGTCGGTTTATTTCGGATAAATGCGTTCTGACAAGCAATCCGTAAACGGCGTCGCCGACAAAGCACAAAACCGAAGGACTTAAATTGTTGATTTTATCCATTCGCCCTTCTCCTAATCTACAAAGTCAAATTCAACATCATATACGCTTACAGTATCGCCTTCGCTTATACCGGCTTTCCGAAGGGCGTCTATAATCCCGGTTGAGCGCAAAATTCTTTCAAAATATTGAAGCGATTCATAATCATCGGGGTTGACCGTGTTCATAACATCAAGAAGCCACGGCGCATCCTCAATAAAGAAAACACCGTCGCATTTTCTGATATTAAATGTTCTGCTTTTCTTTACGGTGTAATCAACCCGGGGCTTTGGCTCGGCCTCATATTTTACTATGGGCGGGAGCTTTTGAAGCTCGGCGGCAACATAGTTTATAAGTTCTTGCGTCCCCTCGGCAATCGCAGCCATAACGGGGAAAAATTTATAGCCCTTTGACTCAAAATACTCCCTTAATCTCTCGATGTCTTTTTCCTCACAAAGGTCGCACTTGTTCGCAACGACTATTTGAGGGCGTGTTTTTAGTTGGTCGCTGAATACGGCGAGTTCCCTGTTTATGGTGTTGAAGTCTTCAACAGGGTCCCTGCCCTCGCTGCCGGAAGCGTCTATAATATGCAGAAGCAGACGGCAACGCTCAACATGGCGCAAAAACTCAAGACCTAACCCCACACCTTCTCCGGCGCCCTCTATAAGTCCCGGAATATCCGCCATAACAAACGAGGAGCCCTCCCCCATTCTTACAACGCCTAAAACCGGCGTCAGGGTCGTAAAATGATAGTTTGCTATTTTCGGTTTCGCTTCGCTTACGACCGAAACGAGGGTTGATTTTCCCACATTCGGAAAGCCTATCAGACCTACATCGGCAAGAAGTTTAAGTTCAAGCGTTATATCAAGTTCCTCGCCGGGGTTCCCGTTTTTCGCAAAGCGGGGCACCTGCCTTGTTGAGGTTGCGAAATGGATATTACCCCAACCGCCGTTACCCCCTTTGGCGATAACATATTTTTCATCATCCGAAACATCTGCGATAATACGCCCCGTTTCGGCATCCTTAACAACCGTTCCGCGCGGCACCGAAATTACAAGATCGGGCGCGCTTTTTCCCGTGCAACGCGAAGCGCCGCCGTTTTGACCGTTTTCGGCGCAGTATTTTCTCTTATAGCGGAAATCGGCAAGGGTCGAAAGATTATCGTCGACCTTAAAGATAATATCTCCGCCTCTGCCTCCGTCCCCTCCGTCGGGTCCGCCTGCGGCGACATACTTTTCACGGTGAAAGGAAACCGCTCCGTTTCCGCCGTTTCCGGCTTTCAGATGTATTTTTGCAATATCTACAAACATCAGTTTTCCTCTTCGTTTTCTTCAAATTCGTCGTAAACTTCAAATTCCGAAATATCGGGGAGATTGTCATAAATTTCCTTGGCTTTTTCGAGGTCTGCCTTATCGACATATATGTTTATCTCGGTATAAAATCCACCAAATCCCAAATGCATACTATGAGAAAGGTCCGATTCATCGGTGGTAAAAAGAATACCGCTTTCTTTAAGACGGTCGCAAAACACCTCCGCAAGCACGACATCGTTAACAGTAGCCACAATTTCGGGATTTTCGATGACTATTTCATTTGCGTCTTCGTCGGCTTTCGCTTGGTCATTCAACTGTGCGCCGCAAATCGGGCAAAGGTCGTCTTTATCTTCACATAAATATTGGCAAACATGACAAGGCTTCATATTCTCTCTCCTTTATAAAACTAAAAAAATCCGGACAGCATATTAAGAAGCCGCCCGGACATTTTTAATGTTCTTTAATAAACGCTAACCTGCTTACGGTCCTTACCTACGCGCTCGAATTTAACCTTTCCGTCAATAAGAGCAAACAAGGTATCGTCAGAACCGCGGCCGACATTGTTGCCCGGATGAATATGTGTTCCTCTTTGACGAACGAGAATATTACCGGCAAGAACAAATTGACCGTCGGCACGCTTCACACCAAGACGCTTTGCTTCGCTGTCGCGACCGTTCTTAGTGGAACCCATACCTTTTTTATGAGCAAACAACCGGATATTAATCTTAAGCATTGGTTCTACACCTCCGTTAATGTAGTAATTCTTGTTTGATACTGTTTTGATAATTCCGAAATATGCAATTTAAAGCCTTCAAGTACCTTTTGCGAAGCTTCGGAAGGGTGCTTCACGATAATTCTCATATATCCGTCAAGGACTTCGGAGTTAATCTCATCGCCGATTATGTCCGAAACGGTGTTAGCGGTCATATAAGCGGCGGAAGATACCGCACTGCAAACGATTTTACCCTCGGCGTCCTTTTCGGCTTCGGTACTGTGGCCGCTGATTTCAAACCCGCAAATACGGGAGTCGGAATCAGCAAAAAACACAACCTTGGTCATAATTATCCGATTTCGGTAATCTGTACCTTGGTATAGGGCTGTCTGTGCCCCATTTTACGGGAACTGCTTTTCTTGGGCTTGTATGTGAAGATGTTTATCTTCCTGCCCTTGCCGTTCTTCAAAACGGTACCTTTAACGAAAGCGTCCTTAACATAGGGCTTACCTACCTTTAAGGTTTTGTTGCTTACGGCAACAACCTTATCGAAGGTAACCTCCTCGTCAACCTTGGCGTCAAGCTTCTCGACATAGATAACATCGCCGTTTTCAACACGGTACTGCTTTCCGCCGGTTTCGATAATTGCGTACA
>DEWC01000002.1:0-10995 GCA_002363095.1 Ruminococcaceae bacterium UBA3220 | reverse complement strand
TTTTTTACACCTACCTGATATATAACAGTCTCGCTACGGAGGGCGTACACTCAAAATACAGAGCATAACTTAACAAGCCCACAATATGCGGCTTAAACATTTTATCACAAAGAAAAGAGTATGTCAAGATATTTTTATCAAAATCCGACCTGTAACCGAAAGCCTTATTTTAATCTCCCTCGAACAAATCAAAGTTATCAAGTTCTTCGATTGAATAAGCCTCTTCTTCCTCTTGTTCCTCTTGTTCCTCTTCTTCCATCATTTCGTCTGACACGGCAAATTCGAGTGCCTGCTCGTCAGGGTCTGTTTTTCCGTTGCGGTTAAAATCAAAAAGATTACCGAAAAATCCCATAATCAGATACCTCCCCTAAGGTCAGCGTTGTGAAAGGATTTCTTTATATAGCCCTATATAAGCGTTTGCGGAAGCCTTCCAGCTGTTATCGCACGACATAGCCCTCTTTTTAAGAATTTCAAATCCCGCTTTGTCGGAATAACCCGAAAGGGCACGCCATACGGCATTTTCCATATCGTGGGCGTTATAATTCTTAAATGTAAATCCGTTGCCCACTCCGTCCGCGCTGTCCTTTACGGTATCGTTAAGTCCGCCGGTTTCACGAACAATCGGTATTGTGCCGTAGCGAAGCGATACAAGTTGGGAAAGCCCGCACGGCTCCGATTTACTCGGCATAAGGAAAAAATCGGCTCCGGCATAAATCTTATGCGCAAGCGCGTTGTCAAATCCGAGCTTTAAAGCAACCTTATCGGGATGCCTGTTGCTCATTTCATAAAAGAACCCTTCATATTCCGGCTCGCCCGAGCCTAAAATAACAAACTGCAAATCGGCGGCAAGAAGCTCCTCAAAGACCCTCTTTATGAGGTCTATTCCCTTATGCCCGACAAGACGGGATACAATACCGATAATCGGAGCGTCACTTACGGGCAGACCCATTTCAATCTGCAATTTTTTCTTGTTTGCCTTTTTATCGCTGAGTGTATCGGCAGTATAGTTCTTATAAATGAGTTTATCGGTTTCGGGGTTATAATCGTCATAATCAATCCCGTTGACAATACCGCAGGTTTTATAGGAAAACTCGCCGAGAATGCCGTCAAGTCCGTGAGAATAATAAGGGTTGAGAATTTCTTTCGCATATGTAGGCGAAACGGTGGTAACCTTATCGGAGCACTGTATGGCTCCCTTCATAAGATTAACGCAGTCGTCATATTTAAGAAGAGATTCTTTGCCGTAGGGAAGCCCCAAGACATCGCCGTAAATCTCCATACCGTACTTGCCCTGATACTGGATATTATGAATGGTGAAAACTGTTTTGATATCGGCATAGAATAAATCGTGCTTATAAAACTCGTTAAGGTAAACGGGGATAAGCGCCGTCTGCCAGTCGTTACAGTGAATTATATCGGGCTTAAAGCCTATGTGCGGCAAAATTTCGAGAACGGCGCGGGAAAAGAAGGTAAATCTTTCGGCGTCGTCATAGTAGCCGTAAAGACCGTCGCGTTTGAAATAATACTCATTATCGATGAAATAGTAAATAATGCCGTTCTCGTGGGCTTCAAACACGCCGCAATACTGAATACGCCACGAAACGGGAACGGTTATATGGCAAACAAAGGTCATTTTTGAACGCATTTCTTTGCCTATCGTCCCGTAAAGGGGGAGCACGACCCTCGCCCCTATCATTCGTTTTCTAAGCGCCTTGGGTAAGGCTCCGCATACATCGGCAAGTCCGCCGGTTTTGGCAAACGGATACGCCTCGCTTGCCGCAAATAAAACTTTCATTTTTTTATCTCCTAATCGGTAAGAACCTGATTTTTCTTTACGATAAACGCCTTTCTGTTGGTGCCGGTTATCGGGGCTTTACCGCCGATGACGGCATTCTTATCCGAAGTTACATATTTAAGGGTTGAGTTTTCGCGTACCTCGACGCCCTGCATCAAAATGCAGTTTTCTACAACGGCGCCCCTCTTAACTCTGACGCCGCGGAACAAAACCGAATTTTTAACCGTTCCGTCAATTATGCAGCCGTCGGCAATAATCGAATTTGAAACATCGGAATAAAGACCGTATCTTGTAGGCATATCGTCCTTTGTTTTTGTATAAATCGGGCGTTCTTTGTTGAAAAGGTCATCCCGTACCTCTTTGTCTAAAAGCTCCATACCGGTCTCAAAATATGATTTACGGCTGTCGATTACCCCGACAAAGCCTTTATGCTCGTATCCGTAGACCCTATATTTACCGGTTTTTTCGGAGATTATCTCAGAAATTGCCGGGTTTTCCGAATTAAGAGCGGTGCTTAAAATATCGTTGAACGCCGAGCGGGTAAAGACATGCACGCCAATCGTCAGTTTTCCGCCGGTTTTTGACAACAGCGCGTTTTCTGCCGAGGCAACTTTTTCGTCCTTATCCACCTTTAATTTCAAGGTGCCGGCAAATTTATCCGGCCTTTCGGCCTCGCGGTAAACAAGGGTAACATCCGCCTTTTTCTCAATATGAGCTTCTACTATCTTTTTGATATCGAGATTTGCAACAAAACCGGATTCGCAGGCAACTACATATTCACAGTTACGACGCTTTATATACTCAATTGCCCTTAAAATGCAGTCAAGTTCATCGTCGGTTTTGCTGTTCCCCCCTATAAATGGCGGAACAATTGAAAGACCTCCGCTTTTACGGTCAAGATCCCAGAAAAGTCCGCTTCCCAAATGGTCAAGAAGCGAGTTATAATTGCGATTTGTGATAACGCCGACATTTTGTATTCCCGCGTTAACAAGGTTTGAAATCGCAAAATCGATAAGGCGGTATCTGCCTGCGAAGGGGAGCGAAGCCATAGAACGGTTTGCGGTGAATTCTTTTAAGGCTTTATCGTTCGAATTCGAAAAAATGATGCCTGCCGTTTTTGAATAAATCATACCGTTTCACCGTCCTCTTCTTTTCTCAGCATTTGCTTTGCGCCTATGACCGCGTTATTTTTAACCTTAACTCCTTCGCCGACTACGGTTATGCCCCACTCGTGAGCGTCGTTGTAATCAGGCTCTTCACCGACCGTCGCACCTTCTCCTACAACGGTGTTTTGGGCAACAATCGAGTATCTTACGGTTGCTCCCTTTTTGATAACGGCGCCGGGCATTATGACCGAGTATTCAACCGTAGCGCCCTGCTCAACAGTTACATTTTCAAAAATTATTGAATAATCAATATTTCCTGCTATATCGCAACCTGCGGTTATAAGGGAATTTTCGACCTTTGCCGTCTTGCCTATATACTGCGGCGGAAGCTCGCTCGTTCTTGAGTAAATCTTCCATTTCGGGTCGGAAAGATTGAGGTGTATTTTCGGGTTGAGCAAATCAAGGTTTGCTTCCCAAAGGGAGTCCACCGTTCCGACATCCTTCCAATAATCCGAAAAGCGGTAGGCAACAAGTTTTTCACCCGCTTTAAGCATAGCCGGAATTATATCTTTTCCGAAATCGTTTGATGAATTCTGATTGTTCTCATCCTCGCTAAGGTATTTTTCGAGCATATTGAAGGAGAAAACATACACACCCATCGAAGCAAGGTTGCTTTTCGGCTCTTTCGGTTTTTCTTCGAACTTTGTTATCCTGTCATCCGACGCCACATGCATTATGCCGAACCGCGATGCCTCATCAAGCGGAACCTCCATAACCGAAATCGTGCAGTCGGCGCCCGATTGTTTATGAAACTCAATCATTTTCGAATAATCCATCTTATAAATATGGTCGCCCGAAAGAATAAGCACACATTCGGGGTTATACCGTTTAATAAATCCTAAGTTTTGGTAAATCGCATTTGCGGTACCCTTGTACCAGTCTCCGCCCTCTTTACCCTGATAAGGTGCCAGAATATGAACTCCTCCGTTTGAACGGTCCAGGTCCCACGGTTTGCCGGAGCCGATATAGTCATTCAATTCGAGAGGCTTATACTGAGTAAGTATACCAACCGTATCAATGCCGGAATGTATGCAGTTAGAAAGGGGAAAATCGATAATCCTGTATTTTCCGCCGTAGGGTACTGCGGGCTTTGCAAGTTTTCCGGTCAAAACACCGAGCCTGCTGCCCTGACCTCCTGCCAAAAGCATTGCGACGCATTGTTTGTTTTTCATAGCATTCACCGAATCCTTTTAAGATTTAAAACATTTTTCTTTGTTTTTATTTTCTTTTAGGCACCTTATAAAATGTTACCGACATGGCCGGTATATTAAGGGAAATTGAGTTATCGTAGCCGTGCATCGGGATATCATCGCTCTTAACGGGCTCAATAGTCTCGGTTTTACCGCCGTATTTCTTATAATCGGAGCAAAACGCCGCGCGGTAGTTTCCTTTTTTCGGAACACCGATTCTGTAATTTTCACGGGCCACAGGCACAAAATTGCAAACGCATATCATTTCACGTCCTGACTTGTCCATCCTGCGAAAAGCGATAATGCTCTGTTCGTTATCGTCGTTGGAAATCCACGAAAATCCTTCCCATGAATAGTCAATCTCATAGAGAGCGGGGCTTTTAAGATAAAACCTGTTGAGTTCTTTAACATAGTTTTGCATACACTTATGGGAGTCGTATGAAAGCAGGAACCAGTCAAGCGGCTTTGAATAATCCCACTCTATAAACTGGGCAAATTCCTGACCCATAAAGAGAAGTTTTTTGCCGGGGTGCGCCATCATATATGCGTAAAACGCGCGAAGATTATCAAATTTTGCCTCATATTCGCCCGGCATTTTATTTATCATAGAGCATTTTCCGTGAACAACCTCATCATGCGAAATCGGCAGAATAAAGTTTTCGGAAAAGGCGTAGAAAAACGAAAATGTAAGGCAATCGTGATTATGTTTTCTAAAAAGCGGGTCAAGCGACATATACCGAAGCATATCGTTCATCCAGCCCATATTCCATTTATAGTTAAATCCGAGTCCGCCGTCATGAGGCGGTTTGGTAACAAGAGGCCACGCTGTCGATTCCTCGGCAATCATAAGCACCGAGCTGTTGGCGTTAAAGGTTGCGATATTGACCTGCTTTAAAAGCTCGACCGCTTCAAGATTTTCGCGTCCGCCGTATGAGTTCGGTATCCATTCGCCGTCTTTTCTCCCGTAGTCAAGATAAAGCATTGAAGCGACGGCGTCGACCCTTAATCCGTCAATATGGAATTCCTTTATCCAAAACACAGCGCTTGAAACAAGAAAACTCATTACCTCGGGCTTTCCGTAATCGAAAACGCAGGTACCCCATTCCTTATGCTCGCCCTTTCGCGGGTCGGCATACTCGTAACAGGGCGTTCCGTCAAACCTGTAAAGACCGAATTCATCCTTCGGAAAATGCGCGGGAACCCAGTCAAGAATAACACCTATGCCGTTTTCGTGCATAATATCGACGAATTCCTTGAAATCGTCCGGAGTGCCGTATCTTGAAGTAGGAGCGTAATACCCCGTTACCTGATATCCCCACGAACCCTCAAACGGATGCTCGGTTACCGGCAATAATTCAACATGGGTATAACCCATTTTTTTAGCGTAGGCGGAAAGTTTCTTTGCAAGCGTAACATAGTCAAACTTATTGCCGTCGTCAAAACAGTCCCACGAACCGATGTGAACCTCATAAATATTAACCGGCGATTCATATATGTTTTTATCTTTAAGCTGCGCAATATAATCCTTATCGCGCCAAATATGCTTTTTGTCCTTATATATCTTGGATGCGTTATTCGGCGCGGTCTCAAAATGGCGGGCAAGAGGGTCGCTTTTAAGCACGGTTTTACCGCCCGAAGTTATGGCATATTTATAAGCGTCATAATCTTTAACACCCGAAACGGTCGCTTCAAAAACGCCGTTTCCGATGTTTTCCATAATGTTTGCTTCATTGTTCCAGCCGTTAAAATCGCCCGCAACGCTTACCCTTTCGGCGTTAGGCGCCCAAACGCGAAAAACAGCCTTTTTCCCCTTTAAAAAAGAGCCTAAATGCTTATAAATGTCCGCTTTAATGAAGCAATCGAAATTATCAAAATATCCATCCATAACGCTTACCTCTTTTTAGTTTGACAGTCCGCTGTAATATTATACCATTTTTTGGATATATTTTCAACGAATTTTTACACAAAAATGCCAAAGGCTTTCAGGTTTTTTAACCGTTTGCCGGTTAAGACGGAAGATATTTCGTTTTTCAGCATTCCCGGTCGGTCTTTTCGACATATTTATGCGAGTTTGTTTTGACAAGTACCGTTTCATTGCCTATCACTTTTATATCTTCAAACGGTATAACGATATCCTTTTCCTTGCCGAGAAGTCCGAATGCTTTCAGATTTCCGAAAATGACTATGCTCACAAGCCGGCCGCTTGCCGTATCAAGTTCAATATCGCCTATGTAACCTAAAACATATCCGTCCTCAACACAAACCACCTGGCGGTTTTTAAGTTCGTCTATTCTGCATATCATAATATCATCCCCTCTTTAAGCCTATGAAAACAAAAGGGATTTAATGCGTTTATGAATTCGAACAAAAATAAGACAGGTTTTCACCTGCCTTATCATAAAAATCAGTATTATATTTCGGTATCTCCGCCTAAGAATTTCGGCAAAGATTTGCCTTCCTTTTTCCACCGGGCATACTCGGCTGTGGCGGCGAACATAACATCGCCCGAGGAATTAAGGGCGGTTTCAAGCGAATCCTGAACAACGCTTATGATAAAGCCTACCGCTACTACCTGCATTGCGACATCGGCGTGAACACCGAATACCGAGCAAGCCATGGGAATAAGGAGCAACGAACCTCCGGCGACACCCGACGCACCGCAGGCGGCAAGGGTTGATAAAAAAGCGAGCAATAAAGCGGCGAAAAAGCTAACGCTTACCCCGGTTGTATGAGCCGCCGCCAAAGCCATTACCGAAATGGTGATAGCGGCTCCGTCCATATTTATCGTAGCACCGAGCGGAATGGACACCGAGTACATATCTCTGTCAAGCCCCAATTTTTCGCAAAGAGCCATATTAACGGGGATATTTGCGGCGGAGCTTCGGGTAAAGAAGGCGGTAATCCCCGATTCTTTCAAGCATTTGAAAACAAGAGGATACGGATTCGTTTTAAGAACAATCGCGGCAAGCAGCGGGTCAATAACCAGCGCCACGGTAAGCATACAACCGCAAAGCAACGCCAAAAGTTTTCCGTAATCGACAAAAATCGAAAGACCGTTTGCGTAAACATTGTTGTAAACAAGTCCCATAATACCAAAGGGGGCAAGGTTGATTATCCAACGGACAAGTTGCGCTACAATATCCGAAATGTCCGAAAGCGTTTGTTTTGTGTTTTCGGTTGCTATTTTCTTTGCGGCAAGTCCGAAAATGACCGCCCAGAAAAGAATTGATATGTACTGCCCCTCGGCTACCGCCGTTACGGGATTTCGGAACATCCCGGTTAACAGGTTTTCAAAAACCTCGCCGATACCGGAGGGTGCGGCTTCATTCGCCGCCGGTTGCGCAAGAGAAATTGTCTGCGGAAAAATAAAACTTCCGAGCACGCCCACAATTGACGCCAAAAATGTGCTTATAATATAAAGGATTATAACCGTACCGAACCGACTGTCAAGTTTCTTCTTTGCATTGGCAAGGGACGACACAACCAAAACGAAAACAAGAATGGGGGCTATTGCTTTAAGGGCACCGACAAAGAGCGTTCCCAAAATCGAAATGAATTTCAGTTCTTTTGAATCACCCAAAAACGGCAAAAGATTATATTCTTTAGAAATAATTCCGAGCGCAAGCCCGATAATAAGCCCTATTACTATGCGCAAAACAAGGCTTGTTTTGTTGTAAAGTTTTATAATACCCATAATTTAAACATCCTCAATTTCATTATATTCGTCATCAATTGTTTCTTCGTGAATTTCAAGTCCCAGATTTCTGCGCTTTTCAATATCCTCGCCGGGATGCTGCTTATAATAGGGGTCGATAATAAACTTCTTTATTCCGGGGAAGGTTGCGTATTGTACGATAAGAAATACGAAACCCGGCAGCGTTAAAATCGCGATAAACAGTTCAATAAGCAACACCTGAAACTGAACGGCGGTCAAGGACGCCAAAACCGTATAATTCACCGCAAAAATGAGGAATAGAGAAAAAAGACAAAACACATTGTTTTTCAGGTTTAAAAACACAAATTTAAAACTGTTAACATACAGTTGTTTGAGCGTAAAGTTGAAGGTTATCATAAGGGTGTAAATGTAAAAGTTCATCACGGTGAAAACGAGAAAGCCCATTATGGAAACGCCGAGCCCGAAGACACCTATCTTACCGTCCGCTTTTGAATAAAACCGCAGCGCGAAAGCCATAAAGGCAAAGACGACGGTGTTGATAATGCCGACGGTAAGTCCCTGCTTCCAGTTTTTCTTTATCGTTTCAAAAAAGTCCGAAAGCATAAAGGAATGCTTGTCCCGGGCCAAATTCCTCGTAACATTGGTTAAACCGACATTCGCAAGGCCTATCGGAATAATCAACAACGCCATAATTATGTAGACTGCATTTACCGAAATAAGCTTCCACATATTGCGGAAAAAAGTTTCAAAAAAAACGATAAATGTCTTTTTTTTCGGGGCGTTTTTATCGATGCCCGGACCTTCCTTTGTATAATCAAAAAAACCGAAAAATCCTGCCATACTTATTTGATTTCTCCCTTTTTGTAAGTGATTTTATCGTATATCTTAATATCCTTATAACCTAATGTATAAGAAATATGAGCGATGAGGGGGACGATGAAAAGAATTAAAAACATCACCGCAAATCCGAAGAACGAAACATCGCCGAGCGTTTTTGAGCCCATACAAAGATTAAGGATTTTGAAATAGACGGCATTGAAGATTTTATAATATCCTACCGTTGTTGAAGGTTTAATAAACCTCAACAATAACATTATAAGAAAAACAATGAAATCGGGAATCATCGCCATTATTCCGATTTTCAGTCCCCGAAGTTTATCCTCATCCTTATGCCCGCATTTGACCGAATTGAAATCCTTATTGCCGACGGTATAAAGTTTGTTGTAGACGAAAGCAATAAGAATAATTAGAGATAAAACGGTCAAAACCGAAAAATCAAAGATTTTTCCCGCCTTGCTCGGGATATTATCTTTAAGCACGGCGTATCCTTTTTTTCTGTACTCATCGCTCTCGTATTTTTCGGCAATCTTATCCTCGCCGTCGTCAGAATAATGTGTGTATTTTTCTACCGTTTGGTTATTCCCGTCTTTGACATAGGCGGTATAGCCGACCTTGAAAAGAATTCGGTTGAGCGGTGAAATCGACATAATAAGCACCGCGCACATAAAGGTTACGACCACAAGATTTAAAAACAAAGAAAATGATATTTTAATATCGTCTTTCATTTTGCACTCCGTAAACAAATTGATAAAACAATTATATATCAATTATCGGAAAAATGCAAGAAAAAGGCTAACCCTTTATCTTTAAGATGAGGATTAGCCCGTATCCGAGAGTTTGTTAAACGGTCCGACAAACTCAAAGGCTAACCCTTAAGTTTTAATATAACAGTCAGCCCGATAATCAAGGCGGCGAAAAGCACGCAGTATATCATTCTCTTTACGCGTTTTGCCTTCACCCTGTATCGAAGGGTCGTTTTATAGTCCTTCGAACCGCTTACGATTTCAGAAAGTTCCTTTGCCGCCAATTCGGCAACATTTTTGCCCGAAAGTTTAAAATCGGGCGAAACATAGAAAACTATCCTTTCAAAGCATTCGCTCCCGGTGTTGTTTACCTCAATTATATCTCTTTTTACGCCTTTTACCATTTTTTACCCGCCTTATATTTTTTAATTATATTCTTGACGGCGGGGAAAAAACTATTCAGTTTTCAGAATAAAACCTATTTTTCTTCGGGAATTTGACCGTTTAAGAAGCCTGTCGCTCTTTCGGGAGAGAGTTTAAGCTCCGCCATATCCCCTTTTTCAGCCTCACGGCTTCTATAATCGTAAGATTTGCAATAGGCGGAAATATCATCGCAAAGATTCAACAAATAATCTCCTGTTATTCTTATTATATTATCGGCAAATTCCTTGTGATATTTAGGCATTTTCTTTTTGTTCGCCCCTGTCAGCAACTGCTCAAAATGGTGCATACAAAATCTTGGCTGGGTGTTGAACATTTCCCTGAAATCGCGGTCTTTTTCGTATGTTCTGTAAATAGTATCTATCATACGCTCAAAACCGAAATCTATTTTTCGGCAAATAAAGCAACCCTCGTTGAATTTTTTTGCCGCTTTTGCCTTGCTCTCGGCGGAAGAAAACAGTTTTTTCGAAAAAACAGTATCAGCTATCTCTTTAAGGTGGGTTTCAAGCATAAGGCTTAACTGAAGCCTTCCCCTCATCGACATCATTTTATTAAGGTGATTAGGGCAAAATCCCGCCTTGTTTGTTTCAATTCTTACATCAGGCTCCATCATGGCGTCGCCTAATATATAGTTTAGAATTCTATCCTCAACCGTTTTATACATTCGGCAAATCGGACAGCCGTCTTTGATTTCAAACGCTTCCGAAACCGGTATGGTGCAAATATCTTCACGCATATTATTCTCTCCGAAAAATTATTTCACTTGATATTGTATCATAAAAAAAGTATAATTCAAGTAGTAAAGGGATGATACTTTGAGCGAATATGTTTTTAAAAACGGGAATCTTTATATATTAAATCCCGATAATTTTTCCCTTGCCGAGACCCTCGACTGCGGTCAGGCGTTCCGTTTTAAAGAGGCCGACGGCGTTTGGGTAGGCGTTGCGGGCGGAAGGGTTTTGAAACTTAAACAAACTCAAAACGAAATCGTAATATTTGATATTTCACCCGATGAATTTGAAAATTATTTCAAGGATTATTTTGACCTTAACCGCGATTACGGCAGAATAATAAACAGAATCAGCGACAACGAAATTTTGCGCTCGGCTTCCGATTACGGCAAGGGAATAAGAATATTAAATCA
>DEWC01000076.1 GCA_002363095.1 Ruminococcaceae bacterium UBA3220 | reverse complement strand
ACCGTTTCTCCGAGCGACATATACTTATTGTTGCAGGGGTCGAATACAATCGGTTTCAGTTTTTCAGGGTCGATTTTCCCGTCTGTCAGGACGCTTTCATCGGCGCTGACATTGACGATTTCTCCGATTAAAATCCCATCAAAAAAACTTTTGAGTCTGCATTCAAGCGTCATGGGCAACTCGTCGATAATCGGGGCATCGACGAATTTGCTCTTAGTTGCGTGGAAGCCCGCTTTCCTGAATTTATCGGGCTCTTTGTTTGCCGAAACGATTCCTACATAATCGCAGGGGATAACGGTATCAGCCGTTCCCATGCTTACCGTGAAAGCCTTTCTTACCTCAATGTTCGCCGTTGTTTTATGCTCTGAGAGACTTATTGTAATCTCGTTATAATCCGAGGTCATTCCCCAGGCGGCGTTCATGGCGTTCGGGGCTCCGTTTTCGTCATATGTTCCTACAATCAAAACCGGTTGCGGAAGCATTAGCGGTTTTGAACCGAAGTTTTTTCTGCTCATATTTATTCCTCCCTTGCAATTACAATTATATCAATAGTTCCAGAAATTACAATTATTTATAATTCATACTTTGATATAATTGACAAGAATGGCAAAAAGATATATAATGAATGTATATTTTTTATGGAGGTTCTTATGGAAATCAGGGTTTTGCGTTATTTTTTGGAAATTGCGAGGCAGGGGAGTATGACTTCCGCCGCAAAAATTCTCCATATTTCACAACCGGCATTATCTAAACAGATTAAAGATTTGGAGGACGAACTTGGTCAGACCTTTTTTATAAGGGGAAACCGAAGTGTTTCATTAACCGAAGAGGGGCAGATTCTTTTGAAACGCGCCGAAGAAATTGTTGAACTTGTTGATAACACCACCGATGAACTTAAAAATATCGATGACCTTATAGGCGGTGAAATTCACTTTGTCTGCGCCGAGTCGCATCTGATGTCATATTTGGCTTCAAAATTCAAGAAATTCAAAGAAAAATATCCGCTTTTTAAGTATAATATCATAAGCGGAGACAGGTGGGTAACATACAATAATCTTGAACGCGGACTTGCTGATTTCGGCGTTGTTGTTGAAAGACCGCGCCTTGACCGGTATTCTTATATCGAGCTTCCGGGCGTTGACACCTGGGGCGCGGTTATGCCTTATGACCATCCGCTTGCCGCAAAGGAGGAAATAAGGGTATCCGACCTTTACGGTTATGACATAATCTGTTCGAGGCAGTCTGTCGAAGAGGATATACCGAGATGGTGCGGAAAGCGAATCGATAAACTTAACTTTGCCGGATATACAAGCCTTGCTTATAACGGAAGCGTATTCGTGCAAAACGGACTCGGAATAATGTTGACTTTCGACCATCTTATTCAGCCTTGCGCGGAAAACGGTCTTGTTTTCAGACCACTCTATCCGAGGCTTGAAAACAAGAGTTATTTTATCTGGAACAAGTACCGTGAATTTTCGCCGATTGCAAAAAGGTTTTTAAAAGAGTATTCCTGCGAATGCTGTCATAAAAGACATTCAACCTGATTTTTCAATCTGTTTTTTCAGTTTTTTGATGATTCTTTTTTCAAGCCTTGATATATAAGATTGCGAAATGCCCAGGGAGTCGGCAACCTCTTTTTGGGTGTACTCTTTGTGTCCGCTCATACCGAAGCGCATCTCCATTATTTGGCGTTCTCTCGGTGCTAATTCTTTAACAAATGCGGTTACGAGTTTGCGCTCGTCTTCCTGCTCGATTTTTAAACTTATTTCATCGCCGTCGCTGCCTAAAATATCCGAAAGCAAAAGTTCATTACCGTCCCAATCGGTGTTGAGAGGTTCGTCAATGGATATTTCTGTCTTTCTTGAAGATATCTTTCTTAAATACATCAGTATCTCGTTTTCTATACATCTTGAAGCGTAGGTGGCAAGTTTTATGTTCTTTTCGGGGCAAAAGGTATTTACGGCTTTGATAAGACCAATCGTTCCTATTGAAATCAAGTCCTCTATATTTGCGGAGGATGAATCGAATTTTTTGGAAATATAAACAACAAGCCGCAGATTGTGGGTTATAAGTTGCTCTTTTGCCTTGTTGTCGCCCCTTAAAACAAGTTCCTGCTCCTTTTCGGCGGACAGCGGCGGCGGAAGAGTTTCGGGTCCGTTTATGTAGTAGACCGCTTTTTTGAACATTTTAAAAACAAAACTCCTGAACGCCGGGAATATTCTTTTCATAATATCGACCTCGGATTGATTATTGCGCCGAATCCGTCTTCAATTTCGGTGTTTGAGGCAACAATAATCGGATTTATCAAAGATTTTTGGTTTTCTTCGGATTTTATAATTGCTTTATCAATCCGTATACCCTTAAGGACAGATTCGCCTGAAACGGTCTTAACCGGCACGCTTCGGAATCGTCGGAGTTTATCCTCAGCCGTAAGAGAATCATACATTGTTTCCACTGTTGCTTTTTCGGCTATTATTATTTCGGATAATCCGAAAATATCGGTTATTGAGTTGCCGGTGTCTATCAGCCCGGAGAGGTTATACTCGTTGCTTTCAAGATATAGCGAAAGCCTGCATTTTTTTGCAAATTCACCCTGCCGTTCGGTCAGGGTTTTAACGGTCAGGGCTATAATGTAGTAAAAAACACCCGAAACAATAAATATAACCGGATTTATGTCTATGTAGGGGATATTATTGTTTATGTAAATGTTTCGGGGCCGAAAGTAAAAAACAAACGCCGAAACGATGCCTCCGAGCAAAAATGTTACCGAGAACAGAGTTGCGGTTAGTTTTAAAAAGAGTTTAATATTTTCAAAACCGTATGCCGTAAAAATAAGAATGGCGCATATAAGAATTTTTAGCGGAACATCAATCGCCATACCGGGACTCGGCAAGAATATGTAAAATGATGATAATCCGCCTAAAATCGCCGATAGACAAATCCGCCAAAGACGGGCGGCACGGTTAACAAAAACTCCGGACAGTTTTATCAAAAAATAGTCTGTTACGGTATTCAGAATAAACAAAACATCAGCGTAAATTACCATAAAACCACTCCGTTATCATCATTATATGTCATAAGATTTAAAATACTTGTCAAAAACTGTGGTATTATTTTGTTTAAAGATGTCAATCGGTTGTTTTTGCTTGAAGTCATCGTGGCAATATGGTATAATTGATTAAGCGAAAAAAGAGAGTGATATTATGTTTTTTTCAAAAGGAAAAACCACCTATGATTTCTTAGTCGTGGGACTTGGAAATCCCGGACTTCAATATGAAAAAACCCGTCATAACGCCGGGTTTTTGGCTATGGACAAACTTGCCGAGAAGCATAATTTTGAGTTTTCAAAACATAAGTTTGACGCGGTGATAGGTGAGTTTAATATAGGTAACAGGAGGATTTTGGCGGCAAAACCGCAAACATATATGAATAATTCGGGAACGAGTGTTGCAAAAATAGTGTCATTTTATAAGTTCCCAATCGAAAATGTCATCGTGTTGTTCGACGATATATCTCTTGATATCGGCAATATTCGTATAAGAAGAAAGGGTTCTGCCGGGGGGCACAACGGAATAAAAGATATTATAGAATGTTGCGGCAGCGAAGATATCGCGCGAATAAAAATCGGCGTGGACAAGAAGCCGTCGCCCGATTATGATTTAAAGGATTATGTGCTCGGCAAAATTCCTAAGGAAAAATTCGCCGATTTTGAAAAGGCGCTTGATAATTCGGTTAGCGCAATTGAGGAAATTATAATAAACGGCATAGATTCGGCAATGAATAAATACAGTAAATAGTATGCAATTTTTATTTGATATATTAAAAAAAGAACCCGAATACAAACGGCTTCTTTCGGCTGTGAAAAACGATAAGATACCGCTTGCCGTTTCGGGACTCGCGGCTATTCATAAGGCGCTGCTGACCGCCTCCATTTCAAGGCATACGGGGAAAAAGGTCCTTATGATAACCCACGATGAAGCAACCGCGTACAATATGTGCGGCGACCTTTCAGGGCTTGGAATTAAGGCGGGTCACCTGCCTTTAAGAGATTATGATTTTACGAGTACCGACGGAAGGTCAAAGGATTATGAATACCGGAGAATAGATACCCTGTCGAAAGTAATCGGCGGGGGATTTGATGTTGTTACGGCGTCTGTGGACTGCGCTGTGTGTTATACCGTGCCGAAGGAAATACTCCAAAGAAGTATTATAAGAATAACCTCGAAATCGTCGATTGAAACAGAAGAATTTTGTCAAAAACTTGTTGAATGCGGTTATGTTAAAGCCGGCGTTACCGACGGTAAGGGTATGTTTTCGGTCAGGGGAGGAATAATCGATGTTTTCCCCACCAATAGAGAAACCCCCGTTCGTATTGAATTGTGGGGAGACGATATCGACAATTTGAGCGAGTATGATGCGTTCTCTCAAAGACGAACCGTAAAAATAGACGAATTCGAGATTTATCCCGCCAATGAACTTTCGTTTAATCGGCACAATTTATGTGAAAAACTAAATAATTATTTGGAGAACGGTAAAAAACTGACCGACGCGCAAAGAGATAAATTAGAAAAAGATATTTATCGTCTTGATAGTGCTTTGCCGATATCAACCGACGCATATATTCCTTTTTTATATGATAAAATGACCTCTGTTTTCGATTATTTCAGTGACGCTGTAACCGTCGTCTGCGACACCGCCAATGTTATCGAGCGTTTAAAGGATTTGGAGGATAGCCATAACGAGGACATAAAACTCCTTATGGAGGAGGGGACTCTAAGTAAAGAAACTGCCGGCATCTATCTTAAAAAAACTGATTTTTTAAGCGGCATTACAAACGCTGTTTTCTTTGAGAGTTTTCCTAAAACTTCATATTTTACGCCTTTAAAGGGACTGTTTTCCTTTGATTTTAAGAGGCTTTCGCCGTGGGGCGGAGATTTAGGAGTTTTGATTGAAGATATTTCGTATATGTCTTCAACAGGCGGGACGGTAGTGATTTTAGCAAGTGAAACGAAGGCGGCTTCGGTACTTTGTGAGGAACTTAGGGAAAGAGGTGTTAAAGCAACCGTTTCGTTTGATAAAATGACAGATGCGCCCGGCGTTTATGTCTGCAAAGGCGGCTTGTCATCCGGCTTTGAATTGCCCTTTTCAAAGTTTATGCTTATCACTAACCGCCATTTGCCCGGCGAACCGGTAAAGCGGAAAAGACTTTATAAAAAGGGACAGACAATAGGAAGCCTTGACGAACTGAAAAGAGGCGACTATGTCGTTCACGCAAGTTACGGGATAGGCATTTTTGACGGTATAAGCCAGATAAAAAAGCAGTCTGTTATAAAGGATTATATCAAGATAAAATACGCAGGCTCGGATAATCTTTATATTCCCGTCACACAACTTGATATGGTGTCAAAATATATAGGCGCCGCCGAAGATTCGGGTATAAAACTAAATAAACTTGGAACGCAAAGTTGGAGCAACACGAAAAAACGGGTTAAATCAGCCGTTAAAGATATGGCAAAGCAACTGACAAAACTATACGCAAAGCGTATGGCAACGAAGGGTTATGCCTTCGGCAGGGATACCGACCTGCAAAACAACTTTGAAAGGCGTTTTGAATACGAAGAAACCGAAGACCAGTTGCAGTGCGTAAACGAGATAAAACGGGATATGGAGCGACCCGTTCCTATGGACAGACTTCTCTGCGGAGATGTCGGATTCGGAAAAACAGAAGTGGCGCTGAGAGCAGCGTTCAAATGCATAAGCGAAGGTAAGCAGTGCGCCTTTCTTGTGCCTACAACAATACTTGCGATGCAACACTACAACACCATTTTAAGCAGAATAGGGGATTTGCCGGTCGAGATAAAACTTCTTAACAGGTTTGTGCCGAAAAAAGAACAGGCAAGAATCGTTTCGGGGCTGAAAGCCGGCAGTGTAGATATGGTCGTCGGCACTCACCGTCTGATTTCAAAGGAT
>DEWC01000110.1 GCA_002363095.1 Ruminococcaceae bacterium UBA3220 | reverse complement strand
AATTCCTTGAATTCGAGTATGTCGGTTTTGCGTTTAAGGGGATAGGCGCCTGCGTTGTATATCTCATTTTTTCGGCGGGGATAAAGATGTTAAAGGGTTTAAAGGCAACCCTTTTTTCAAAGATAATATTTTGTGTAAGCTTAATCGCTTTTGTCGCGTTTTCACTTTTTGCGATTAAGTTTTCGACCATTTATTTCATACTTATAAGCGGAATAGCCGGGATTTTCGTCTACCTTTTTTCGGCGGTTAAAGGGGGCAAAAAAGAGAAATGATTTACCTGACGCTTTTTTTAAGATTTTTTGAAATCGGCGCCGTTTCATTTGGCGGAGGATACGGTATGATATCGCTTATCCGTGAAACGGTTTTGTCTAACGGATGGTTAAGCGAGGATCAATTTTCGGACTTTTTTGCCGTTTCGGAGTCAACGCCCGGACCTATCGCCATTAATATGGCAACCTTCATAGGCTCCTCCGGGGGCGGTGTTTTGGGCGCACTGCTCGCTACACTCGGCGTAATACTGCCCGCCTTTATCATAATTCTTATAATCGCGTCTTTTTCAAATGGGCTTTTAAAGAACAGGGGAGTAGAGGCTTTTTTGTCGGGCGTTCGCCCTACCGTTATAGCCCTTATAATCGGCACCGCCCTTACAATGGGGCTTAAAACCTTACTCGGCATCGGCTCGGGTGATTTTAAGTTTAATGCCGATATAAAGGCGATAATTATTTTTGTTATCATAACTGCTGTTGCGCTGATTATAAAATATGTTTTAAAGAAAAAGGCGGCGCCTGTCTTGCTTATAATTATTTCGGCAGGACTTGGAATACTCTTTTATTCCCCGATATTCTAAAAACGCCATTTTCAACCGCAACAAAAAAGGAGACGGTACAACCGCCTCCGTAAGATTCATTGCAGAAATGTTTTAAGACCCGAGATTTATCCACAAAGCGGGACGAACGCTTTTGTTTTGGAAAAAATCTGTTCCGCCCCCTATTTGCGAGATAAAAGGAATAATTGAACGAAATGAATAAGCGCCCGATTTTGGAAATCGGGCGCTTATTATTATGTATATGGCTTACCTATGATAAGCCGTCTTTTATTAAACAACAAAGAATATAATACTCAACGCTTGAAGTATCGCGCCGATATCGACAAAGATATGAAAAACGGTATGGTAATATTTTCTCTTGGCGCCGATTCCGTAAAGTATCGCGCCGATTGTATAGGCGATACCGCCTGAGAGCAGATACGCAAAGCCCGTTACGTTCATACATCTGACGGTTTGGGGAATTGCGATTATTATGCACCATCCCATAACGATATAGCAAATCATCGAAAAAACCGAATACTTTTTAAGGTCTACGGCGTTAAGTGTCGCGGCAAAAAGGGTAAGCCCCCATTCTATGCCGAATACGGTCCAGGCAAGCGCGCCGTAGCGAGGTCTTATGCAGGAAAGCAGAATAGGCGTATATGTTCCCGCGATAAGAAAATAAATGGTACAATGGTCAATAACCTGCATAACCTTTTTGCCTGTTCCGGGCTTTAATCCGTGATAAACGCTTGAAACGGTGAAGAGAAGTATCATCGTAAACCCGTATATGCTTCCCGAAACGACGCCCCAGACATTCTTATGCAGAAAAGATACAAACAGCACCGCCAAAAGGGTCAAAACGCCGATCGCTCCGCCGACAATATGGGTTATCATATTGGCGTTGTCTTCGCCTTTTGTATATGAGGGCAGGATTCTTTCTTTAAGCGGAATTCGTTTCATACAACCTTCTCCTTTTTTTGCTTTTTCCGGGTTTATTATAAAACCGTACCGCAAAAAAGTCTATCTACATAAAGGAAAAACGCCTCTACCGAACGAATTTGCGCGGTAGAGACGGTTTTTGCCTTTTTAATATCAAAGATTTCGCTGTTACACTTACCCGGTATAATCCCTGTCAAAGGTTATAACCGTAGAGAAGGTTTCGTCTGTTTCCTTCGCTTTTTTATTGATAGCTTCGTGCAAAGCGGTGGTCGAACCGGTAAAATCCGCCGGCAAAACAACATCGAATATAAGATTTGTCCGCTCGCCCGATTTGGGGGTCATACGAAAATCGTGGAGGGTGAAGCGCGGGTCTATCGACTTTATGATTTTAAGCATTTGCTCCTTAGCCTTGTTTACCTGTTCGTTGTCGGTGTCGATAGGGTCCATATGTATAACGAGTTGGACGCCGGTTTTTTCAAAAACCACCTTTTCGCACAGGTCGATTTTTTCGTGGCATTCGACTATATCCACATTCTGCGGCACCTCAACATGAATTGAAGCAAAAACACGCCCGGGTCCGTAGTCGTGGACGATAAGGTCGTGGATGCCTAAGAATTCCGAAAAGGACATAACGGTCGACTCAATTTCCTTAATCAGTTCTTTTTCGGGCGGTTTGCCGAGGAGGTTTGATACGGTGTCCTTTGCCGATGAAAACCCCGCCCAAAGAATGTAAAACGCAACTGCTGTCGCCATTATTGCGTCAAGGTTGAAACTCACGGAAAACACCCTTGTGATAACAACCGAAACGAGAATGGCTAAGGTGGTAAAGCAATCGTTTATACTGTCCTGCGCGGTGGCGCGAAGGGCATCGGAACTGATAAGTTTTCCGCATTTGCGGTTAAAAAAGAAGAGAAAGAACTTAATGGCTAAGGATATTACAAGCGACACTATCGCATAGGTGCCGTAGAACGGCTGTTTTTCACCCGAAACAAGCGATTTTACCGAATTTATCAGCAGTTCAAAGCCGACAATCAAAATGAGCACCGATACGATAAACGCCGACATATATTCGAGTCTGCCGTGCCCGAAGGGGTGATCCTTGTCGGCAGGCTTGCCTGAAAGTTTAAAACCGAGCATGGTAATAAGCGACGAGCCCATATCCGAAAGGTTGTTAAGCCCGTCGCCGATAATCGACATACTTTTAGCGAGAACGCCGGCGGTAATTTTAATGCCGCAAAGTAACAGGTTGCAAACAATTCCGATAACACCCGAAAGGGTACCGACGGACCGGCGAACTGCGCTGTCTTTTGTGTTTTCGCTGTTTTTTACAAACGCTTTTATAATGAATTCGGTCAAACAAACACCGCTTTCGTTATATTTTACATCTTAGAGCCTTTTGCTCCCTTTGAACCGAAGGATACGCCCGAAAGTATATTGGTTTCGATGGTAAAGGTCAGGTTATCGCGGTTGCGCTGCCTTTTAAACGCTATTTCTACAAGGCGGTCGAGCATATCGGTATATTTAAGCCCGGAAGCCTCCCAAAGATAGAAGGCGAGCGAACCGGGTATAGTGTTGATTTCGTTGGCGTAGACCTTGTCGTTGTCGTTTGTGTCCAACAGGTAATCTATTCTGACAACTCCCGAAGCGCCGATAGCCTTGAAAATCTTTTTGGAAATATCCCTTATTTCTTCGGATTTTTCAGTAGGGATATCGGCGGGGATTTTTCTGCCGAGCGAAGCCATACCCTTGCTCGGACCCTCGCGTTTGCTTGATTTCGAACCGCCTAAGTATTTGTCATTGTACGACAAAATTTCGTCGTGCATAAAGGGCTCTTCGCAAACCGACGCCTCGCATTCATCGGGGTCGCCCAAAACCGAACAGTTTATCTCGCGAAGCCCGGTTATAGCCCTTTCGGCAAGAATTTTATCGGCGAACGAAACCGCCAAATCGCACGCGTCGATAAGTTCCGATTCGTTGTTCACCTTTGTTATTCCGACGCTGGAGCCTAAGTTTACGGGCTTGATTATAAGCGGATAACCAACATTTTCTTCAATCTGTTTTTTGATTTTTTCTTTATTGAGCAGATATTCTCTTTTGCGGAAGGTAAAATAATCAAGCACGGGGAGTCCCGCCTTTAAAAGGACATCCTTAAAGACCGATTTATCCATACCTACGGCGGCGGATACGATATCGCAGCTGATGTACGGAATTCCGAGGAATTCAAAGTACCCCGCCATGGTGCCGTCCTCACAGTTTGTTCCGTGAACTACGGGGAAGGCGAGGTCAATGCTGATATCTTTCGGCTTTTTAAAGAGTCCGCCCGAAAGAAAGTGCATTTTAACACCCGAGCCGTCCTTTATAAATGTTACGGGTTCGGATTCTTTGCAGAGTTTATCAATATCTTTGAAGTTCTCAATATCAAAGAGATTTTTGCCCGTAAGCATGGCGCCGTTTTTGTCAACATAAACGGGAATGATATCATATTTTTCACGGTTTATGCTCCGCATAGCCTGAACGGCGGAGATAATGGACACCTCATGCTCAACCGAGCGACAGCCGAAGAATACGGCGATTGTTGTTTTCATAAAAACACCACTTTTTATATTAATTCAAATAGTTATCGGGAAGGTCGTTTTCAAGCAAAACCACCGTGTTTTCATCGGCAAAGCGCGAGTAGATTGCCATAGCCTCTTTAAAGGATGAGGCAACGAAGGTTTTTTCTTTGTCAAAGTTTTGCGATTTCACACCGTCAAGCAGAGGCTTAGAGCGGTTAATCCCGACAAGTATTATTATATCACAATATTTTGCCGCTTCAACCCCGAGGGCGTAATTTGCTTCGTATTCCTTTTCACCGAGTTCGATAAGTCCCGGTGTGATAATGACCTTTTTCATTTCCTCAAAGGTCCCGAGCGTTCTTACCGCTTCGAGACATCCTACGGGATTGGAATTATATGCGTCGTCAATAAGAAGAGAACCGCCTACCGAGGTTTTGAGTTCGAGGCGGTGCTCAAACGGTTTAAGAGACGCCACCGCAACCTTTATATCCTCCGCAGGGACGCCCATATCAAAGGCGAGGGCGCAGGCAATAAGAATATCGTTTATGCTGTGAAGCCCCAAAAGTTTTGTCGAAACCGGGATAACCGCGCCTTCAAGGCACAAATCAAAACTTGAGCCGAAAGAACCGCTTTTTATGTTTTTGACGAAATACCGGGAGCCTTCACCCACCGCTATCAGAGATTTATCAGACTTATCGTAACGCGATTTTATATCCTCGCATTCGGCAAAAATAAAGGTTTTGCCCCTCTGCTGTGAAACGGCGTCGGCAAGTTCGAATTTTGTTTTGAAAACATTGTCAACCGATTTAAATGTGTCAAGATGTTGCGCCCCTACCGAGGTGATTATTCCGGCGCACGGATGCACGATATCGCAAATCTCTTTTATATCGCCCTTTTTCTTGGCGCCCATTTCACATACAAAAACCTCACAGGAGGGCTTAATGCTTTCCCTTACCGTTTTAACCACACCCATCGGAGTATTAAAACTTTTCGGGGTGCAAACGGTGTTGAATTTTTCGCTCAAAATTCTGTTAAGAATAAACTTTGTTGTCGTTTTGCCGAAACTTCCGGTAATTCCTATAACCTTCAGTTTGCGGTTTGCTTTCAGGATTTTCCGGGCGTCGTTTACATAATAAGACGAAACGGTTTTTTCAATCGGAGCCGTAAGAAGCCGAACGGCAATTACAAAAAGCGGAGAAACAAATCCGAACATACAACCGAGTGCGAAAATATACTTGCCTGCAATTTCATTCCTGAAAATCACAAGGAGCGCCAAAAACAGGAAAATCAGAACAAGGCATAAAGCGATAAAACGCTTGACTCTTGCCGTAAATTCAAGTTTTTTTATCGATTTTGCCCGGGTGCTTGCCGCCGATAAAAACCGGATAACCGCAACGATAAGGCAAATGCCTAAGCAATAATAGCGCGAACCGGACAAAAACAAAAACGAATTGACAAAGAATCCGAAGGACATCAGGGTAAGTTCATTTACATATGAGCCGGTAACCCATTTAATGTATCTTTTTATGAAATAGGAGTTTTGTTGGAGCATTTGGAGTTGTTTATAAAGCGAAAAAACGAGAGATATTTGCAGCAAAACCGCCGAAATAATGAGTGGTAGGGACATTGATTTTCCTCCTGGTTCATTTTATAAAACTTGACAAAATCGCCGCCGTTTGATACGGCTTTTCGAGAAACGAAAAATGCCCCGTTCCCTCAAGAACGCAAAGTCCCGCGTCGGGGATGAGTTTTTCGATTATCTTCGCGTCGGAAAGCGGAGTTGCCGTGTCTTTTTCTCCCCAGATAAGAAGAGAAGGACATTTAATCTTCGGGAGAATATCCCTTAAATCGGTGTTTACGAGTTTAACAAGAGTCTGCCGTAAAACCGGCGGAGCGTTGTTATAGTCGGCGGAGCCGTAATGCCTTCTTGCCTTTTCGAGCAGTCCGCCCGAAAACTTGTTTATAACGGGTAACGAAAGGATTTTCTTTATTCTTTTGAAGTTTTTTGCCCGCGCCTTTTGTTTGGGCGTTTTTTCGGGTATAAGCCCTGCTGAGTCAAGAAGAACGATTTTCGGCGGGTCAACAAGCCCTTCCGCCGTTAACTTAATGGTTACCCGTCCGCCGTGGGAATGACCAAAAATGACGGGGTTTTCAAGCCCTACTGTTTTCATAAACTTTAAAACGAAATCACAGTAGTCATCAAGGTCCCACGGTGTTTCCATCGTATCGGTCATACCACACCCGGGGAAGTTGACGGCAACAAGTCTGCAACGGTCTTTAAGAGAGTTTATTATATGGCGGTAAACATCAAAGGAAGAGCCCCAGCCGTGAAGGAGCAAAACGGGGATACCGTCCTGTTTGCCTTCATCAATGTATTCAACCTTCAAATTGTCAACCGTTACGAACACCAAAACCCCTCCTAACTTTAATATAGTGTATATTATAACAAATAATACCGAAAATTAAAAGTCCTTTTTTGCAAGACTTAAATCCACCGCAACGGTTATTGATCGTGCGGTGGTAAAAAAATGCGAGAAATCGCAAAAAAACACTTGACTTTTTTGTTGGCTTGTATTATAATCTTAAATTACTATTGGATGATGGGGGATTTTGCGCCTTTTTTTCCGAAAGAACGATTTTTTGCCTCCCGAAACAGTGCGCTTTTTGCCCTGTTTTAATTCCTGTTTTCCTCGATTTTATTATGTGTAGGAGTGAATAGCGACCTATGAAAAAAACAAACATGGTCAAGCCTATCCGTTTAGGCAGAAACGAGCGTATGACCTTCTCGAAAATCAATGAAGTTATCGATATGCCGAACCTCATTGAAATTCAGAAGGATTCGTATGACTGGTTCGTTAAGGACGGACTCAGGGAAGTTTTTGCGGACATGGACCCGATTACCGACTATTCGGGCAACCTTTCCTTGACCTTTACCGACTATCGCGTCGATGAACAACCTAAATACGATATTGCCGAATGCAAGGCAAGGGATACAACATACTCGGCTCCGCTTCGTGTCAAAACTCTTCTTGAAAATAAAAATACCGGAGAAATAAAAGAAGCCGAAATATTTATGGGCGAGTTCCCGCTCATGACCGCATCCGGCACCTTTGTTATAAACGGCGCCGAGCGCGCAATCGTATCTCAGCTCGTTCGTTCTCCGGGCGTATATTATGCCGACAAGACCGATGAAAAAACCGGAAAACAGCTTTACTCTTCTACCATTATCCCGAATCGCGGCGCATGGCTTGAATACGAAACCTCGGCAAACGATGTTGTTTATGTTCGCATCGATAAAAACAGAAAACTGCCGATTACGGTATTTTTGCGTTCGTTGGGGCTTGAAACCAATCAAAATATCCGCGACCTTATCGGCGAAGAGGATCGCCTTGCCAAGACTTTGGAGGTCGATAACACCAAAAACACCGAAGAGGCTCTTATAGAAGTTTACAACAAGCTTCGTCCCAACGAGCCCATAACACTTGACGGTGCAAAGGCATATCTTGAGCAGTTGTTCTTTGACGCTCACAGATACGACCTTTCGCGCGTAGGCCGTTACAAGTATAACAAGAAACTTGACCTTGCAACCCGTATTAAGGGCAAGGTTCTTTCCCGTCCCGTTGTTTCTCCGCTTACCGGCGAGATACTCGCAGAGCCCGACACAACCGTTACGGGCGAAATGGCGGAGCTGTTTGAGAAAAACGGCGTGTATGAAGCATATGTAAATGTTACCGACCCCGAGGGAAATATCAGCGAGGTAAAAATACTTTCCAATAAAATGGTAAATCTTGCGGATTTCACCGATTTTACCGCCAAAGAGCTTGAAGAACTTGATAAGGCGGGGATAAATGAAAAGGTTTCCTTCGATATTTTGATTAAACTCCTTGAAGAGAATAAAAAGAAGGCGGATTTAAAGGTTGCGCTTGTAGAAGCCGCCGATCTGCTCATCCCGAAGCATATCGTTATTGAAGACATATTCGCTTCGGTCAACTATTTCCTCGGAATAGTAAAAGGTGTCGGAACGGTTGATGATATCGACCATTTGGGCAACAGAAGAATAAGAAGTGTAGGCGAACTTTTGCAGAACCAGTTCCGTATCGGTTTTTCCCGTATGGAAAGGGTGGTAAGAGAAAAGATGAACCTCCAGGCTCAGGATGCCGACAATATCACGGCACAAAACCTTATTAACATCCGTCCGGTTGTTGCCGCCATCAAGGAATTTTTCGGTTCTTCTCCGCTTTCGCAGTTTATGGACCAGACCAACCCGCTTTCCGAACTTACGCATAAGCGTCGTCTTTCGGCGCTCGGTCCCGGCGGTTTGTCAAGAGACAGAGCCTCATTCGAGGTGCGCGACGTTCACTATACCCACTACGGGCGTATGTGCCCGATAGAGACTCCGGAAGGTCCGAATATCGGACTTATCTCCTATCTCGCGACCTACGCTAAAATAAATAAGTACGGTTTTATCGAAGCTCCGTTCAGAAGGGTTGATAAGGAAACCGGACGTGTTCTTGACGAGGTTGTTTATATGCCTGCCGATATGGAGGATAACTATGTCGTTGCCCAGGCTAACGAACCTCTCGATGAAAACGGATACTTTGTCCGCAACAAGGTCAACGCCCGTTATCACGACAGTTTCCAGGAAGTTGAGGCTTCAAGAGCCGACTTTATGGATGTATCGCCGAAGATGGTTGTTTCGGTTGCAACCGCGATGATACCCTTCCTTGAAAACGACGATACCAACCGTGCTTTGATGGGTTCGAACATGCAGAAGCAGGCTGTTCCGCTTATTCGTCCCGAAAACCCGATTGTCGCTACCGGTATGGAATACAAGGCGGCGATAGATTCCGGGGTCGTTGTGCTTGCCAAGAGGGCGGGTACGGTTATATTCGTCAGCGCGGATGAAATTAAAATTCGTGCAAAGGGCGGCGAAATTGATGAGTATAAGCTTATCAAGTTTACCCGTTCCAACCACGGTACTTGTATTAACCAGCGCCCGATAGTCGCTGTGGGTGATAAGGTTGCCGAAAAGGATGTTATAGCCGACGGTCCGGCAACGAGCAACGGCGAAATTTCGCTCGGACGCAACGCGCTTATCGGATTTATGACATGGGAAGGCTATAACTACGAGGACGCCGT
>DEWC01000067.1 GCA_002363095.1 Ruminococcaceae bacterium UBA3220 | reverse complement strand
GACCGATAGCCTTAGCAGCGCCGGTAGAGTTAGGAACGATGTTAGCGGCGCCTGCGCGAGCACGGCGAAGGTCGCCTTTTCTGTGCGGACCGTCAAGAATCATCTGGTCGCCTGTATAAGCGTGGATAGTGCTCATAATGCCGCTCTGAATAGGAGCATAATCGTTAAGAGCCTTAGCCATGGGAGCGAGGCAGTTTGTTGTGCAGGAAGCGGCGGAAATGATGTTGTCAGCCTTGGTAAGAGTATTTTCATTAACGCTGAAAACGATTGTGGGAAGGTCGTTGCCGGCAGGAGCCGAAATAACAACCTTTTTAGCGCCGGCGTCAATATGAGCCTGAGATTTCTCTTTTGAGCAATAGAAGCCTGTGCATTCGAGAACAACATCTACACCGAGTTCGCCCCAGGGAAGGTCTTTGGCGTCCTTCTCAGCATAAATCTTAAGAGTCTTACCGTCAACGGTAATGGTGCCTGCTTCATCATCGGCGGCGACAGTGTGCTTATCTTCACCGATATAACCGCAGTAACCGCCCTGAGCGGTATCGTATTTAAGAAGGTTTGCGAGCATTGAGGGCTTTGTAAGATCGTTGATTGCCACAACATCGTAACCTTCCGCACCGAACATCTGACGGAATGCGAGACGACCGATACGGCCGAATCCGTTAATTGCAACTTTAACCATGGGAATTACCTCCAAAAATTTTTTTGCATATTTAATTATAAACCATTTCAGCAAATCTTTCAAGTTGTTTTGTTTATTTTTTAACGAATTTTTTAAAATTCGTAATTAGCCTCAAATTATTACTCACATACGCTGTTTTTTTGACAATTTCATCAATTATTTAAAGCCTCGATGATATTTTCGGCGGTTTTCATCCCGTCTACCGCCGAGCTTGTTATTCCGCCGGCGTAACCGGCGCCCTCGCCGCACGGGTAAACTCCCTTTATGTTAAGCGCTTGACCGTCTTCGCCTCTTAATATACGCACAGGCGAAGAACTTCTCGTTTCGGGGGCGGTTATTATCGAATCGCCGTCTGCGAAACCGCTTATCTTTTTATCAAAAGCCAAAATCCCCTCTTTAAGGCTTTCTACTATAAATTCGGGGAAAATATCGCCTAAATCAGCAAATACGGTTTTCGGTTTCACGGAGGGCTTTACCCTCCCGATTTTCGGTTCTTTGCCGAACAAAAAACCGCCTGTCGTTGTTACGGGGACAGCTCCAGCTCCTGCCGAAAACGCCTTGCGTTCGATTTCGCGTTGAAGCCTTACGCCTGCCAAAACATCGTCTTTCCCGAAATCTTCGGGGTTCACACCCACCAAAACGGCGGAGTTGGCATTTTCCTTATTTCGCGCGTTTTCACTCATTCCGTTTACGGCAATTCCGCCATCCTCGCTTGAAGCATTGACCACCTCTCCGCCGGGACACATACAAAAAGTGAACACTCCCCTGCCGTTTTTAAGGTGTACGGCAAGTTTGTAATCGGCAGGCCCCAAGCTTTTATGCCCGGCAAATTCACCGTAAAGCGCTTTGTTTATATCCTTTTGCAAATGCTCAATCCTTATACCTATCGCAAAGGGCTTTTTTTCCATTTTGAAACCGCTGTCTTTAAGCATTTCGTAGGTATCCCTCGCCGAATGACCGATTGCGAGAACAACGGTATCGGTTTTTATCTCTCGCCCGTTTGCGAAAACCGAGGTTACCCTGCCGTTTTCAAGTTTTAATCCGTCCAACAGCGTACCGAAACGAATTTCACCGCCGAGCGATATAATTTCGTTTCGTATATTTTTAACGGTTTCTTTGAGATAATCTGTTCCTATATGGGGCTTTGATTCGGTAAGAATGTCGCTCTTTGCGCCAAAGTATACAAAGGTTTTCAGAACCTCTCTTATGCGTTTATCCTTTATTCCGGTATTCAATTTTCCGTCCGAAAAGGTGCCTGCCCCGCCCTCGCCGAACTGGATGTTCGAGTTTTCTTTAAGTCTTTCGCCCGAAAAGAAGGCATTCACATCTTTTGTTCTTGTATCCACATCAAAACCGCGTTCAAGTATTATCGGTTTAAGCCCAGCCCTTGAGAGCGCAAGCGCGCAAAACATCCCGGCAGGACCGAACCCGACAACAACCGGACGGTGAGCAGGAGCGGTTTTGCATCTTTTCCATTCGTAAACGGGTTCCTCATAAACCGAAGCGCTTTTATTGCCTTTTACCGCTTTTGCCTCGTCTGATGAAAGTTTACAGATTAAAGAAACGCAAAACTTTATATCGTTTTTATGCCGCGCGTCGACACTTTTTTTGAAAAGCTTTACCGACAGCACCCTTGAAGGATTGATTTTCAGCGATTTCGCCGCCACGGGTATAAGGTCATTGAAATCGGCGTCAAGCGGTAGAAAAACATTGTTAATTAAAATCATATTCCGCCCTCTAAGAAATTGATAACGCCGAAAGAGGCGCATATGGCGCTCGCCCACGCCCACGAAAGATTGAAACCTCCGCAATCGCCGTCAACATCGAGAATTTCGCCAACGCAGAATAGTCCTTTATCCTTTTTTGACATCATTGTTTTATCGTCAAACTGCCTTGTATCAAGCCCGCCTGCCGTTACCTGGGAAGTTTCAAATCCGAGGGTGCCGGTAACGGCGAACTCCATCCCTTTAATGATGGAGCAAACGGTTTTAATATCATCTTTTGTAAGTGCGTCCACACTCTGCGCCAGACTTTTCCCCGCCAGCTTTAATATTTGCTGACCCACGCGGATATTCAGCATTCCGGTAAAGAAATTCTCAAGTTTTCTGCCCCTTAAAACCGAAAGTCGGAAATTTAATATATCAAGGACATTTTTAAAAGAATATTCGGGCATAAGGTCAAGTATTATCTTATAATCGGCTTTTTCCCTTGGTATCTCCCTTGAAATCTGCATTACGGGAGGACCGGAAAGGCCGTAATCGCAAAACAGGACTTCACCGCCGTCGCTTTTTATCTCCTTGCCGTTTTTATAAAGCGATACACCCGCGTTAACCTTTATACCTTTAAGGCTTTTGGTTATCTTATTTTCGGTTTTTATCTGCACGATGGCAGGGGTGGTCTTTACGGTCTTATATCCCTTTTCTTTCATAAGGTTAAAGACACTTCCGTTACTCCCTGTTTTTTCGCCTCCCGAAAAAAGCCCCGCCGCGATTATAACGGCTTTTGCGCGATATAGTTTATCCGAAACGGTAATTTCAAACAAACCGCCTTTGCTGTTTATATCTGTAACCTTTGAATCAAGAAAGGTCTTAACGCCGTTTTGGTCGGCGGAAAACCTCAGCGCATCTACCACCGAAGAGGCTTGAAGCGAATAGGGATAGGCTTTTTCCCCTTCATAGGTGAAAACTATTCCCAAATCGGCAAAAACCGATTCGATATAGAAATTATCGTACGTCGACAGGGCATAATCGTAAAAGCCCGGGTTTTGGCTGTGAAATCTTTCGGGCTGTAAGTTTTTATTTGTTATATTGCATCTGCCGTTGCCTGTTGTTATAAGTTTCTTCCCCACGCGGGGTAACTGCTCAAAAATCGCAACCGACAGATCCTTATTGAGCAGTTTAAGCGCAACCGCGCTCATAAGCCCCGACGCTCCTCCGCCTATAACGGCGACATCCAGAATGTCAGTCATAAGTTTTCCAGTCCTTTTCGTTGAATGTTTCACGGTATGCCGCCGCCTCACTCGGTGTTTCACCGGCCATTATAAGATGAGGCATTTCGCCAAATCCACGGCAACGGAAAAAGGCAATTCCCTCTTCCCTTTCCTCGGTCTGTACGGTGGTTATGCTTGTCGGAAGCCCTACGAAACCGTGCCAGAGTACCATAGGCGAAACGCCTATAAGGTGTCCGAGCAGAACACATTCTATGCCGAAATGGCAGAAAAAGAGCAGGGTGTCTTTATTAGGTCTTACGGCTTTATAGTAGTTCCCCTGCCTTTTATAACCGTGTTGCTCCAGAAAACCGTCAAACGCCTTTGTAACCCTTTTATGCAGTTGCATAATGTTTCCGGTTTTCATAACGGGCAGGTCAAACCATTTATCTTTATCAAAACTTTCGGGAAATTTTGTCCAATAAGAGGGCAAAAAGTCCCAGCCGAGACGGATTTTTCCCGTTTGAGGGTCTGTTACCCTTGCAGGAAACTCCTCTAAAAAAGGCAATATTTTCGCCGTTTTCCCGAAAAGTTTCAAGGTAGGCTCCGAGGTTCGTATGGCGCGCCCGAGAGGCGAACAGTAAAATTCATCAATTTTCAAGGTTTTAAGATATTCCTTTAAAAGTTCCGCCTCTTTAAAGCCCTTTTCGGTAAGCGAATCGTGTTCGTAATCAGGCTCTGCGTGTCGTACCATAATTATTTTCATAACTACCACCAACAGTCTTTCCGATAAATAATTACCTTTACAAATATACCATAATTTCATATATATTACAACAAAAAAAGATATTGACGGAGTGTTTTTAAAACCGGTTCTATTTAACACCTACAGAATTATAGTTGTTATCGGCGCCGATGACGGCGCCGTTTTGTTTTTTTCGGCGACATGTGCGGCGAAAAATCTCCCTAAGGCGTCGTCAGAACGGGCTTGCTCCACGCCGCAGCCGCGCTAAGGCGCGACGGCTCTGTATCCGCGCCCCC
>DEWC01000085.1 GCA_002363095.1 Ruminococcaceae bacterium UBA3220 | reverse complement strand
ATTAAGTTTTACATAGGCGATGTCAGGTCGCTTGAATCCTGCAAAAGCGCAATGCACGGAGTAGACTTTGTTTTTCACGCCGCCGCCCTTAAACAGGTGCCTTCCTGTGAATTTTTCCCGATGGAAGCGGTTAAAACAAATGTTATCGGCACCGATAATGTTCTTACTGCCGCCATTGAGGCGGGCGTTCAATCGGTTATTTGCCTTTCAACCGATAAGGCGGCGTATCCGATAAACGCGATGGGTATAACAAAGGCCATTGAAGAAAAGGTTGCCATAGCAAAATCAAGAAACAGCGGAAAAACAACAATTTGTTGCACAAGATACGGAAATGTTATGTGCAGTAGGGGAAGTGTTATTCCGCTTTGGATAGACCAGATAAAAAGCGGAAATCCGATAACCGTAACCGACCCGAATATGACGAGATTTATAATGTCGCTTGAAGAAGCGGTTGACCTTGTTTTGTTTGCCTTCGAAAACGGTGAAAACGGCGACCTGTTTATCCAAAAAGCCCCCGCGTGTACCATTATGACCCAAGCTCTGGCGGTTTGCGAACTGTTTGGCGGCAAAAAAGAGGATATAAAGGTTATCGGTATTCGTCACGGCGAGAAAATGTATGAAACGCTCCTTACAAACGAGGAATGCGCCAAGGCGATAGACTTAGGTGATTTTTACCGCGTTCCCGCCGATAACAGAGGGCTTAACTACGATAAGTATTTTAATGCCGGCGACCAGGACCGAAATGTTCTTACAGAGTTTAATTCCAATAATACAAAACTGTTAACGGTTGAAGAAACAAAAGAAAAAATCGCCTCTCTCGAATATATTAAAAACCGTTTGAATGAGGATTAGGATAAAAGGAGAACAAATGAAAAAGTATAAAGTAGGCTATACCTGTGGAGTTTTCGACATTTTTCATATAGGCCATTTAAACCTTCTTGAGCGTTGCAAGGAATATTGCGACACTCTGATTGTCGGTGTTTGTGATGATAAATATGTTACCGATATTAAACATAAAGTGCCCGTTTTTTCGCAGGAAGAAAGGGTGAGAATTCTTAACGCCTTAAAGGTGGTTGACAGAGCAGAACTTGTAAATATCGAAGAAACCGAAAACAAGATGCTCGCCCTTAAGAGATTTAATTTTGATGTTCTTTTTTCCGGCGATGACTGGAAGGGCTCCGAAAGATATATAAAAACCGAAAAAGAATTTGCCGAATACGGCGTCTGTATCGAATATTTGCCATATACAAAAGGTATAAGCACCACCGATATCAAGAAAAAAACGGCACAGTTGGGAAAGTAAGGAATATGAGTATTTCACGAGAGCAGTTTGATGCTTTAACAGCGGCATATTACGGTGAAAGTATCATGGATTCTGCAACAAAAAAACAACTGGAAGAGTCAGGTTATTTAAAGGAAGATAAACCGACAGATAAAGGACTTTCGGCATTAGAACCGTTTAGGGTTAAATCGGCTGTTTTCCTTGCCGCGGGGCTGGGCTCACGACTTATGCCGTTGACTAAGGATACTCCGAAACCGCTTATTAAGGTTTTCGGTAAAAGTTTTATTGAAAGGCTTATCGAAGCCTGCCTGTCTGCGGAAATAGAAAAAATTTACATAGTTGTAGGTTATCTTAAAGAAAAATTCAAACCGCTAAAAGAAAAATACTCTCAAATTGAGTTTATCGAGAACGAAAAATACGATTGTTCGGGAACGGTGTATTCCGTATACCGCGCCCTTGATAAATTTGATAATACCTATCTTTTGGAATCGGATTTGTTGCTTTATAATCCGAAACTTATAAAAAAATACAATTACCGTTCAAATGCTCTCGGGATAAAAATTGACAAGACCGATGACTGGTGCTGGACGGTCAACTCCGAAGGGAGAATAACCTATTGTCAGCCGGGCGGCGAAAACTGCTATCTTTTCGAAGGTGTAGTTTATTTCGATAAGCAGTCCTGCTCTGTTCTTAAACAGGCGGTCAGGGAAGTGGTTGAAAACATACCTGAAGGCGAAAAGAAGTATCTGGCACAAGCGGTTTATACCGAGCGACTTAAAGATTATTATCTTGAAATCAGAGAGTGCAGTAATAAGGATATTATTGAAATCGATTCTTTCGACGAACTTAAAGAGATAGATAAATCCTATGATATTTAAACACGCGGAGGTAAAAAATGAAAGACTTTAAAAATAACGGAAAGATAAAACTTTTAATTATCGTCGGGACGCGACCCGAGATTATCCGTCTTGCCGCGGTTATAAAAAAGGCAAGAAAGTACTTTGATACCTTGCTTGCTCATACCGGCCAAAACTATGATTATAATCTGAACGGAGTATTCTTTAAAGATTTAGGCTTAGCCGAGCCCGATATTTACCTTGACGCCGTCGGAAATGACTTAGGAGAGACCTGCGGAAACATAATTTCCAAGTCGTATAAACTTATGAATGAGATAAAACCCGACGCCGTTCTCGTTTTGGGCGATACCAACAGTTGTCTTTCGGTAATCGGCGCTAAACGGCTTCATATCCCGATTTTTCATATGGAGGCAGGTAACCGTTGTAAGGATGAATGCCTGCCGGAGGAAACAAACCGCAGAATAGTAGATATTATCTCCGATGTTAATATGGCGTATAGCGAGCATGCCCGCCGTTATCTTGCCGATTGCGGACTGCCGAAAGAGAGAACCTATGTTACCGGCTCACCTATGGCGGAGGTGCTTTATGATAACCTCGAAAAAATAAAGGCGTCCGATATCCATAGCCGTTTGGGACTTACAAAGGGAAAATACATTCTCCTTTCGGCGCATAGAGAAGAGAATATCGACACCGAAAAGAATTTCACTTCGCTTTTTACGGCAATAAACAAAATGACCGAAAAATATGATATGCCTGTTCTTTATTCCTGCCATCCGAGAAGCAAAAAGCGACTTGAATCAAGCGGATTTAAACTTGATAAAAGGGTGGTTATGCACGAGCCGCTCGGTTTCCATGATTATAACTGCTTGCAAATGAATGCTTTTTGTGTAGTTTCCGACAGCGGAACGCTGCCTGAGGAGAGTTCTTTCTTTACATCCGTGGGGCATCCTTTCCCGGCAGTATGCATAAGAACTTCGACCGAACGCCCGGAGGCACTCGATAAGGCGTGCTTCATTATCTCGGGGATTGACGAAAAAGGGCTCTTGCAGTCGGTCGACACCGCAGTCGAAATGAACAGCAACGGTGATATCGGAATACCCGTTCCCGATTATACCGACCGAAATGTTTCAACTAAGGTTATTAAGATTATTCAGTCCTATGTAGGCATTGTAAATAAAATGGTTTGGAGAAAAGATTAGAAGTATGAACATTCTTGTTACGGGAGCTAAAGGTTTTGTAGGCAAAAATCTTTGCGAAAACCTAAAAAATATCCGCGACGGAAAGAACAACACCCGTCCCGGTATAAAAATCGAAGAGATTTTTGAATACGATTTAGACTCGACCGATGCCGAGCTTGACGAGTTTTGCTCAAAAGCCGATTTTGTTTTTAATCTTGCCGGGGTAAACCGACCGAAAGATATGAGCGAATTCAAAGAGGGTAATTTCGGGTTTGCCTCAAAACTGCTCGAAACGCTGAAAAAATTTAATAATAAATCTCCGGTAATGCTTTCTTCCTCAATTCAGGCAAGCCTTGAAGGGCGATTTGGTGACAGCGAATACGGCAGAAGCAAAAGGGCGGGCGAGGATTTATTTTTCGAATACGGCGTGCAAAACGGCGTTAAAGTTCTCGTTTACCGTTTTCCGAATGTTGTCGGTAAATGGATAAAACCCAATTATAACAGCGCGGTAGCAACATTTTGCAATAATATTGCGAATGATTTGCCGATAACCGTAAATGACCCTGCAACCGAACTTGAAATGTTGTTTATAGATGACCTCACCGAAGAAATGTTTGACGCGATTGAGGGAAAAGAGCATCACTGTGAATTTGAGGGTGTAAAAGCGGTACCGAATTCGGATGGGAAATACTGCTTTGCGCCGATAACCCATAAGGCAACCCTCGGATACATAGTTGATTGTTTAAAAGGTTTCCGTAATCAACCCGAGAGCCTTATAATCCCCGAGATACCGAAGGGCAGTTTTGAAAAGAAACTGTATTCGATGTATCTTTCCTACCTGCCGAAAGAAAAGGTTGCCTTTCCGCTTAAAATGAATGTTGACGACCGTGGCAGTTTCACAGAACTTTTGAAAACCGAAAAGTGCGGGCAGGTAAGCGTTAATATTTCAAAGCCGGGTATTACCAAAGGTCAGCACTGGCACAATTCAAAATGGGAATTCTTTATCGTCGTTTCGGGACACGCGCTTATCGAAGAGCGGAAAATAGGAACCGATGAGGTTATCTCGTTTGAGGTTACAGGCGAGGATATTAAAGCGGTTCATATGCTTCCCGGATATACACATAACATAATAAATCTGTCAAAAACCGATAATCTTGTAACCGTGATGTGGGCAAACGAACAGTTTGATAAGGAACATCCCGATACATTTTTCGAAAAAGTATAAAGAAGAGTTGAAAACAATTATGACATCTTTAAAACAAGGAATAATCAATATCATCAAGAGCGCGATAACGGGCGAAAAGCTTTCTTTGCCGGAGGACTTTTCGGTTAAGGAAGCAATAACCGTTGCAAAAAAGCACCAGATAATCAACCTGTTTTATTATGGCGCGCTTAACTGCGGTATTTCACCCTCCGACCCCAATATGCTTTCGGTCTTCAATATCGTTTGCGCAAATATTTCGAGGAATGAAAGACAGACCTATGAATACGGCAGAATATCGGAGGCGTTTGAAAACCACGGTATAGATTATATGCCGCTTAAAGGTCTCGGGATAAGAAAACTTTTCCCGAGAGAAGATATGCGTATAATGGGCGATATTGATATTCTGATAAGAAACGGACAATACGCTGAAATAAACAGTTTAATGACTGAACTCGGATATTCTGATATCAACGAGAGTAATCATGAGCATATCTGGAAAAAAGGACAGGTTATCATTGAACTCCATAAAAAACTGATTCCGTCATATGTTAAAGATTACTACAAATATTTCGGCGACGGCTGGCAATTCGCCCAAAAGGTTGCGGACGGCAAAACCCTACATCAAATGAAGGCGGAGGATGATTATATTTACATATTCTCGCATTTCGCCAAGCATTACAGGGACAGCGGTATCGGTATTCGACACCTTGTTGATATATGGGTCTGCCGTAAAGAGATGAAGGGCCTTGATTATAATTATATTTACAAGGAATTAGATAAACTTCATCTCAAAGAGTTTTATTGTAATGTTTCCAAGACCGTCGATGCATTGTTTGAAAACGGTGAGAACAACCGTATGACCGATACCATAGCGGATTATATTTTTGAAAGCGGTCCCTACGGAACAAAAATGAGAAAGCTTATTTCCAACCGTGCAAATAGCGCTAACGGCAGTAAAACCGGCGAGGCAATGTCGATTGTTTTCCTTCCTCTTGAAAATATGCAACTTGAATATCCGGTTCTTAAAAAGGCGCCGTTTCTTTTGCCCGTATTCTGGATTGCGAGGGGATTCAGGACATTATTGTTCCGCAAGGAAAGAATAAAGAAAAATGTAAAGCAACTCGAAATGGTAACCGACAACGATGTTAAGGACTATAAAGAATTTATGAGTTATGTAGGACTGGATTTCTACAAGTAAACGAATGCCACGCTTTTTTTAAGCGTGGCATTTGAGCTTGTCGAAAAAGTCGACAAGCTCTTGGACGGGAATGCCGTTTGCAGAAAATCAGAGATTTTCTGACTGCCTCTACTCCCGCCAATACCACCCACGCACCCTTGAA
>DEWC01000069.1 GCA_002363095.1 Ruminococcaceae bacterium UBA3220 | reverse complement strand
TTTTTGACCACATTCTATCCCACAGTGCCGATTGGAGCACATGGAAACAGTGGAGTATTTGTGGTCAAAGAGAACAACCAAAGTCTATATTTTGCAGCAAAAAGCACTAAAAATAGCCAAAAAGCACCAGATATTGTGTTTCTGTTTGCGTTCGGGACGCAGAGGCCGCAAGTTCAAGTCTTGTCACCTCGACCAGAAAAAGTCTATATACCGCTTTTGCGGTGTGTAGACTTTTCTTTTTATATAGGACAAGACTTGAAAAGGGCGGTTTGCAAAGCAAATTGCGACCTTCCGGTGGACGGTTGCAAAGCCCGCGTTCGTGCCGGCGAAACATTTTCGCCGGGCAAGTCTTGTCACCTCGACCAGAAAAATCCTCGTCTTTTGACGGGGATTTTTCAACTAAATCCGTCCTTTCGGACGGGAGAAATCCTCACTTTGTTCGGGTGAAATCGCTTCGCGGTGAAATCCGACTTCGTGCGTGTGAGGGACGGATTTAATTTCACCGAATGCGTTGCATTCGATTTCACCAATGGCGTAAGCCTTTGATTTCACCGGGTGCAAGTCCCGATTTCACTTATTCGCCTATTTGTCTGTTAAAAAAAGTCTATATACCGCTTTTGCGGTGTGTAGACTTTTCTTTTTATTTATGACAAGACTTCCTGTATGTTAAAAATCATATCTCTGTTTTTTCAAATAAAGCGGCGATATTTTCCTTGCGGTGTGCATCGCTCGACAGTATAAACTTTGCGCCACCCTCTTTAAGATAATTGATTATGGCATTTGAGGGGTATGGCTCGGTTTTAAAACCGCGATATACGGCGCTTGTGTTTATTTCAAACGGTTTTTTATATTTAAGGAGTTTATCCGCCGCCTTTCTGAATCCCGAAATATAGCGCGCATTTTTCTCGTCAAAAAGGACATTTCCCTTATTGAATTTTGTTATCAAATCAAAATGCCCTATTATGTCGCAATCTGTTTTTTCAACAACATCAGAAAGAGTTTCAAAATAAAGGTCGGTAAAATTATAAATATCGTTATCGAAAAACTTTATGTGCGATTTCATATCCTCTAAGTTTTCGTCCACCGCAAAAAATCCGTCGGCGGTTTTCAAAAAATGCACTGAACCGATGATATAATCATAGCCTTTGGCAGGATGATGCGAATAGAAATCCTGCTCTATTCCGCAAAGAACTTTGATTTTACTCTTGTATTTATCTTTCAGTTCGAAAACGGTTTTCTTATACTCATCCTCGGCATCCTTTTTGAGCCAATATGGCTCATATGTATAATCGTCAATAAAAGAATGGTCGGATATGCCAACGGTTTCAAGCCCCTTTTCAATCGCGGTGAGCACGCACTCTTCAGGGGTATTGTGACCGTCGCTGAAATCGGTATGAATATGTAAATCCCTTTTCTGCATCAGGTCATTTTCTCCTGCTTGATTTTTTTGTCGATAACATGGCGTGAGGCAAGTTCATCCTTAATGTCGTCAAGGCTTATTCCCGCCTCTATCATAAGCACCATAACATGATAACAAAGGTCGGCAATTTCATAAACCGTTTCGCGCTTATCCTCCGCCTTTGCGGCTATGATGACCTCGGTGCTTTCCTCGCCTATTTTTTTTAGAATTTTGTCAAGACCCTTTTCAAAAAGATAGGTTGTATATGAGCCCTCTTTTTTTTCGGTTTTGCGGCCCTTTATAAGATTATAAAGCCCCTCGTACGAGAATTCGGACTCATCCGTATCATCGCAAAAAACAAGGTCGTTAAAGCAAGAGATTGTCCCTTTATGGCAGGCGGGACCCTCAGGATTTACCGCGACCAAAAGCGCGTCATAATCGCAATCGGCGGTTATGGAAACGATATGCTGATAATTTCCGCTCGTTTCGCCCTTGAGCCAAAGTTCATTCCTCGAACGGCTGAAAAAACAGGTCAGTTTTTTTTGAATTGAGATATTGAGACTTTCCTCGTTCATATAGGCAAGCGTCAGCACCTTGCCCGTTTTATTATCATAAACAATTGCAGGGATCAGACCCTTTTCATCAAATTTAAGTTTTGAAATTTCAAGCATAACCTTTCACCCTAAATCCTTACCGGAATACCTTCTTCTTTCATTATTTTTTTCAGTTCGTTTATACTTATTTCGCCAAAGTGAAAAACCGATGCGGCAAGCGCCGCGTCAACCCTCGGCTCGGTTTTGAAAAGCGAAACGAAATCGTTTGTTGAACCGGCTCCGCCCGAAGCGATAACCGGAACATTTACGGCATCGCAAACACTTTTAAGCATTTCTATATCGTAGCCTTGCTTTACGCCGTCGGTATCAATTGAATTAACGACAACCTCTCCCGCTCCCGAAAACACGCCGTTTTTTATCCACTCTATCGCTTCAATGCCGGTGTCCTCTCTTCCGCCTTTTGCGAAAACGCGGAAATCGCCGTCTACTCTCTTTATATCTACCGATAATACAACGCACTGGTCTCCGTAGACCTTTGCCGCTTCGGATATAAGTTTCGGATTGGCAATTGC
>DEWC01000014.1 GCA_002363095.1 Ruminococcaceae bacterium UBA3220 | reverse complement strand
CTTGGATTGTTATCATCATTAACTATATTCTCTGCCATTTTTACCTACCGAAATATTATTTTGTTTTATTTCGTTTCATTATATCACTTTTTATTCAATTTTTCAATTTATAAAAAATATTTTACGGCATTTTTTTATTTGTTCGTTTAAAGCTATTGACATTTAGTTCTTTTATGCTAAAATATTAAAGCAAAGGGGTATTGCCTTGGCAATTCCCTTTATTTTATTTTTAGGGTGAATTTTTAATGTCAACTTTCAAATTTGACACGGTGATTATCGGCGGAGGTATCGGAGGGCTAATGGCGGCTTATCGGCTTCGTAAGCTTAATCCCGAAATGAAAATTGCGATTACCGAAAAGGGAAACTCGCTTGAAGAAAGATCTTGTCCTGCCAACAAAGAGAAAAAGTGTGTTCACTGTAAGATTTGCAGTATAACCAACGGTTTTGCGGGCGCGGGCGCTTTTTCCGACGGAAAGTTCAATCTTGGAACGTCGTACGGCGGCACATTAGGCGAGGAACTCGGCGATGATGTTGCGATAAAATATATCGATGAAGTTGACGAAATTCTCAATATGTACTGCACTTCGGGCGCTCCCGTTATGTACAAGTCTAATGAAGAACTTAAACTTAAATGCCTGCAAAATAATCTTCGTTTGCTCGATATGAACGTTAAGCATCTCGGAACTGACAATAATTTTCTCACAATGAAAAACCTTATTGAAGCCATAAAGTCATCAGGCACCGAACTTTATAAGTTTTATGACTGTCTTTCAATTAAAAAAACTCATGACGGATACTCTCTTGAATATGCAAACGGCGAGGTGTTTTACTCTAAATACATAATAATCGCGACCGGTCGCTCCGGAGCCGGTTTTGTCTCAAAATTCTGTAATGACAATAATGTTAAGATGAAATCCAATCATGTCGATATCGGTGTTCGAGTTGAGATGAAGGATATTATTTGGCGTGAGTTTTCCTCAAAAATCTATGAGCCTAAAATTCTTTATAAAACAAAAACATTTGAGGACAGGTGCAGAATGTTCTGTTTTAACCAGGGCGGGCTTGTCTCGGCAGAGAATAACCGCGGCATTATCACCGCAAACGGCCATTCATTTGCACAAAAGGATAAAAAGACGGATAACTGTAATTTTGCAATACTTTCAAGCATCAGGTTCACTGAACCGTTTAATCAACCTACCGAGTATGCCGAAAGCATTTCAAGTCTTGCAAATATGATAGGTAACGGCAATGTGTTGGTCCAGCGCTTCGGAGATCTCATAAGAGGGCGCCGAACTAACGAGCACCGTCTTGCACAAAACACCGTTATTCCGACACTGCGCGCTACAGCCGGAGATATTTCACTTTGCTTGCCGCACAGAATTTTGACTAATATTATTGAAACGATATACGCTCTTGATAAAGTTGCGCCCGGAACGGCAAACGATGACACTCTTCTTTACGGATGTGAAAGCAAGTATTATTCCATACGCCCCGTCTTTATGAATAACAAATTTGAACTTATTGACAATATATATATCGTCGGTGACGGAAGCGGTATTTGTCGCGGTCTTTCCCAGTCTGGCGCTATGGGTATATATGTTGCGGATTGTATCTCAGGGAACGCCTAAATATTGTGCTTTTGTAAAAAGTACTTAAATTTTTCAGTTTTGTTTATTTTGTTTTTTGCATAATTTACAAACTTGAAAAAAATGTCGTATTTTTTGTTGACAATTATTTCCGCGTATGTTATCATTCACTCGTAAACTTAATAGCGCTTGTCGATATATGTTCGGATAAACGGCCCGAATGTTTCTACCGCAACGCCACAGTTGTGACTATTGACATTTTAACATTACCGCTATTTTCGGTAGTGTAGTTTTTGATTTATCGCAAGCTTTATATTTTTAAAGCTTGCTTTTTTGTTGGAGGCGATTTTTATGAAATTACTTGAAGAAAAAATCCTAAAAGAGGGTACGGTTCTTGACGGTAATATTCTGAAAGTCGCTTCTTTTTTAAACCAAAAGCTTGATGTTGATTTCATCGGTAAAATGGGCTCCGAAATTGCCGATATATACCGTAATGATAATGTAACAAAAATTTTAACTATTGAAACCTCCGGTATTGCCATTGCTTTTGCGGCAGCTCAAAAGATTGGATGTCCTGTTGTTTTTGCTAAAAAACACCGAACCACTAATATAAACGGCGATGTTTATTCGGCTTCCGCCTTTTCTTTCACGCATCAACTTAACTATAACATAATAGTTCCAACCGAGTTTCTGGACAAAAATGACAGGATTGTCATTGTCGATGATTTTCTTGCTAACGGAAACGCGCTTGACGGGTTGATTGAAATCGTAAATAAATCAGGGGCAACGCTTGTAGGTTGCACCTGTGCCATCGAAAAAGGCTTCCAGCACGGTGGCGATAAACTTCGGGACAAGGGAATTAGAATTGAATCCCTGGCGATCATTGAAAAAATGTCTCCCGAAGGCATTACTTTCAGATGTAATTAATTTTACATACAAAATTTCATTTATTTTTGGAGGAATCAAAAATGAAAAAACTTTTAGCACTCGCCCTTGTACTGATTATGGCAATGTCGTTTGCCGCATGCGGTAAGAGCAATGAGAAGATTAGTATGGATAATGTAAAAATCGGTCTCATTACTCTCCACGATGAAAACTCTACTTATGACAAGAACTTTATCGACGGTATGTATCGCGCAATTGATAATCTTGGCCTTAAAAAAGATCAGGTTATACTCAAAACAGGTATTGACGAGACCAAGGAATGCTATGATACCGCTAAACAGCTTGCAAAAAAAGGTTGTAATGTAGTTTTTGCCGACTCTTTCGGTCATGAAGACTATTTGATTAAGGCAGCCAAAGAATTTAAGGATGTTAAATTCTGCCACGCAACCGGCACTAAGGCTCACACAGTTAAACTTGATAATTTCTCTAACGCATTTGCTTCTATTTACGAAGGTCGTTATCTTGCGGGAATTGCAGCCGGTATGAAACTCCAGAAGATGATTGACGCCGGAGAGATTAAAAAAGAAGAAGCCCTTATGGGTTATGTAGGCGCTTACACATATGCTGAGGTTATGTCCGGTTACACTTCATTCTATCTCGGTGCAAAATCCGTTTGCCCGACCGTAAAGATGAATGTTACATTTACAGGTTCATGGTATGACTACGATAAAGAAAAGGTTGCCGCTGAAACCTTGATATCGGGCGGTTGCAAGCTCATTTCACAGCACGCTGACTCTTATGGCGCTCCCGAGGCTTGTGAAAAAGCAGGCGTACCCAATGTTTCCTACAACGGTTCTACCGAAAATGTCGGTCCTAACACTTATATAGTTGCTTCTAAAATTGACTGGGCTCCTTATTTTGAATATATGATTAAGTGCACAGTTGACGGCAAAGTAATCGACAAAGACTGGACAGGCACTCTTGAAAACGGTTCCGTTAAAGTTTTAGATGTTAACACCAAGGTTGCCGCCGAAGGCACTCAGGAAGCAATTGATGCTGCTGCGGATAAACTCAAAAACGGCGAGATTAATGTTTTTGATACCTCCACATTTACCGTTGGCGGCAAAAAGATTGACTCCTACAAAGCCGATGTTGACTTTGACCCGGATTTTGAACACGAGACCGAGGTTATAGAAGACGGTATCTTCTATGAATCTAAGAAACGCTCCGCTCCGTATTTTGATATGGAAATTGATGGTATTACATTGCTCGACCGTAATTACGGCGACTAATTGTAACACCTTATAGGTAAAGCGGGTTCAACCCCGCTTTACCTTTTTATCTATTGCCTAAAGGGGTTAGTTTATGGATAACAGTATTGCTCTCGAACTACGAAATATAACCAAGCGTTTCGGAACAAAAGTATTAGCTAATAATCATGTTTCGCTTACATTGTATAAGAGCGAAATTCTCTCACTTTTGGGAGAAAACGGTTCCGGAAAAACAACGCTTATGAATATGATTTCCGGTATTTATTTCCCTGATGAAGGTGAAATCTTCATTGACGGTAAACCCGTTGTTATTGCATCGCCGAAGGATGCTTATAAGTATAAAATAGGTATGATTCATCAACATTTTAAACTTGTTGATACCTTTACAGCCGCAGAAAACATTATTCTCGGCAACAATGAGCCGTATAGACCTAAAATCGTAAATTCCCGTGTGAAAGAGATTGCCTCTAAATACGGTTTTGATATAGATCCCAAAAAGAAAATCTATGATATGTCTGTTTCCGAAAAACAGACGGTAGAGATTATAAAAGTTCTTTACCGCGGGGCTGATATCCTGATTCTTGATGAGCCCACTGCGGTTTTAACTCCTCAGGAAATTGACAAATTGTTCACGGTCTTGAAAAAAATGCGTGAAGACGGAAAAGCAATCATTATAATCACACATAAACTTAATGAAGTTTTGGAAATTTCCGACCGCGTTTCCGTTTTAAGGAAAGGGGAGTACATCGGTACTGTTAACACTTCCGAAACTACTCAAAAAGATTTAACCGAAATGATGGTCGGGAAAAAAATCGACCTTAAAATCGACCGAATTAAGATTGAAAAGAAGAAACCTTTATTGGAAATCAGGGATTTAACCGTAAAATCCGATGTTGGTACAAAGGCGATTAAAAATGTCAGTTTCTACATAAGAGGCGGCGAAATTCTCGGCGTTGCCGGCATAACCGGATGCGGACAAAAAGAACTATGCGAGGCTATCGCCGGTCTTCGTAAAATATCCGGCGGAGCAATAATGCATGAAGGGGAATCACTCGTCGGAATGCCCGCAAGAGAAATAATAAAACGGGGAATATCAATGAGTTTTATTCCCGAGGACCGACTCGGAATGGGACTTGCTCCGTCTTTTTCGGTAACTGATAATATGATGCTTAAGACCTATCGTGACGGCTTTGGTCCGTTTGTTGACAGAAAATCCGCACGCAAAAGAGCCTCTGATTTGATTGAAAAGCTTTCAATTGTAACCCCCTCGACCGAAACCCCGGTTCGAAGATTGTCGGGCGGTAATGTTCAGAAAATTCTTGTTGGCAGAGAAATCGAATCCGGACCGAATGTCATTATAACCGCTTATCCTGTAAGAGGTCTCGATATAAACTCTTCCTATCAAATATACGATATCTTAAACGAGCAGAAGCAGAAGGGTGCAGGCATTCTTTTTGTCGGTGAAGACTTAGATGTTATGCTGGCACTTTGCGATAAAATTATGGTTTTATGCCACGGCAAGGTTATGGGCGTTGTTCATGCCTCTAAAACAACAAAAGAAGAGCTCGGACTTATGATGACCGGTTCTCTTGATAAATCAGAACAAAAAGACTACGGAAAAGCAAAAGACAGCAATCTTACCCAAGAACAGTGGGAAATCAGTAATTTAAAGGAGGAAGAATCATGAATGCAGATAATTCAACTAAGAAAGAACCGTTGTTTCATATAACTAAAAATGATTCTTCTTCGTTTATTCGTTCACTTTCAATTCGTTTAGGTGCTATTGCTGCGGCTCTACTTTTTGTCGGTGTGCTTGGAATGGCATTGTTCAAAGCAAGTCCGTTAACCGTTTACGGCTCGATGATTGAGGGCATATTTATTGATCCGATGACCCTGTTCCAGAATACAGC
>DEWC01000043.1 GCA_002363095.1 Ruminococcaceae bacterium UBA3220 | reverse complement strand
TACTTGTATTTTGCTCCTATCGTAAACTGGGGGAGGTATCGCGAGGAAAACGGCAGACTAATGATGCCGGTTACGGTTCGCCTTAATCACGCGATTGCCGACGGGTATCTTATCGCAAATGTTTTTCGCCTGCTTGAGCGGGAAATCGAAGCTTTTTGCGAATAGAAGTAGTTGCATATTTCGAGTGTTCAAATATAATCTAACAGAAGTAACAAAGGAGTATAAAACTATGTGTAATTCGGACAATCCACGTATCGGTGCCGTTTTTCAAAAGCAGGTTCAATGTTGGTTCTTAAATAAGGTTGGACCCGGATTTGAACTTGAAAAGAAGATTCCTATAGGGAATCCGCCAAAGGAACATAGATTCGATATAGTGAATATAGAAAAGCATATTGCCATTGAGTGTAAACGCTATACATGGACTGCAACAGGAAATACTCCAAGTGCAAAAATGGGCTTCATGAATGAGGCGGCTTTTTATCTTTCGTTTTTGCCGGACGATTATGAAAAGTACATTGTAATACTTAGATCGCATAACAGCAGGACAAATGAAAGTTTGGCGAAGTATTATTTCAGGACATATCGTCATTTAATCGGAAAAATAAAAGTTGCTGAATATGATCCTGAAAGTAATCAGCTGCATATTGTCAACGATTGTTGATATTTCAAGAAATGTTTTTGTCATGTTTTGGTCGTAGTTTCTAAATATAGTATGATTAGGAGCGTTTTGGGCGCATCGTTTTTATCATAGGAGAATGTCCGGACATTTTGGGGGTTTATGGGATAAGATATGAAAAACAAGACAATAAGACAAGCGTTTATAACATCGATCCCTGTTTTGGCGGGCTATATTTTTTTAGGCATCGGTTTCGGTATTCTGCTTAGAAAAGCCGGATACGGCGTTTTATGGGCAGCATCCATGAGCATAGTTATTTATGGCGGTTCAATGCAGTATGTGGGTGTAGGACTTATCGCATCCGGCGCATCGGTAATAAACACGCTGATTACGACCGTTATGGTCAACGGCAGGCATCTTTTTTACAGCATTTCGGTTATGAACAAATATAAAGACGCGGGGAAATATAAGCCGTATATGATATTTGCCTTGACTGATGAAACCTATTCGATACTATCCGACGGAAAGGTCCCCGATGGGGTCGAGCCCGACCGGTATAGGTTTTATGTTTCGCTTTTTAACCACAGTTATTGGATAGCGGGCGGTATTATAGGCAATATTATAGGCAATTTTCTGCCGTTTTCCTCGGCAGGAGTCGAGTTTTCAATGACCGCGCTGTTTGTCGCTTCCTTTACCGAACAATGGCTCACAAACAAAAACCACTTTCCCGCCGTTACGGGACTGTTATCGACAATTATTTGTCTTTTGGTGTTCGGTACCGAATTCTTTTTGATACCAGCCCTCTTGTTGATGACCCTTGTTTTGACAGTATTTCGTAAAAGGGGCGTGGAAAAGATATGACAACCGTTTATATTATCGCTACCATGTCCCTCACGACTTTGGTGATACGGTTTTTGCCCTTTTTTGTTTTCAAGAAAAAGACGCCCGAATACATAACCTATTTAGGCGATGTATTGCCACCTGCGATTATCGGTATGCTTGTTATATATTGCCTTAAAGACATAGATTTCAGTGTAAAATATTTTGGTATTCCCGAACTTATCGCCGTTGCGGTTGTAATAGCTTTGCAAGTATGGAAACGAAATCCGCTTATAAGCATTTTATCGGGAACGGTGGCTTATATGTTGTTGATACAACTTGTTTTTTAATTTTAAATAAAATGCGTTTTGGAGGATATATGGAATACATTAGGGTTACCGGTCAAAATATCGAAAACGAGCATATTTGTTGTGCCATTTCAAACAACTCTGATATTCAGGTTTTGTCAAAAAAGACTTGGCTATCCGACCGTTTTAATGATGGACTTGTCTTTCTTAAAAGTGCTGAGCGGGGGAAATGTTTTATTGAATATATCCCCGCCGAAAATGCGTGGATACCGATAAAAGCGCAAGGTTATATGTATATTGACTGCCTATGGGTCTCCGGTTCTTTTAAGGGGCACGGCTATTCAAATGACCTGTTAAGCGAGTGCATAAGAGATAGCAAAGAGAAGGGCAAAAAGGGACTTTGTATTCTTTCCTCTGCCAAGAAAAAGCCCTTCCTTTCCGACCCGAAATATCTTGAATATAAGGGCTTTTCGGTTTGCGACACCGCCGACAACGGCATTCAACTTTGGTATCTGCCTTTTTTTGCCGATGCTGTTGTACCTGAATTCAAAGATTGTGCAAAACATCCGCATATTGACGATAAAGGTTATGTTTTATATTACACAAGCCAATGTCCGTTTAATGCAAAATATGTGCCTGTTGTAGAAAATACAGCAAAGGAAAACGGTATACAGTTTAAGGCGATACATATTACATCAAAGGAGCAGGCGCAAAACGCTCCCACGCCGGTTACTACCTATTCGCTCTTTTTGGATGGTGTTTGGCTTACAAACGAGCAAATGAATGATAAAAGATTTTTAAAACTCATTTCAAAATAAAAGGTTGATTTTATGGAAAAGGTTAAGATTACCGTTATGCGAATGGCGTGTTACGAGGATTTGATAAAGCAATATGAAAACCCGATAGAGCACGCGTGCGAAATGAAACTCGGTCAAACATTTATATCCGAAAATGCAAAGAAACCCGAAAACTTTTGCGATAGTGCGTGGGAAACGGTATCGCCCTTTGTCTTTGCTTTGGCACACGGCGGAGGGGATTTTTATGACGGTTGGATGAAAAACAAACAATCGGCAATGATTTCCTGTAATGACGGCTTTCGCCCGGTAAGTTTTTTGCTCGAAGCGATCGAATAATATGAGGTGAAACTTAATGGAGAAAAACAGATTGGAAGCGTTCAGCGACGGCGTTTTGGCGATAATAATTACGATTATGGTTTTGGAACTCAAACAGCCGGCGGGGGATAAGCCTGCGGACCTATTGGCCTTGATGCCGACCCTTTTTGCATATCTTATCAGCTTCTTTTTTATTGCAATTTACTGGGTAAATCATCACCACATATTTCAAATCGCTGAAAAAATAAATGTAAAAATACTTTGGTGCAATATCGTTTGGCTTTTTGTGATGTCCTTTATTCCATTTGCAACGGCGTGGGTCGGTACTTATCCGAAATCTTTTCTGCCGTTATTCGTTTATTTTTCGGATATGTTTTTGGCAAGTGTGGCTTTTCACATAATGTATTATCTTATACTTCGAGAGGATAATAAAAAATTCCGCTGGACATTAAGAGGCATAGTAAGTCTTATTACCTATTTTGCCGCAGCGGTTTTGGGTGGCTTTTGTCCGATACCGGCGTTTATAATCGTTGCGCTTGTCTCGGCGTGGTGGATCTTTCCTCAAAAAAAGAAAGAAAAGCCCATCAAGTTTTAATAAGAGGTAAATTATGGCTTCAAGCAAAGAATACTTCGTTTTTGTTTCAGAACAATTGTCCGATATCCCCGAAATATCATATCGAAAAATGATGGGTGAATACATAATTTACTTTCGCGGTAAGGTGATAGGCGGAATATATGATGACCGGTTTTTGGTAAAGCCCACTAAATCGGCGGTTTCTTTTATGCCCAACGCACGGCACGAAAGACCTTATCCCGGAGGTAAAGATATGCTTCTTGTAGAAGAAGTCGAAGACAGAGATTTTCTTAAAAAACTGATTAAAAAAATAGCGGATGAAATATCCCGATAAAGGGAATTTGGCAAAAAACAAGGTGTGGAAAAATGAAAGCAAAGAATATAACAAAAGAAATCCAAACCGAGCTTTTTGAAAAGCAAGATAAAAAATACCGCGATTTTCAGGTAAAACTCATTCCTACCGTTAAGCCCGAAACCATCATAGGCGTCAGGACGCCGTTGCTTCGCTCGCTTGCAAAAACATATGCCGAATATGAAAATATTGACTTATTTCTCAACGACCTGCCGCATAGTTATTTTGACGAAAACCAACTTCATTCATTTATCATTTCGCTTACAAAAGATTTCGATAAATGTTTAGGGCAGGTAAATGATTTTTTGCCGTATATTGACAATTGGGCAACCTGCGACCAGCTTTCTCCCAAGGTTTTTGCAAAGAATACCGATAAACTTGCAGGTGATATAAAAAACTGGATTTTTTCCGACAGGACTTATACTGTTCGTTTCGGTATCGGTATGTTGATGCAACACTTTTTGGATGAAAACTTCGATGAAAAGTATCTGAAACAAGTCGCAGAAATCAAATCGGAAGATTATTACATTAATATGATGATAGCGTGGTATTTTGCAACCGCACTTGCAAAGCGGTATGACGAGGCGGTAAAATATCTGGAAGAGAAAGCACTTGATAAGTGGGTGCATAATAAAACCGTTCAAAAAGCGGTTGAAAGTTACCGTATAGCCGGCGAGCAAAAGGAATATCTTAAATCACTGAGGATAAAATAATCGGTTTTGAGGTCTACTTTGCGTAGGTGGACTTTTGCGTCGCAGGGTTTTATAATTTCCATAGTCTTATAAAAGGATGGAGATTTATATGAACACTTATGTAACGGGCGCCATGATAAAACGTCTTCGCGAACAAAAAAAGATGACCCAGCAACAGCTTTCTCAAATGCTTTCCGTAAGCGATAAATCGGTTTCAAAGTGGGAAACCGGCAGGGGATACCCCGATATAAGCCTTCTTGAACCGCTTTGTAAGGCGTTAGGCGTATCGGTTGTTGAACTTATGTCGGGCGAAGATATTGTTAACACGAATAAATCATTCAATATTCTTCGTACAAAACTGTATGTATGTCCGATTTGCGGTAATGTTATTTTTTCCTCGGGCGAGGCGGTTGTCGGTTGTCACGGTTTAACACTTCCTCCGCTTGAGCCTGAAAAGCCGGATTATAATCATAATATTCAAATTCAAAGGGTTGAAGATGAATACTTTCTTACCGTTTCGCACGAAATGACAAAATTGCATTACATTTCTTTTATTGCCGCAGTCAAAGATAACGGTTATGAATTATTAAAACTATATCCCGAAGGTAACGCGCAGGCGCGGTTTAAAATATCAAAGGTAGAACGAATTTATTACTATTGCAACAAACACGGACTTTTTTTAACTGAAATTTAAATTAAAAGGATTGGCGTTATGGACGAAAAGAGATTTGAACAACTGTTGTTAACCGTACAAAAGCCCGGAAGGTATTCGGGAGGAGAAATCAACAGTGTTATAAAGGATAAATCCGAAATTGATATAAGATTTGCGTTTTGCTTTCCCGATAATTATGAAGTCGGTATGTCGCACTTGGGAATAAAAATTCTTTATTCGCTTTTTAATGAACGCAAGGATATCTGGTGCGAAAGAGTTTTTGCTCCCTGGCCGGATTTTGAATCGGTTATGCGTAATAACAATATTCCTCTTTTTGCCATAGAAAGCCGCGACCCGATAAAGGATTTCGATTTTATAGGCTTTACACTACAGTATGAACTTTCATATTCGAATGTTTTGAATATGCTTGAACTTGCCGGAGTACCGCTCCTTTCAAAGGACCGCACAGATTTTACGCCGTTGGTCGTTGCGGGCGGACCCTGCACCTGTAACGCCGAGCCTCTTGCCGATTTTGTTGATATTTTCTTTTTAGGAGAGGGCGAGGAAGCCGATTTGGAGGTTATTGACCTTTATAAAAAGTATAAACATAACGGCGGCTCAAAATCGGATTTTTTGCGCGAGGCTTCTAAAATCGAGGGTGTTTATGTTCCTTCGCTTTATGATGTTGATTATAAGGAGGACGGCACCGTCTTATCAATTTCACCTAAGTTTGACGACCTGCCGTTTCCGGTGAGAAAAAGAATAGAATATGACCTTGACAAAACCTATTACCCTGAAAAATTTGTTGTTCCTTACATTGAAATCATACACGACAGGGCGGTTCAGGAAATTTTTCGCGGATGCATTAGAGGGTGCAGATTTTGCCAGGCGGGATTCATCTATCGTCCCGTGAGAGAAAAGTCGGTTGAAACAATCTGCCGGCAGGCAAAGGCACTTTGCGACAGTACCGGTTATGATGAGATTTCACTTTCGTCGCTCAGCACGAGCGATTACAGGGACTTGGAAAACCTGCTTAATAAAATGCTTGACTGGACGGAGAAAGAAAGAATAAGCTTATCGCTCCCGAGCCTTCGCATAGATAATTTTTCCGATGAACTTCTTGAAAAAATCAATCATGTAAGGAAAAGCGGGCTTACATTTGCCGCCGAAGCCGGAACACAAAGGCTCAGAAATGTTATCAATAAAAACATAACCGAAGAAGAAATAAT